>CAZRNA010000001.1:0-102447 GCA_964601325.1 uncultured Candidatus Bathyarchaeia archaeon
GTGCCGGAAATGAGAGGAATATGTCTGTGACACGCATCATGATCTCTTCTGCTCTCCCGCCAAGATAACCCGCGAAGGCTCCGATGCTGCCGCCCAAGGCGAGCGAAATCAACACTACAACGAAGGCTATCTGAGCGTCGAATGGAGTGCCCGCGATTACTCGGCTGAAGATGTCTCGTCCGAGGTCGTCGGTTCCAAACAAGTGCGTAATGCTCGGAGGCATCAGCGCTTGGGCATAGTTTTGCACAAATGGATCGTGAGGAAGTAGAAGATCGCCTGTCAATGTCACAAGAACTGCCAAGACAAGGTAGACGCCCGCTACTATTCCACCCGCAAGCGACAGCTTGTTTCTTAGCAGATATCTTCCGGTCAGTCTCAGTTCGTTCTTGTCGAGGAGGCTCATCGATTCATCAGTCCAGCCTGATTCGTGGATCCAGTACTGCGTACCCTATGTCAGCCACGAGATTCACTAGAACTACACATAGCGTAAACACGAGCGTCGTGCCCATGACCGCTGGTAGGTCAAGAGCTAGGATAGACTGAACAGCATATCGTCCAATTCCCGGCCAGTTGAATATGTACTCTATCACGATCGCCCCAGAAAGCATCCAGGCAAACAGCAGTGCAAGCACAGTCACGATTGAGATTAGACCGTTGCGCAGGGCGTGTTTGAAAACGACAACTCGCTCGTTAAGACCCTTGGCGCGAGCTGTTCGTACATAATCCTGTCTTAGGATCTCCAGCATGTTGGAACGTGTGAGTCTTGTGATGAGACCGAAAGTGAGGAGCGCAAGCGCGGTGGCTGGCAGTAGTATGTGAATAAGACTGCTCCCAAGACTCTGAACGTTGCCGGTCAAGATGCTGTCTAGGATCAGCAGTCCGGTGATGCGTGGAGGTGCCTGAATGAAAGGTGAAAGCCTACCTCCGGAAGGCAGGAGTCTGAGCCAATAGAATACGACCAACTGCATCACGAGAGCCATCAGAAACGGTGGAAGGCAGTAGGTACCAAGAGCGAATAATCGAACCGCATGATCCACTGGTTTGTCCTGCTTTACTGCTGCATAGACACCGAGAGGTATTCCCAGAGTCGCTGCGATGATTATCGCCACTATCGCGAGTTCAAGGGTAGCAGGGAAGAATGCTGAGATGTTTTCGAGAACAGGCTGGCCAGTGACAGGTGAGATACCCCAGTCCCCTGACAGGAGATCTCTCATGTAGTAGTAGTACTGGACATACAGCGGATCGTTCAGGTGATACCGCATCGCGATTGCCTGTACCGTTGCTTGGCTTGCTTTCAGCCCAGCCCAAGCCCTAGCCGGATTTGGAACGACGACTCTCGCAATCAGAAAAGTCAGGATCGTGACTCCGACTAGAACCGGAACAAGCGACGCCAGCCTCTTTACGCAGAACCTGAAGAGACCCATGAGCGTCATTTCCGTATGAAGTCAAGAGCCCATGTCATCTCGAACCTAGTCTATATGTCTTCTACATCGCTCAACCTGCCTGTCAGCCAGAATGTTCAGCGTCTACTGGGTACAACAGAAGACCCATCAGATTACTGCCAGGGATAGAACGTGACTCGGGTTTCCGCACAAACTTCTTAATACAACTTGCCGCTTTCAAGATGGCACCTACATATCTTGGTCTAGAAAATTGGAAAGAGTTGATTATGAAATGCAAAGATCCAGAAGATTCTCCACAAGAGCCATTTCGAGAACAACTGCAGTCATAGCAGTCATAGTGGTTATAGTCGTGGCCGCGGTGGGTGGGTATCTTGCGCTCAACATGAGCGCCCCGGCGCCAACCGCTGGACCGACCACTCTTGTGGTCGACAAGGCAAACGAATTGCAGAGTCTCGATCCCGCCTTCGATTACGAGTACGCTGGCTGGGAAGTCATCGCCAACCTGTACGAGCCACTGATCACTTACGACAAGGCAGATCCATCGAAGTTCGTCGGTGTACTTGCTGCGTCGTGGACTTCCAGCCCTGACGGATTGCTTTACACGTTCAAACTTAGAGAAGGCGTGAAATTCAGCAACGGCGACGCGTTCGATGCAGACGCGGTCAAGTATTCAGTGGAGCGCGTAATCAGGATGAACCAACCACCGTCCTGGATTCTCTCGCAGTCCCTCAATCTAGAAAGCGTCAAGGTCGTCGACAAATCCACAGTCGAGTTCCACTTGACTCAGCCTTACACGGCGTTTCTTGCGACTCTGGCAACTGTGACCGCATCTATGGTGAATCCCAATGTCGTGGATGCTCACGGCGGCGTCACTGCAAACTCCACCAACGCGTGGATGGACTCGAACGTAGCAGGGACGGCCCCCTTTGTCCTGCAGGAATGGATAAAGGGAGACCACCTTACGCTTGCGCGGAATCCCCAGTATTGGGGAACACCTACCAAGCTGGAGAAGGTGATCATGTACTACAAGACCTCCGTGCAAACCCGATTACTTGACCTAAAGAGCGGATTTGCACAGATAGCAGTCGTTGACGTCAATCACGTCCCAGACGTTCAAGGCGTTCAAGGAATAGTTGTTCAAAGCATAGGAGTAACGCAGCATATCGACTTCGTCTACATGAACACGAAGGCTCCTCCGTTCGACAACGCATTGGTGAGGAAGGCCGCGATTCACGCCATCAACTATGACGCCATCAGGTCAGGAATCAACAAGAACCTAACCGTTAGCTACGTAGGACCCTTCGCGCACGGTTTGGAAGGCTACGATGAGAACAGCCAACCATACACGTACGATCCGGAGCTTGCAAAGCAACTACTTGTCCAAGCAGGCTACCCTGAAGGGCAAGGACTACCGACCGTGACATATCTCTACTACTCACGAGATGCTTCCGTCGCGCTGATTGCCCAGCAGATCCAGCAAGATCTGTCTAACGTAGGAATCAACGTCAACTTGCTCGGAGTCTCTTTCGCAACGTACATTGACAAGATCCTCTCAGGACCTAGCAACGTTCCTGAGATGGGTTGGACTGAATGGTACGCTGACTACCTGTCCCCTGATGACTTCGTCGTGCCGTTCGCTAACCCTGACTTCCCACCAGTCGGCTGGAACCCAGCCTACTACAGCAACCCGAAAGTGACCGAACTCTACCAGAAAGCCCCGTATGAGACAGATGCCACGAAACGGATCGCGATGTACAACGAGATCACGAAGACAATGTACGACGATGCACCCTACGCTTGGCTTGGACAATTCACAGGCTACTACGTCTACAGGTCAAACGTCCACGGCATATACAACAATGTCGTCCTCGCACCGAACGGAGGCCTCGACTACAGCACCATCTACCTTACAGCAACCTAAGCCTTCACTCATTTCTCTTTTTTTCTTTCTTTTTTTCCAGTTTACTTCTTCTGCGAGCATGACTTGCGCGTTCTTCACGGTACGGAAATCCTTCTCACTCACGTCGGGACTCGACGTGGAGCCGACAGTACAATCGTGAGACCAACCGCGCGAGCTCTCCCAGTTGCGTCAACGATAAATGTGAAGAAGACGACCAAAGGGGTACGTCGGATAACACATGATATTTGACAAGGCCCTGTTGAAGAGAATCCGGGCTGAGTTCCCGAGGGCTGCTTCTGACGCACGAGGTCGAAGAAGAGCATTCATGGACAATGGCACTGGGACGCTTGTTGTGGGAAGAGCAGCCAGAGCTGAGGCCGCGGCACGAATCGATTGCAGCGCCAACATTGAGGCGATCTTTCATGAATCAAAGGACGCGGAAGCGACGATACTTGAAGGCAAGAAGGCTGTCGCGGAACTATTGAACGCACCATCCCACAGTACGATCGTCTCAGGCGAGTCCGCTACGAGCCTGTTCTTCAGCCTAAGCTACGCCATCGCAAGGGACTTCACGGGAAAAGAGAATGTCGTGACAACGGATTATGAACACTACGCAAACCTCAGCCCGTGGATCGAACTGCAGAAGAGAGGGGCCATCAGCGAGGTGAGATTTGCTCGCCTCAACAAGAAAGATGGGACGCTCGACCTCGATCACCTCAAGACCCTAGTAGACGACAAAACGAAAGTGGTAACGGTCACAGCCGCATCGAACGCGCTTGGCACCAAGACCGAACTGGATGAGGTGAGGAAGATTGCAGGAGCAACGAATGCTTACTTCGTGGTGGACGCAGTACATCACATCGCTCATGGTCCGATGGACGTACAAGCCATCGACTGTGACTTCCTGGTCTTCTCCGGATACAAGATCTTCAGCTCACATGGAAGCTTTCTCTACGGAAAGGAACATCTTCTCAAGGCACTCAAGCCATACAAAGTCGCCCCAGCACCAAATGAGCCACCTCACAACTGGGAGTGGGGCACTCGCGACCAAGCGAAGTTTGCTGGCATAAAAGGCGTGACAGACCATTTGGTCTGGCTTGCCGGACAAATCGACACGAAACAGAAGAGAGATGCCAACGTTCATTCAGACCGCGCACGATCCCTGAAAGTCGCGATGCACGCTATCGAGGAATATGGCCGAGACCTGTCCAAGGCAGTACTGGAGGGACAAGGGAATGCCCCGGGACTGCTCCAAATGCGGCACATGAAGCTCTACGGACCTGCGGAGCCGAAGCGTCTGGAGGAGCGAGATCCGACCTTCTCATTCAGATTCCAGAACACGTCGGATCAAGCAGTGGTGGAACACCTTTGGACGAAGCACGGTATCGCTCTGCGTGCCGACAACTTCTATTCGAGGGTTCCTGAAGTCTACGATGTCCCGACCATGATACGGATCAGCCTCGTACACTACAATACGCCGGAAGAAGTCGAAAGGCTGCTCAAAGGACTGGATCAACTCGACCAGTCCTAGAGCCAAAGCACCAACAGGTTAGCCCTACAGCACAGAAAGACGACTGTCCGTTGCAGAACTTCCCCGTCCCGCTAACGCGAGTGCACACGAATCGGCGAATCCCGGCTATCTTGCTCAACAATCAGAAAACTAATCAATCGAGCTGAAGCACCCTTCCTTAGGTTTCAAAAGATGCCCGTCCAATGGAATCGCACAGGGTACGTACAGGAGAGTGTGTTCGACTGCATCGGAAGAACGCCACTCGTTGAACTCAGAAGGATCTGCAAGGCGGAGAGGATCACGACCAAGATCCTCGCTAAACTTGAGTACATGAATCCAACCGGGAGCCTCAAGGACAGAATCTACCACGAGATGATCACACGCGCAATCGCGCGACGCGACCTTAAACCCGGCATGGAGATACTTGAGGCATCAACAGGGAACGCAGGTATCGCCTGCGCGTTTGTCGCAAAATTGCTCGGCTACCCGGCAACGATTGTCCTTCCGTCAGGTATGAGCCAAGAACGGATGAAACTGATTCGAGCGTACGGCGCAACGATAGTCAACACACCTGGCGCGGAGAGCGACGTTGACCTCTGCATCAAGAAGATCGAGGAACTCAAACGAGACAATCCCGGCAAGTACTGGGAACCCGCTCAGTTCGCAAACCCTGACAATGTCAGCGCTCACTACAAGACGACTGGACCGGAAATCTGGGAGCAGACGAAGGGGAAAGTGGATTGTTTCGTGGCCTCGCAAGGAACCGGCGGGACGCTTACTGGCGTAGGAAAATTCCTACGAAAGCGGAACCGCAAAGTGCTACTTTACGCGGTCGAGCCTGCTGAGGCACCTATCCTCGCAAAGCGAAGGTGGGGAACCCACAAGATCGAAGGGATAGGCGACGGATTTGTTCCACGGAACTTGCACCTCAAGCTGATGACCGGCGTCGTTACAACGAGCTCAGAGGAAGCACTCAACATGGCACGTCGGCTCTCAACAACCGAAGGCATCTTCTGCGGAATCTCATCTGGATGCAACGTTGCAGCGGCGGTGAAGATCGCGCGGAAACACCCCAAGCTTCGCGCTATCGTGACGATGATCAACGATACAGGCCAGAGATACTTCTCCACAGAGCTGTGCGGCGAAGCCAAATCTGTTGACATACCGGAACGCGAGCATCCTCTCGACGACTACAGTCTGTCGGAGCTGGACAAGTATCAGCCATCTTGGGAGATCATCGAATAGCACGCTGAACTGGTCGAGGAAAGCCTATATCAGCTCTTGGAGCTGTCAAGCCCGGAGCGGAATTGGCGGACAGCTTCTTCTTCAACATCGGACTACTTCTAGGCCTCGCCGGGGTCGCGCTGGCAATAGTTGCGATCTTCATCGCGATTATGAGATCAGCGAGAGGAACCGGGAAAGTCCGCGGCGGGGGAGTTGTGATGATAGGCCCGGTACCAATAGTCTTCGGGACTGACAAGGAGTCCGCTCGGATCCTGATATTGCTCGGCATCGTCTTGATGATTGTGCTACTGCTCTTTTCATTGCTCCCGGTTGTGTGGAGGTAGATGTTTGTCTCAACGCTGCGAGATCTGTGGGAACCAGGAAGCACGTTTCGTGTGCAGTAGGTGTGGCAGGCGAGTGTGCTTGCAAGACTTCCGACAGAAACAGTGGCTCTGCGTAACTTGCGAAACGAGCGCACAGAGGGAGGCACCGGAATTCAGGAGCGCCTTTCCCGCGGGGCTCTCTTGGATCTTTCTTGCTAGTTTCGCGCTGATATTCATTGGCATGGTCGTGATGATGATCGCTTCTTCCACACAGGGCCATGGCATCGCGAGCGGTGGCGCGGTGATTCTGATCGGACCGATTCCGATATTCCTAGGAAGCGGACCTGAGTCAAGCTGGTTGATTCTTTTGGCTGCAATAGTCACAGCGATCGCGTTGGTGGTATCCCTGCTCGCGCGCAGGAAGATGCGCAGCTAGAAGGCCACTTGCCCGCGTTCTCCAATCTGCCGAAGTTTGGTTTAGATAACGACCCAATTACCGCGCCATGGGAGAGAACAGACCTTGGCCACCTAGGCCGAACAACCGTCAGTCTTCTCATCCTAGAAGCTCTCTGCATATGGCTTGCACAGCTCAATTCAATGGCTACAGGCCTGCGAGTCACACAAGGAAGTGGGACTCGCCTCTTCTTCAGGCAAGTGGGTTCCGTCCTAAATAGTCCCCAGGTAGTGAACCGTCGGTCTCGATATGACCACACGCGTGGCACCGCTTCAGGCCTGGGGCGTCTTCGTGAAGCTCCCGCAGCCCGCAGGATGGGCAAACCATCTGCTCTTGCTCTTCCATGGGAGACCCCGTGCCATCGAAATCTTCCCCTAGCATCCCTCTATCCTTTTTGTCACGCATCCCCGTCGCGCAGGACCGTCGTCGTGCGTCGACAAAGGGTCGCAAAGGGGCGTTAGGGGGTTCCTTGTAGACGCAGCAGAGTCAAGCTATTTCTACGATCCCAGACTCGGCCACATTCGCTCGCGAGTTCAACATCGTGATGACTGAGACCATGATGGAATTGAAACTATCGCTTGGGTACGTTCTCGTAGCCTATTACGTCGCCCGTCTCCGCGTCAATCTGGAAGCGAAACGACTTGCGATCCTTTAGAATCCCTGCTTTCCTCATCGATAGGATGCCTTCTACTTCCCAGACATCCTTTCCTTTTCCGCCGACGAACCAGATCTTGCTGAACTTGACCTCGACGGGCTTGCCCGGGTATTGCGACTCAAGATAGCGTCTAGCCGCAAACTCCGCCGCCGTGGCATGCTCAACCCGGACATCATCGCTCATGTTGCGACCACTGCCAGTCTACCTATCAGGGCCAGTTCATTTATGGTTTGCATCTGCCCGTGCCTTCGCAGAGCATTCCGCGCTCGCTCTGTGCATGGCCGGTGCAACCACTCAGCTGTGATACGACGGGAAGGCCGCGGGTAGAACTGGATTCAGATCTCATTTTTGCGGCGCTGGACCTTGCTTTCCGCTAGTCGACTCAACAGAGATTCGCACTATCCCGACTTTGTGCACCGCTTCGTCGTTGCCTGCGAAGCGAGCGAGGATGGCCTCTGGTTGGCGTTCGTGCTTACGAGCGAGAAGCTCGAGCGCTCGTCGCTTCTCAGAGAGATCTGTGACCACGCTTGCCTTTCCTTCCAGGACCAGTGAGCGATAGGCGTGGTCGCATTCGCCATCTATGTAGCCCCGGTCTTCGACCACTGTTACGCAGACGCGAGGGTTAGCTTGGAGAATCTTGATTTTGCGACCTTCGGTTGCGCAATGGAACCATAGCTGACGTGTCCGCGGATCCCAAGCGAAGTCCACTGTGAAAAGGTACGGTTCGTTTCCCGAACAGCAGGCGACCGTCATGATCCTAACGGAAGCGAGCACCTGCTCGATCTCTTTTGGATCGTTCAATGCTTTGTCGGAGCGGCGAAGGTGATAATGTGTCATGTGGAGCATCCTTCTCGTCTTCAGCCTGAGGTGAACATGAAGTCTTTGACCCGGTTCCCGTCGATATCCAAGAGCACGCCTCGGAGGATACGTTCGGCGTATTCCGAGCCTGGATTGAGGCAGAGTGTCCGACCGATCTTGAATGTGCCCTTTGACTCATGAATGTGACCGTGTAGCGCCAAGAGAGGCTGATGTTTCTGAATGGCGTCTCTGACGGCGGTGCTTCCTGCGGGAGCCATCTCAAATCCCCCTCCAGGCTGAACGGAAGGATTAAGGTCCTTGTCTAGTTTGGGGGCTTGGTCAAGTCCGCTGTTGTATGGCGGACAGTGCAGATTGAAGATGCATCGCTCCATCTCTTGGACTTGAGAGGTCATGCTTGCGACTTTCCCGGCAAGCTCGTCTTCAGGTATGTCTCTTGGGCATTTCCAAGGTGTCATGTTGCTGTAGCCGCAACTGATCATCTCGTGCTGATCGTCTATCATGACGACCTTTCCTTCCGGAAATACAACATAGTTGGATGATTGAATGATCGGGTCGATTGCGAATGTGTCATCGTTGCCGGGGGAGATGTAACACTTAACGCCAGAAACCTTGAGCCGCTCTTCAGCTAACTTCATCCAACTGGCTACCGACTCGCTCATCAGTCGAGAGAAGAGGGCATCCACCTTCTGTTGGTCGGTCTGTATCTCCTCCGCTTCTTTGCGTGGCGCGCGATATGTGTAGTATCCGATGGCACGTATCTTCTTCTCCACAGCCTGAATCTCCGTCTCGTTCCGCATAGACAAGCGTTCGCCCAGGAATGTAGTCGTCCACTCTGATTGCGTCTCAGCAACGATAGGGATTATCATCTTCCCGGTTATGTCTCCGCCCAAGATCAGCACGTTGGGCTTGTACTCCTTCGCGGCCGCTAGGAACTTTCTGAAGCAGTCCTCAGACCCGTGTATGTCGGTCGCATAGAATATTCTGGTGCGAGTCGTCTTCAGCAGGCCTCCTTTGTTCTATGGTTGCAGAAAAACGGGAGGCCGGAGTAGGCGAAATCTTTCGCCTACTCTGGCGGGAGTTGTTTGAACGAGAGTTCGAGTGGGATTCCCTTGCGGTGGTAGAGCGATGAAACGTAGTAGAGGATAGCTCCCAAGATGAAGAGGCCTATTGTGAACTCCATCGTGGAGGGGTTTATTGTTCCCACCATTGCTGGCGAGACGCTTGCGTATCCGATCCAGATCGATATCAGCAGCGTGATGAATCCGAGTATAGTGATCACTGGAACGGGTCCGACCTTCATCTTGACGACCTTTGGTGAAGCCTCGAAGATGTCCTTGCGTCTCCACGGGAAGATCATGCCTGAGATTGACGCTATTCCTTGCATGATCATCCAGCCGAAGACAGCGTAGGCGAAGAGGCTCGTCCAGGGCGTCCACAGCCAGATCGCCGTCATGATGACTGTGACGATGCTCACGACTATCAGCGCAATATATGGTGATCCGTATCGTGAATCCACCTTCGAAAGTGAGGTTGGGGCGACTCGATCAAACGACCATGCGAAGAGGAGCCGCACGCAGACGAAGATGTATGTCATCGAAGACGAGAGTGTCATCATCGCGAACCCGAACAGAGCGACGCCATAGACCAAGGGCGAGGAAGTTGCAAATCTGAACAGGTTCTCGAAGAACGGTGGATATGCGAGTTTGTAGGCTGCGTCACCTGTTCCGAACAAGAACGCAAGCGAACCGATGAACTGTCCACCCATTGTGTAGTATGTTACGGCATAGATGACCCACATTATCGCGCCGAAGAGTACTACGCTCACAGGTATTGCGATCAGCTGTGACCTCTGGACTTCCTTTATCTCGCCTGACATGTACACGGACGAGTTGAAACCTAGGAAGTTCATGAAGGTGAAGGCTAAGCCCAAGAGCGTGGCAGACCAAACCATGCCGGTTGGATATCCGCCTGCTGTCGCGATTGAGATAGCCTGATCGTAGTCCATTCCGGATTGAGCGTTGAAGTTGGCTTTGAATCCGGCTGGACCCACATACAGCAGCGCAACGATGTACGCTACAACTCCGATGGCAATCAATGCAAAGAAGACCCAGAAGGCTTTGTGTGAGGCTTTGGCTCCTCGAGAGATGATCACTGCCGAGATGATGAAGAAGACTACCGAGAAAGCAAAAATGAATTCGGGAGTGACCACAACAGCTGCAAGGTCTGGGTATCCACCTACTTCGAGCATCGGCCCTAGCGCATACTGGGTGAACCAGGGCATGTAGGATCCTGCAATTCCGAGAATAGCCACGAAGAAGAAGAAGTTGATACTGAATCCCACGGCTGGGTGAATGACTCGACTAACCCAGACGTAATCTCCCCCGGACCGAGGCATGGAGGCGGAGTATATTGCGTAGAACAGGCCGATTGGTATGGAGATCAATATGCCCACGATGGCCGTGATTGGTAGGTCTGTTCCCGGATACGTGAGCAGTGCCCAGATGCCGTAGACGAACACCGCCGTCGGCGCCATGAAGACAACGTTATAGATCATGGCGTCCCAGGCAGAGAGTCGTCGTATCAATCCTGAAGTTCTTCTTGCATACACCAGAGGTTGTTTGCTGGATTCCGAACCTGCATTGCTCAAGTATGATCACATTCCTGCCTGCGCTGCTGTCTGACTTCATAAAGCTTGTTAAGAAAACAGGCTTATCTGTGAGCCGACGCAACAAATCGTTTTCCAATCGTTTGGGGAGACCGCAGAAATGCCAAGCACCACTGATGATGCCATTCTGGACGATGCAGTTCGCATTGTGAATCAGGCCCAAGAAGCCGGTTTGACGGTTCGCCTCCTAGGTGCACTAGCGGTAAGAGTTCAGGCCGGCGCGAATGCGGATCTTTTCTATCGACTAGACCGACTAGGTTCCGCAGGGAAGAACTTCACCGACATAGACTTAGTTGCGTACAGTAAGCAACGCTCGAACCTGCACAAGTTCCTTGAGGGCGCGCTCCGTTACAAGCTCGATCAGTACGCTGTCTTGATGCATGGTCGCGATCGGACGATACTCCATCACCCGGAAGGGAAGTACTCGATAGATGTCTTCTTTGACAAGCTGCGTTACAGTCACGAGATCCAATTCGGCTCGAACCCTGATGGCGGAAGGTTGTCCTTGGATCCGGTCACGATTTCACCGACTGATCTTGTCCTCGAGAAGATCCAGATCCACGAGATAAATGAAAAAGACATCAAAGATCTTGTCACCCTATTCGCATCATGCGGAATCTCTGATCAAGAAGGGCCAGGCAAGACAAATTGCAAACACATCGGGCAGGTCCTCGCCGAAGATTGGGGATTCTGGTACGACGCCAACTCGAACCTCGACAAGATCATCCATTTCGCGCAGAAATACCGGAAAGATGGTAAGCTAGATTCAGAACGTCTCAACAGTGTCTTGACAAGAATCAGCGATCTGAGAAAGACCATCGAAGAGACGCCGAAGACCAAACAGTGGAAGAAACGAGAGAAAGATGGCACAAGAAAGAAGTGGTGGAACGATGTTGAGGAACGTACCCGCTAGGAGCCGCGAGTGGGCATGATAAGAATACCAAAGAAACCTACGGAGAGGATGACGCAGCAAGGCGACTGTGTCTTCGGACCGAACGTCAAACCAATCGCTTCCGTCGTGGATGGTGAAACGGTCGAGATTGAGGCCTACGACTGCTTCGCAGATACCGTACGACCAGAACACGACTGGAAGAAAGCGCTAGAGTCGGGCCAGGAGATATTCGAAAATCCAGTAACAGGCCCCATTCATGTGGACGGAGCAGAACCAGGAGACACGCTCGCGGTAGATATCGTCAACATTGAAGTGGGAGAACGAGGCGTCACAGCTCTCGTTCCCGGTTTCGGCGTCCTGGAAGGTTGGTTTACTCAGGTTCCTCCTCTATCAAGGTTCAGCGAAATCAAGGATGGAGAGGTGACTTTCCCGACATCGGGAGGCAAATCAATCAAAATGCCAGTGCGACTCATGATCGGAACGATTGGCGTTGCGCCTGCAACGGAAACCATTGCGACCGTGACTCCATCAAGACACGGAGGGAATCTGGACACACCGGAAATTACAGTGGGAAACAGACTGTACTTGCCGGTCAACGTTGAGGGAGCCCTGTTTGCGCTAGGCGACGTTCATGCTACCCAAGGACATGGCGAAGTCTGTGGAACAGGCGTGGAAGTCCCAGCTCGTGTGACAGTGAAGTTCAACGTGTTGAAGGGCAAGAGAATTGAGTGGCCGAGAATCGAGTCCTCCAGCGAGATAATGACTGTCTGCTCCGCGAGGCCGCTTGAGGATGCCGCTAGGCTTGCTGTTCGAGAACTGGTAAATTGGCTCGTTGCTGATTATGGTCTTGAAGCGTACGACGCCTACATGTTACTAAGTGTCGCAGGCGATGTTGAGATCTCGCAGATTGTCGATCCCATGTACACGGTGATTGCGAAGATTCGAAAGCAGCTACTCTCGCAACTGAAGTGATGCCGAGCATTCTGGTCACTCTCGGTCCGTCCAAGCTTGGGGAATGCGTCGTCTGCGTGGATTGAAGCCTCAACGCTTCGGAAGCCTATGAAAACGGCCAGAAATGTATTGGTGGGATGTAACCTATCAAGCTCGTTCCCATCAGAACGAGAATCGCTTGCAGAATGCATGCGATGCCGATGATGATGGCGATCGGAGCAAATGACAATATTCCACCGATACTTCCGAGCAGATCCTCAGCAAACTTGAACAGCAAATACAGAAGCAGCGTCGCCGCGACGAACACTATGATTAGCACAATCATTGTGACTTGGAAGGTGGTGTAGGCGTAGTATGATGCCAGCAAGCCTACAGCCAAAGCCACCAGCGCGGCCCAACGGACTCCCCTGACTGGCCTTAGGAAGAGCATCAGCCCCGCGACTCCGAGGATGACTAGTGTGAACACGTCATAGTGCCCGCTTGAGAAGACTACGTACACGAGCACGAGGGCAAGGACCCCAAGGAAGAATCCAATTACGACGAGAACACGAGAGACCGGCTTCAGGGGGCCCCTAAACAAGGGTGCAAGACACACGAAACCGACGGCTAGGAGGACGATTGGAAGGTTCTGGACAAAGAGTCCAAGATCCAATCAGTCTGCCTTCTTCTTGCAGCATTCCGCTGCGGCTTGGTAGAGACGACGCGTGGGCGAGTTGCTACACAGTCCTTCACTGGGGGCTGGGCGCAGGCGTGGCTGGTTCCGCCGGTTGCCCTTTGAGGGATTGGCGTGCAGGGTGTTCACTCTTCGCGAGAGGGCTCGCACCAGCGTAATTCACTCGCTCCTGATCCGCCTTTGCTACCAGATATCCTGAAACTGAGACTACGCGTCCGCCAATGGCGATGTGACCGTGTGATATCAGTTGTCTAGCTTGCGAGGGGGAGCCCGCAAGTCCACCGCGGAAGACAATCGTCTGCAGCCTTCGTTCAAGCAGGTCCCTGATGTCTAGGTCGAGGGTATCGTCGATGCTCGCTGTCTCTCCAGCTAGCCCCATCCTTCTTAATCGTGAGAGAAAGTCCCGCTCGGATTTCTCTCGTTCCGTGCCAGATTTGGCAAGCAGTGAACGAGCAATTCCACGCATTTCGGAGAGCATCGTCTTGTACCGCCACAGCTCCCGCTTGTTCCTCAGCCCATATTCACCCATCAGTCTGAGTTCCACATCGAGCTGGTCTCGACGCCATGGATGACGTGGTGTCGCGTACTTCTTTCTCTGCTTCTTTGGATCTCCCAAATCACGTTCCCCTGTCCGGTTGTTACTTCTTGTCCTCAGCCCTTCCTTCTCTTATGGCAGCTCTGGCGGCTTCGATCGCGGCCTTCTTCTTCACTCCGACCGCTCGGCCCTTGCGGCCTGTGCTCTTGGTGCGTTGGCCTCGAACCTTCAGGCCAAGCGAGTGCCGCACACCTTTCCATGTGCGTATTTCCTTGACGAAGTCAATGTCAGCCTTCGTCCTCAAGGCTAGGTCGGGGCCGATCAAGTGTGCATCTCTGCCTGTCTCAAGATCCTTCCTGCGATTGAAAAGTCTTGATGGAAGGTTGTATTTCGCAGGATCCGTTACCACGTCCTCTAGGCGGTCAACGTCATCTTCTGAGAGGTTGCCAACTCGCATCTCGGCTTTCAGCTCCGCGGCCTTCACAACTGCAGCTGCAAAGCTCGGGCCTATTCCGCGAATCCTCGTAATACCGTAGACGAGCTTCTTGGATCCGTCTATGTCGGTACCTGCGACACGGACGATGTGCCTAAACTCTCTGGACATCACTTGAACCGGCAAGCGGCTAACGCAGAACAAATCAGGAATTAAACCTTCCCCAAGGAGCTAGTCGTGCTCGTGCTGGGCCGTCGTCTTTGTCAGAGGCTTCCTTAGGAGAAGCCTGTCATCGCCGCTCGGATACCATTTCCTGTCAACCCGAACGTCTGAGAAGCCTAGAGCATGATAGAAGCTTCGGGTTCTGGCGTAGGGCTCGTACTCAACCGAGTCAGCGACAGTAGACACTTCGAGCGCTGAGACACCTGACTTCACGAGGACCTCCTCAAGGGCCTTCACGAGACGGCGACCGACCCCTTTCCGGTGAGACCCTGGATGAACCGCGATCCAAGTCAACTCGGCAACTTTCTCGCCCGCTGTGATGACGTAGGTGACGAAGCCAATCATGCTCTCGTCTTCCAATGCAACCAGTCCCTTCTGAGTCTGGAGATCTTTTGCAATATGTTGTACTCCAAGTTCAGTGAACCATTGATGAAGTGCCTTCGCCATCTCGACTATCGCCGTGTGATCTTCCTGAATGATGCGTCTGATGCCCAGGGTCATGTTATCCTCGGAGCTTGTGGCATAGGGCTCCTTCATGTCTCTTAGGCTGACTATCAGAATCTTAATTGAAGAGCCGTCCCTCTAGCGAAAGTACGTGGCGTATTCTCTTGGGCGAGTCATCTAGGGTTGAACATGATACAATGGGAAGTGTCACGGTGCCGGCAAGCGCATACTACGGCGCTCAGACACAGAGAGCGCTCGACAACTTCCGGATATCCGGACTGGTGTTCCCTAGGAGGTTCATCAGAGCCCTCGGAATCGTCAAGGAGGCCGCGGCCCACGTTAACATGCAGTTGGGTCTTCTTGATGAGAAGAAGGGAAAGGCGATCGTTCAGGCTGCTCAGGAAGTAACCGATGGAAAACTGGACCGGCAATTCATCGTTGATGTCTTTCAAACAGGATCTGGAACGTCAACGAACATGAATGCGAACGAGGTGATAGCGAATCGTTCGATAGAACTCCTAGGTGGCACTAAAGGCGATAAGCAGGTTGTTCATCCAAATGACCATGTGAACATGAGCCAGTCCTCAAATGATGTCTTCCCGACAGCAATTCACATATCAGCTGCAGAGGCGCTTGTGGCCGATCTCCTGCCAGCACTGAAGAAGCTCGTTCTGGCCCTTGAGGAGAAGGCTGACGAGTTTTCCGACGTTGTGAAGCCCGGAAGGACACACCTGCAGGATGCAGTCCCCGTGACGTTGGGACAGGAGTTGAGCGGATACGCTAGCATGATAGCTCACGGAATAGAGCGAATTGAGAAAGCGAAGAGTTCACTTTTGGAACTTCCAATCGGTGGAACCGCTGTCGGGACAGGCTTAAACGCGGACCCAGATTTCGGAAGGCTTGTTGTGCAGAGAATTAACGAGATGACTGGACTTCAGTTCTGTCCTTCCAAGAACAAGTTTGAGGCACTCCAGAATCGTGATGCCGCTGTTGAGACGAGCGGGGCGCTCCGATCAGTAGCGGTTAGCCTCATGAAGATCTGTAATGACCTTCGGCTGCTCAGTTCTGGACCAGAGACCGGACTCGGTGAAATCGAGCTTCCCGCGGTTCAACCCGGTTCCAGCATCATGCCGGGAAAGGTGAATCCTGTCGTGCCTGAGTCTGTGAACATGGTTTGTGCGCAGGTCATCGGGAACGACTTGGCGATCACAGTCGCCGGACAGTCCGGAACGCTCGAACTGAATGTCATGATGCCTCTGATCGCATTCAACTTGCTCCAATCAATAGCGATCGAGACAAATGGGGCAAAACTGTTGGCTGAGAAATGCATAGCAGGGATCAAAGCGAACCGTGGCCGATGTGAGAACCTAGCTGAGAGAAGCTATGCACTAGCAACCGCCGTTGCTCCGTCAATTGGCTATGACCGAGCTGCGCAGATAGTGAAAAAGGCCCAAGGCGAGAGCAAGACGATTCGTGAAGTAATGTTGGAGGAAGGTATTCCCAAAGATGAAGTCGACCGAATCCTAGACTTGAAGAGAATGACGCAAGGGGGGAAGGTGGAGAACAGGGATTCATAAGCTGGCCATTACGATTCGAGACTGCGTACAGTGCTCTACGCGGTTCCCCACCGAAGGACCGATAAAAGCCCGCTGTCAGACTACGTCTCGAAGAGTAATCGACAGAGCGGCTTCATGTTGGCAAGCAGGTTCAGAACAGCCGTGCACGCATCGGCCCTATTGATCCCGTTCATCGCGGAGGTCACATCAAAATCCACAGTCGCCGTGGCTCTTGTAGCTACGACCGCTGCTTACATTCTGTCGGAGGTACTACGTCTCAGATCCAAGAACGTCCCATTGATCACGCGATTCACACTGGCAATGAGTCGTGAGGACGAAAGTCCCCGTTTGGTCGTTGCACCGATCTACCTAGCAGTTGGTGTGGTTCTCTCTCTGCTCGCTTTTCCGAAGAACATCGCATACGCTTCAATCACCATCGTCGCGGTGGGCGACCCGGTGGCATCGTACCTTGGCAGAAAGCTCGGTCGAATACATGTGAGGCAGAAGACGTTGGAGGGTTTCGCTGGCGGCTTGATTGTTTCATTTGCGGCCGCGTTGCTCTGGGTTCCTCCTCATCTTGCGCTGGTAGGCTCAATTGGTGGGATGTTATTCGAGCTTCTCGGACTCCTTGATGATAACCTTACGATTCCAGTTGGTGCGGGGTCAGCAATGCTGATCACGAGCATTCTGTAGCCCTTCACGTTTCTTGATGCAGAAGAAAGTTTGCGAGCAACCGCCTTCGACAGCTTGACCAGTTCGTTGCGGACAGCAAACGGAGATCAGACTCCTAGGTGCAGTCGGTCGGCTAGTAGTTTTGGAAGTCCGGCTGCAACTATCTTGCTCGCAGCCGCGTCGATGTCGTAGGCGACTCTGTGTATCTGGAATTCGGGTTCTGCAAATGGTTCAAGAATCGCATAACTTGCCCGCGCGTTCCCGTCTCTGGGTTGACCGACACCGCCAGGATTCCCAAGCAACATTGAGTCAAACTTACGAAAGAAGGGGACGTGCGTGTGTCCGAGCAGGAGCATAGTCCCTCCGGAGCCTTCGACCAGACTCCTGAGAATGAACTCCGCAGTATCCGGGTAGACATACTCGTTGAGAGGATCCCTTGGACTTCCGTGCGCTAGGGCAATCTTGATGCCGTCCACAACGTAAGTTGTCTTCGTGCGCAGGCTCGCGATATACCGTAGGTTTTCAGGTGAAATCTTCTTGCGTGTCCATTCGACAGCTTGCACTGCATACTGCACAAACCCTGACGTGTCGCCAGTCGAGACTGCATAGTCATGGTTTCCCATTACGATGGCCATTGGTCTCAACGATCTGATCTCGGATACGACTTCGTTTGGCTGGGCACCGTACCCGACAAGATCGCCGAGGCACACCAAGGCTTCATAGTCACCTATTGCTGACAGAACCGCTTGCAAGGCATCGTAGTTAGAGTGGATATCTGAGATCACTGCGATCCGCGTTGTCTGTTCCGTGTTCGCGAAGAACTTGGGCGTCTCCTGATCCATTAGGCTCTTTCGCCGTATGTTTCTAGGAATCCCCGACATTCTTCAATAGATTCCTTGGTTATCGAAGGCTTGATTCCCTTGACGGCGTTCTGAAGGTCTCGCGTTGTGATCTTCTCGTGTTCTATCCCCTTTACCGTATCGCGTACTGCTGTCATCTTGGCTTCTCTGACGATCGCTGCTATGTCTGCGCCGCTGTAGCCCTCCGTTGACCTTACTAAGACGTCATAGTCGAGGTCGGCCATTGGAGATTCACGCAGTTCAATCTGGAATATTGCCCTTCTTGCCTCATGGTCGGGCGGGGGAACGTACACTATCTTGTCAAATCGCCCAGGTCGCAGCAAAGCTGCATCGACCCAATGCGGTTTGTTTGTTGCTGAGAGCACCATCACATTTCGCAGATCTTTGATCCCGTCCATCTCAATCAGCAGTTGTGAGATAGGCTTGACTGCTTGTGTACCTGCTTCCCGTGAAGAGGCAAGACTCTCTATCTCGTCTATGAAAACTATCGCGGGAGTGTTTTCTCGAGCTCTATAGAAGAGCTCTTTTATCGCTGCGGCTATTTCTCCCGCCGACTTGTGAGAAAGTTCCCCTCCACTTGTAGTCAGAAAAGTGGCCTCTAATGAACCCGCGGCTGCTTTCGCAATCAGCGTTTTCCCACATCCTGGGGGTCCGAAGAGAAGCAGGCCCTTCGTGGACTGAAGACCATATTTCTTCATGAGTTCAGGGCGTTTGAGTGGCAGCTCTATCGTCTCCATGATAATCCGCTTGACGTTGTCCAATCCTGCGATGTCTGCGAAGGTCACTCGAGGCTTCAGTTCCTCTTCTTTTCTTGACGTTCTTCTTTCGAAGTCTAGCCTCAACTTCTCGTAGTCTTCGAGCATTTGGATCGTGATGCTGGGCTTGTAGGTGCGAATGGTCTGTGCGAGTTCACTCATTCCGATCGGTACGACTTCTCCTCCTTTCATTGCTCTCTTGGCGACGTCAACTGCAGTCATCTGCACAGCATTTCGAATGTCGGCACCAGAGAATCTCTCGGATAGGGCAGCCAACTTGTCGTAGTCCACATCTGCCGCCATCGGTTTGTCTTTGCAGTGTACTTGGAAGATCGCTTTCCTAGCTTCTTTGTCTGGCGGCGCAATGTAGATCACTCTATCGAAACGTCCGGGCCTTAGAATGGCCTCGTCTAGAAGTTCTGGCTTGTTTGTGGCGCCCACGACCAAGAGCATTGCCTTCTCCTTCTCCAAGCCGTCCATTTCAGAGAGCATCAAGCTCAGCAGGCGGGGCGTAATATCGTCTGAACCATACAGGTCTCTCTTCTTGGCTATTGAATCGATCTCGTCAAAGAATAGGACCGATGGCGCGGTGGATCGCGCGAGTTTGAATACCTCCGTGACTCGCTTCTCGCTTTCCCCGTACCACTTCGAGACGATGTCAGAAGTCTTCACATAATAGAAATTCGACTTCAGAGTCTGTGCGAGGGCTTTCATCAGAAGGGTCTTTCCACAACCTGGAGGGCCAAAGAGGAGAATTCCTCTAGGGGGTTCCGCTCCGTACGTTCTTGCAACATCAGATTTCTGTAGTGGCATCAGCACGGAGTCGTGGATCTCCTGCTTGAGCTGGCTGTAGCCTCCTATCTGGTCCCAGGCCAATTCCGGCTTGGCCTCTCTCTTCTCGAGTACGGGTTGAGCCACGGTCGTTGTTTGCGCCGCCCTAGCCTTCTGAAGAGCTGTCATCCTCGAGAGGTCCGTTCTTGCGAGTTGAAGAGAGAAAGTCACGAAGAGACCAAACGCTAATCCAAACATCATCTCGAACCCAAAATTCGATACAAAGATTGAAGATCCATAGGTGTAGGCAGCGGCCAATGGCAAGAAGCCTAACGCAGTCGCCACCGTCCACGGGTAAGCTCGTGTCCACTTCTTGGCGACCATCCCTGTAACGTATCCCGCTAGGCCCCAGCAGGCCGTCTCGATGTAGAACGTCACATCGTCTATGAGATTCCTGAGCAACGTGGCTTGAAGTTGCCCGTATGCCGCCGGACTAGGACTTCGTGAATCATAGATGAATGATAGAGGAAGCCATGGATCCGGCAGTGGCTGAGGTGGCTGAACAGTAGGGACGTAGGGCACCACCAACAGTGCAAAGTTCGTTGTTCCCTTCATCCAGCCTAGCAAGAAGAGAGAAACCGCTAGACTCACTCCAGCCAATGCTCCATCCTTCGATCCAATGACCAAGCCACAAACAATCAGGGGCACGAACGCGATGATTGAGAGCGGGGAAAGAGCCAACGCCCATGCCAAGACCACCAGAGAGAGCGAGGGCCAAGTTCTATTCAACGCAAGCACGAGAAGGCATAGGGAGGCATAGACTAGTCCGAAGAACGTATTCTGGTAGTAGGCCGGGAGGATCGACAAAAACAGTCCCGTCGCAAGCGCGGCCATTGGATACTTCAAAGAAAGGATGAAAATGCCGATAACGAGAATGGCGACGATGAATAACGGGAAATACGGGAAAAGAAGCAAGACATAGAGGGACAGACAGACTGCAACCAGGCCACGAAAACTCCTGATCAGAATCGGAGAGCCAAGGAGGTCCATTCTCGTCAAGACCAGACTGCAGTAGGACGATCAGACGCCCTGTGCCTTTAAGGCTTGGTGATTGACCTATCGTCGGAGCTCTGCTGATCAGGGCAGAAGTGCGCACACAAGAGCAAGGCATACAACGGTATCAAGATAGCAAGCGGAGTATGGAAGATGTTCATCAACAACTCAGAGCTGAAGACTTGGCCAAGATCTGGCATGACGCCAAAAGCTTGATCTGTTCATGACTCAGGACTTCCTGACTGGGAGATCGGGATGAAGAGGACTCAGGTCAAAGTACTCGCTCTCTTCGTCATCCTCTGTTCCCTCACTCTGTTAGGTCAGATGCCACGCGAAACACTTGCTCAAACAGGAGAGATTGAGGTTGATAACCTTCGAGGTGTGCAGTACCAAACCTCCGAGGACGTGTTCTCCAATGCAGCGGTGAACGGCACATTCTATTGGTGGGTTCCGGTGAAGAACCAGGAGAGCGGCACCCTGAACGGCGCCACTGTCGAAGTCGTGACCCGATTACCTTCTACATGGTTTGAATATTTCGGGCCAGATCCCAACTCAACTCTTCAGAAGGGAGACGATTATCTCTACACATGGAAGATGGGGTCGATAGCTCCTCGTGGCGAGCAGGGGATTTCGCTTGGAAGCAAGTCCGTAGAGAAATTCGCACCCGGATTCGACTCTCGAAGAGTTTTGATTCCTGGCATAATCGAGTCCCAGATTTCGAACCAGACAGTTGTTGTGTCGGTCACACCGCGTGAGAGTCTGCAGCGAATCGAGGCTGAAGTATATCTTGAGCAAGGCACTGGTGTTTCGGCGGCTTTCATTCTCTCCACCGCGCTCCCCAAAGTTGACTGGACTTGGGATGATGGAAGAGGGTTAGGTTGGGGGCTCGATAATCCCAAACCTAATCATGAATACACGTTCAGAGTCATGCTTCAGCTGAAGAACCCAACCTACCCGAACAAGATGTTCTACAAGCCCAGGGTTACGGTACGTTCGATAGAAGGGAGAGAGCAGACGAGATCTAGAGGCTCATCTCTCGTGGCCAAGGATGAGGTTCTAGGTACAATCACGTACTCTCTGCCTGGTAATCATGAATGGTTCTACTACCATGATCACAGGAAGGAGGTTGTGCATCGGTACTCATTAGGGGTGCCGTTCGTTGCGTTGATGATTGATAGTCCGACAGCTTTGTCGGTGGTGAAAGGGGTTATGAACATCTCAGCCTCAGCTGTCTCTTCGAGTGGAACGGTACTGGCCATGCAGTGTCGAATTGATGGAGGAGAATGGATGCCCTTGAACCCCGGTAACGAGACTCAGAAGGAGTATGGATATGGGGCTCTGGGTGCAAAGTCAGCCTATGTCGGCTCGATCGACTGGGATACCACTCCCTTGCCGGACGGCCCCCATGAAATCACTATTAGAGCAGAAGACTCAAACGGCATAGCCGACAACAAGACCATCACCGTCATAGTCGACAACTCTGGGCCAAGGTTCGTCGGGTACTCGCAGATCATCAACTTCGTCTATGTCGTCGCAATAGTCATCGGAATTGTCGGGTTAGTATGGATAGTGGACAGAAAACGTCGATAGTTCCAGAGGACGCGTCACGAAGAGATACGTGGCTCTGTCGAACTACCGATTCATCTGCTATGATTCTCTGAACCAATTATGATGAGCGACCAAAAGTTGCACTCCGTGGTCGAGACGGGTCAAGGGCGTAGACATATCCAAGAGTGAGACACACATCCCATGGGAGAAGGTGGAGTGTCATGCGTGCGTTGGAATCCATAGACGAGAAATTCGAGCGCAGTGGAGTCACGTTTCATGCCAGCTTGGTCAAGCTTGAGAATGCTGTCCTCATTCTCTTCTACGAAGGATCTAGTAAGCTTGGGACGGTGGCCTTGGCTATGCCAGGGATCTTAGAGGAGAAAGTGGGACGATCATCAGTCCTCTTGGGTGGCAAGTACCTAATGGTGAGCAGAGCGCTCGCCGAAAGGGCAGCTGGATCTTTCGGCAAACTAGCACTCGTTTCAGTGAACACATCCATTGAGGAGCCTGAAGCGCTCAGAATCTACGCGAAACTGCTAGACGACTTGAAGCAGCCCCAGACGGCCGGCTAGTATGAGACGAGACTCGACAGCGCCGATTCTCCGAGCACGCTTGCCGAGGCTCTTTGAACCTCATCTCTGTACTGTTCATCCGTATAGACTCGAATGATGTTCATATAGGCCGTCAGCACGTCAACGATTTTCGAGACCTCTGAGATCTTCTGTGGCAGTTTCTCGCCGTTTGGGCCCCGGTAGAAGACCGGGATATCCATAGGTTCCAGTTCTGCTGCCGAGTGGTATGGTACCGACGGAAGAGACGGCAAGTCTATGCTGACATCTTCGACGGCAACTTTCGCCTTATGCGCAATCTCCTCCTCCATCTTGACTCGAACCGTGTCCTTCGTGAAGAGACTTGAGAGAAACTCGTCTTTCACGAAGAAAGTCTTCTCGTATGCACACTTGAGCAGCCTACGGCGGTCAAGGTCATCAACTATCGTTCTGGATTTCGCGCTCCTACGGAGTGCAGCCCACACGACATCGTCGTCGAGTGCAAGATACTCGTCAACAGAGCCAAGCTGGGTGATGTCGAGATCGTCCTTTGCATACTCCAGAGCCTTCAGTAGCATTAACTGGGCTGCGCGTGAAGTCTTGTGGAAGTAGATTGTTCTGAACGATTCCAGCCTCGCCAGTATGAAGCTCTCAAGTGTTGAAAGAGCCGTCACATCCACGGCCAGGTTGCCGTTGAGAACATCCATCGTGTAGATTAGACGGAAAATGTCGACACCACCGTACCCGGCGCCGGTGTGGTACGAGTCTCGAAGCACAAAGTCCATCTTATCGACATCCACTGAGCTCCGAATGATTTGATCAAGATAGGCACGTTTCGGATCCTCGAATCTTCCAACACATAGTCTGCTGACGAGATTCGGATCCAGCCCTTCGTGTTGGAGCACCTTAGAGAGTTCTGAGTTGAGGATGATGCTTGTGGACATGTCCTCGTGGGTCTTCCCAACATACTTCTGCAGTAGCGGTTCGAAGAGATGTGAGAATGGTGCGTGACCCACATCATGCAGCAATGCGGCAACCTTCACGGCCTTCTTCTCACCTTCATCAAGTCTCACAGGGAGATTCTCAGACACGACTCCAGCCAAGTACATTGTTCCCAGCACATGCTCAAAGCGAGTGTGCGTAGCCGCAGGATACACGTACTCGGCCCCAGAAAGCTGTCTGATTCTTCTCAGCCGCTGAACTGGGCCGGTGTCGAGTATTCTCTTCTCGGTTTCTGTGAGCCTAATGTAACCATAAATCGGATCTTTGATGAAGCCCCAGAAGCCCTTTTCGCTCAAAGTTGCTCCGTCTCACAGAATACGTATGCCATTCTCTGCTCTGCTTGTCCTTAAAAGGCAAGAAGCTGCCATGTGGATACTTGAGAGAGTGGAAGCCCGACCGACACCATTTTCTATACGACCTTGGCGGAGACCTCAAAACGACAGGAGCGGCAGGTTGTGAATAGACCCCACAAAGGGGCATTCATAGTTCTCGAGGGTGGCGATGGTTCTGGAAAGACCACTCAGGCAAGATCGCTCCAATCTGCGCTGAGACACGGGGGTTACAAGGTCCACTCGACAGCTGAGCCAAGCCTAAGCACAGTAGGCAGACTGATTCGGCGAAGGATACTCCATGGGAAGAAGACTTCGCCGGAGGTCGAGGCCCTTCTATTCGCCGCTGACCGATTCCTGCACCTAGAGTCCGAGATATTCCCTGCGCTCGCTGACGGAAAGATTGTCGTGTGTGACCGCTACATGTATGCCTCCTTCGCCTATCAAGGCGCCCAAGGTGTAAACGCAGATTGGCTTCGCGAGATCAACCGGTTCGCCGTGAAACCAGACCTCGTACTCTACTTGGACGTTCCCGCTGAGACTGGTATGAGCAGGATAAGGAGAAAGAAGAGCATCTTGGAGAAGCTGGAACTTCAACGGCGTGTGAGAGACGAGTACCTGAGACTGGTTCGAGCGGGAGAACTCACGCTCGTTGATTCAACCCAACCGATCACGAAAGTAAGTGAGAATATCCTAGACTTGGTCGCACAGAAGATACGAGAACTGGAAATCTAGAGGTACTTCTTCGGGAATTTCGCAATGATCGTCCAAACGTTTCCAAGGTTAGCCTTCGCGATCTGGGTGCAGAGCTGATACGCGTCCCACCGATCATAACCGTACTCGCTCTCAAGCCACCGGATCAACTCTACAAAAGCAATTCTCACCGCCTCGTCTAGTGGCATGCCGGTGCCAGAGCACGCGACGGCAGCGATGAATTCTCCGGACTCGATTCGAGGCCAACCTATCTGCTTCTTCTTGATCACCTCGACAGTTGCCTCAACTTCAGCAGGCATCTCTATTGCCGTTCCACATAGTTCCGCGTCGCCTTGAGTTGCATGAACATCGCCGATGTAGAGGTAGGCGCCGCTGATGTTGACCGGCAAGTAGAGCGTGTTTCCACATGCGATGTCCGGCACGTCCATGTTTCCTCCATGAGGACCAGGCTTCTCGCTCGAGATCGATTCGATCTCGGGAGCAGTCCCGATCGTACCAATCATTGGACTATATGGAAGCGTGTGCTTATCATCAAAGACCACCTTGCCGTCGCGTATCGGGCAGACGCGTGTTCCGTGCGGAGGATTCACTCCGAGGAAATCTTGGTATGCGTACTTTGCTTGGTCGCACAGGTACCACCACCAAGACGGGATACGTGTCGCACCCTGACCTATTCTCGGGCGAATATCTTTGATCTTCACTGCGAGCGTGTCGCCCTTCTCGGCGCCGTCAACATAGATCGGTCCGACTACGGGGTTCGAGAAAGGCATGGCCTTTGTGTCCCGTCTATCTTGTGGACTCCTGATCTGGCCTGAGAAGGCATCCTCGGTCTCGACAAGAACGGTCTCTCCTGATCCTATTCGAAGAGTAGGTTCGTAGAATGGCCCTAGCGAGTACCGTAGTACCTTCTGATCAGCCAGGGTCAATCGCTTCATCTAAGTTTCCCTTCGAACCATGAATCGAGCAAGGCCCTCAATGGTATCTCTAGCGCTCGATTTCGGGAGTCTCTTGAGGGCGCTCAACCCGTCTTCGATGTATCTATCTGCTAGGCTCTTCGCGTGATCTAAGCATCCGTATTTCCTGTACAGGTCAATTGCTTCACCGATCTCTTCTTGTGAAATCGTCGACTTTCCGAGCACTTTCATGAACCGTTCCCTGTCTTCTGCCGAGGCGGATTTGACAAGGTGTGCGGCCATGATGGTCCGCTTGCCTTCTCTGATGTCGCCGCCGATCTCCTTCCCGTACTTGTGAACGTCACCAGTGACATTCAATAGATCGTCAACGATCTGAAAGCCCACGCCTGTGGCTTCGCCGAACTTGGTTGCAGCAGACAGCTGACTCTTTTTTCCGCCTGCTGCGATCACGCCCGCCTCACAGGCCAAAGCAATGAGCGCGCTTGTCTTGTTCCGGAGCACTTCGATAACGTCCTCTTCAGTGAAGTCCTGTCGGTTATTGAGTTCGAATTCCAGTGCTTGACCTTTGGTAATCTGGAACGCCCTGTCAGCGAATCGCTGAATGAGCTTGTTCTTGGTCGTCGCGTCAAGTGATCCGCCTGTGGCGGCTTCGAAGACTTTGATCAGCATCGCGTCGCCGGAGTTGATTGCTGTCGATTGCCCGAACATTATGTGGATGCACGGTTTCCCTCGTCTTAGTTCGCTCTGGTCCTCGATGTCGTCATGAATCAACGTCATGTTGTGGAGGATCTCAATTGCGCCTGCGGCTGGAAGGGCTCTTCGTTCTTGACCTCCAACTACTTTGCAGAAGAGAAGTGTGAGGGCTGGCCTGAACCTCTTTCCTCCACGATCGAGTAGTTCCCACATCGGCTGATGAAGCGTGCCGGGTTGGCCGGCCCGCGGAATGTATTCTTCGATTTGTCGATTCACCATAGTTGCGTACTTTTCAAGCACAGAATTTAGTTCGCTCATGGGTAACTGACGCTCTTGAGGCATTAGTGTTGTCAAAGACCATATGTCTTTGCTGGGGCTCGATCTGTGGCTAGTCGTGGGAGGTTGTGTCGTCTTCCCTGTATGGGGCTGTGAGTAACTTTCTGATCCGCTCAGAGATCTTCTTGCCTATGCCCTCTACGTTTTGAAGTTCCTTGTCTGATGCCAAGAAGACCCTCTCCACTGTGCCGAATGCATTCAGCAGCCGCCTTGCGATGACCGTGTCGACTAGCGGCAGACCTGCCACAACGAATTCCTGTTCGCGCGCGAGTGAGTCGGGCTTGCGTTCCATTCTTATTCGGGGCCGGCGCTCTCCCTTTGACTGCTCACGCCTTGCGATTGAGAGCAGCAGGAGAGCGGTCTCAGAGGGGCTTCTAGTCCACACCACGGGTACACCGAAGTCTACGATGATGCTTGCAAGTGCCCCCATGACAGCCTCTGGTGCGATGTTACGCGCGGTCTGGAAACCCTCTCCCTCGATCAGCAGGATCGGCATCTCGTACGCTGACTTGAGGTTGGAGATCTGCTCGAACAATCTCCCATCGATTATAGATGCAACAAAATCCTCAACGGTCTTTCGTTCTATCGCCGTTCGGTCTGAAATCACGAAGTCGCCTATGCTGAGCGTCTCCTGGGTGATGAGGATGTCGTACTTGGAAAGTTCCCTAGTAGTCGGTGAACCTAGTTCACGCGCGTCAACGATTATCGTCGGCTTCTGCGATGTCACTATCACAGGTTCCTCCTTCAGGAACTCCTCCAAGTTAGGCTGGTCGAGGTCCGTTTCGGTCGCCTGAGACGCGACCTGCTTCAACGCAACGGCCATCATCCTTTCTCTTCGTCGAGAGATGTAATAGTATGCCTCATCCCTAGTTCCAATGGCCATGAGCACTGTTGCCTTGCCAGGACCCTTCCTGCCCGTCCTTCCCCTCCGCTGAATGTATCGGATCGCGCTCGGCACTGTGTCGTAGAATATGACCTCGTCACATTCAACGATGTCTAGACCTTCTTCACCGATCTGGGTGGCGACCAAGACATTGTATTCGCCTGACTTGAAGTCCTCAAGAAGCATCGTCTGCTGCTTCTGAGAAAGGCCCTTGTCGGCGCTCTTCGTCTGCTGCCCCACAAGCCTTACGGCGGAGATGCCTGGCTGCTTGCTCAGCTCTTCAACAAGCCTAGCTGCGGTTGCTCTATAGTTGGTGAATACCATGACGCGCCTCGAACCGAGCGCAAATGTCTCTGTGATCCTCTTGAGGAGAACTTGCAATTTCGGATGCTCGTTCCCTTTGTCTATTTCCTGCGATGCTACTCTCGAAATATCTACGATCCTTGAATCCTCAAGAAACGCTCTGAGCCAGGGCATTGCTCGCTTCTTCAGTCGTTCTTGCAAGCTGTCAAGGTAGGCTTTCAGCGGGGAGAATCCCTGTGTCTCGAGGAGTTCCATCGCCTTGAGCGCATGAATTGAGGAATACAGGCCGAACGATATTCTTCGAAGCAGGTTCTTTGCAGCCGGCTCATGTATTGTGTCATGGCGTATCTTCTCTCTTGCTTCGAGAATATCGCGTAGACGAATTCGGTCCGCGTCAGCGGTGGGCAGATAGCCATAGTCTCTGGCTCCCTTCAGCACGTCCTTCACGTAGTCATCGAGCAACCGTTTGACTTCTCGGAAAACGGGGGGCAGTTCCACGGGGACCCAGTCGACCTTGATTCCTCCGACGAAAGGTTTCACGTCTTGATCTGAGATCGTGCGGGCCTCAATCCGTTTGATGTTGAGACGGTTGCAGACTTCCTGTATTGCCTCCTTGGTTGATCCCGGAGAA
Source organism: uncultured Candidatus Bathyarchaeia archaeon (assembly GCA_964601325.1). Lineage (GTDB taxonomy): Archaea > Thermoproteota > Bathyarchaeia > 40CM-2-53-6 > 40CM-2-53-6 > CAVPLU01. Next base: position 28,672 of record CAZRNA010000001.1, read on the forward strand.
GCGGTGAGTCCAAGCACGAGGCCATGCGGGACTTTGCTGTATCGCTCTCCGATGTACGTGTAGGCGTAATCGCCGACAGCTCTATGTGCCTCATCGAAAACGAGGAGACATATCCCAGCCAAGTCGATCTTGCCGGATATGAGATCATTAACGAAGACCTGAGGCGTTGAGACGACTAGGCGTTTCGCCCAAGCCTGACTCCTGTCATCCGGGGAGGTCTGTCCTGTTATGCAGGCGAATTCTTCAGGATCAAGTCGAAGCAAGCCTTTGAACGTCTTGTAGTGTTGTTCGACTAGTGGGCGTGTCGGCGCCAGCACCACCACGTGCCTTGCAGGGTACTGTTCTAGTCTCTTTGCGGCGACTAGAGCAGCGATCAGGGATTTCCCCAATCCTGTTGGTATGGAGACGAGTGTGTTGGCACGAAGTGCGTTCTCGGCTACCCTCTCTTGATACGTTCGCCTCTCGACCGACTCTGCATTGATCAGAGGATGATCGAAGAGGCTGAGGTGAGCCAAGTCTATCAACTCACAGCGTGATGTCGAGCGAATTAAGAATTGCCAAGCGGATCGCGGAGAAACACCCTGCCTGAAATACTTGAGGCTTGCATGGTGAGTTGGGAACGGCAATGCAGATCATAGCGCATGAGGATGCTGACGGAATCTGTAGCGCAGCAATTGTGAGGATGACTAACCCGTCTGCAAGGGTATTCTTCAGCAAGCCATGCAGTCTGCTGCATGATCTTGATCAGATGGAGACTCGAAGAGATCTTGTCGTACTCGATCTGGCACTGTGCGAACTTGCGAAGGAACAGATCGTAAGCAGACTGTCTCGCTGGGGTGGCAGAGTCCTCTACATCGATCACCATCCCGACACTGCAATCTCCTTCCCAAGGCGGTCCAGCGTCGAGGTTGTCGCCGGCGACGTTTCAGCCTCGGAGTTGACGTTCACTCACCAGGGATCAGGCCTCAGAAGAGAAGCTGAGCGCATTATGCTGATGGGTGCAATCGGCGATTATGCGGATCTGACACCATTCTGCGTCGATCGTCTGAACAGGTGGGATAAGCGCTCTGTCTTCCTCCAAGCAGGCTTCCTGTGTGGAGCATTGGAGGTTACGCGACCCGATCACGAGTTTCATAGGCAGATTGTGGATCTCCTAGCTAGCTGTAGACCTCCCTGCGAAGACAGTAGAATCGTAGCATATGCGGTCAAGGCGAGCGAGCTAGAGGAATCGTTCAGGCAACGTGTAGAGAAGAGTGCTCAGAAGCTTGGGAGGATAGGTGTTGCCTATGACTTGAACGGTCCTGCCGGGAAGGGCGCAACCTATGCTGCTGCCGCTGCGGCCGTTAGCATCGGAGCTTACGTCGACAAGGACATGCGTCGTGGCTCTGCGGATATTTCCTTTCGTGTCATTGACCGATCGGTTGACATGAACAGGATCCTTCGAACAGTCGCCCCCAAGCTGGGCGCCTCAGGAGGAGGACATCCGGAGGCCTGTGGCGCTCGGGTTCCTCTCGACAAGCTCGATGAGTTCTTCCAAGCGGTAAATGACATGCTGGCACCTAGCACGAACTAGCACTATCCGGTCAATACCGTAGACATCCACGACAGTTCGTGAGCTACGCAGATCTGAGCTTTCTGATCTGCTCCAACGCAGAAAGGTACGTCTTGACGGCTTCTCCAAGTTCTCGAAGGGGCGCGAGTCCATGCTCGCTCTTGATCGCCGCGTTCAGTTCAGCGATCTTCTCAAGGATCGCCTGATCAAGGTTGTCAAGCACTTGCTGACTGGCGAGCCTGACTTCTTCCTCAGCCGACTTGACGATCGCGACGGGACGATTGCACTTTGGACAGAACGTGTCTTTTCCGAGCCTGAATAGTGGAGTTGCGCATACTGGGCATGTTTCTTGCAGCATTGTTGCGCCAGATCTGAGGAGATCTGCCATTCGCTTCACTTCTGCGCCCATCCAAGATCGCCTGTCTAAGGGAAGGTTTTTGGGCGGGACCTATAAAATGCGTGAATCAGCGAGTTAGCGATGCGGGGCGCAGGGATTGTCGAAGGCAAAGCGCAAGGAAGAATACGAGGAACGAACAAAACAAGCCATGGCCGTTCTTAACGAAGTTTCCCAAGACACAACGACCCCTAGAAACATAAGACGAGCCGCCAAGACCGCCATGGATTCACTTCAGACGCCGGGCGTCAGCTTAGGCGTGAGGGCCGCGAACTCCATATCAATCCTCGACGATATCAGTCAGGATCCGAACATGCCACAATACACTAGAGTGAAGATCTGGAACGCCGTGAGCCTGCTCGAAGCAATCAAGGACTAACACATCACCAAAACGACGATACCGTTTCAGCAGTTCGCATGGCCGCTAACGTGAGCAGATCCGGCCACAGCTGAGATTTCTCGGCAGCAACGAAGGCTTAAATTCAACAAAATCAAGCCCGGTGCAAGTGACGTGATTGGGCTTTCTTGGAAATCATGCACCCTACGCGGCAGACTTGAATCTCGTCATCCAAATAGTCGTGCTTTCCATGTTGCTGGCTGGAGCATACTTTGTGAGAGCGTCGAAACTCAAAACTCATAGTCGTCTTATGAAATCGGCAATTATCACCCAGCTTGGTGCGCTGATCCTTTGGATGGGCCCATCCTTGGTGCTCAACATCGAGGCGTTGAGGTCGTTCACGTCTGGTGTGATCATTACAGCTCTGCATGCTCTAGGGGGCGTTTTGGCGCTGGCTCTCGCGATCAGTGCCTCTTACCATAGAACAATTGGCTCTTTGCAGTTGAAATGGACTATGTGGTCAGCTTTCATCGTGTGGACTTCGACCGTAGTTCTCGGAATAGGCTTCTACGTTTACTACTACTTGCACTGAAACTGCCTCGCAGCCACAAAGAGAGGCAATGCATTCCAGTGGTCTTTTGGAGCATGAGCCTAATGAAACGACTCCAGCTTGACGAAAAAATCGATCTCAGGCTTGCCTCAAGACTCGCGCTCCGATTCTACGCTGACACTAGACCACACACTCTTCAGACAGGAGGACTTCACAAGGGTGCCATTGTTGTCTGTAACGGTACAGAACTTGTCGAAGAGGCACTTGGAATCGGTGTCCCGGTGTGCAGGTATCAGGACGGTGCGCGATTCTCACTTAGCGCGGACACATTTCTCGACGATTCCAACGAGAATCCAACACTGATCAAGATCTATGACATGAATGGGATAGCTTCGAAGAGATTCCGCGGATTGCCAATACGACGCGGAAGTTCCCTTGCGAGCCTTCTCAAGGCCCTGGAGAAAAGATATCGCGTCTTGCACAGGTTCAGAACCGTAGCAACCGTGATGCTGGACATTCTTAGTCTGTTTGGGATGAGAAATGAGTACTTAGAGTCCCCCTCAAAAGGACAAGTCGCGGTTACTTATCGAAGGAAGGGTAGAGGCTTGCAGATCGAGGCCACTCTCGACGAACTGTCCCGCGAAGGTCTACAGAACATCGTCTTTGCGAATGAGCAAGGAGGAAGGCTATTCAATGAATATGAGGATTCAACCGGGATCAGGCTTCATGACACACAAATTGAACCTTGGCGAACGACCCAAGCAGAGTGGGCGAGTCTGCGTTCCCGAGTGTTCGGTGTTGGATTCAGACTAAACCGGCCAAGCGGGTGGCTCATGGTGAGGGGAAGAGAGGTCGTCAGAAACCGCATTTCTTGGTCCGGTCTAGACTTGTCTTGTGGGGAGTTGCCTCAGAAATTGGAGTATCTGGTAGAGATAGCCGGAGAATGTGTTAGTTGACTGACGTTGCTCTCGTCTATCCATACTTTCGGCCACCACGGGATGGATCTCCATTCAGATTTCCTCCTCTGGGACTTGGCTACATCGCGTCCCACCTCAGGAATCACGGACTATCCGTGGGACTCGTTGACTGCACCTTCAAATCAGAAGATTCAGTGCTTCGCGCCGTCAGGGGTCTGAACCCGTCGATCATTGGAGTCTACTCGATGTTTTCCATGAGCGCATCCACACTTCGCTTGGCCGGACTGTTGAAGGACGACTGCGATCTGCTCGTTGCCGGAGGCCCGCTTCCCACACTCTTCCCCGAAGACTACCTGAAGGTGTTTGACGCTGTCTGTATCGGGGAAGGAGAGGAAACGATGCTCGAACTCGCAGAAGCACAGCTTGAACGACGAAAGCTCTCTGAGGTCAAAGGAATCTGTATCAGAACGGATCACGAGTCGAATACGACGAGCGAATCTATCATACGGACGCCTGCTCGGCCTCCAATTCATGATCTTGACTCCATTCCATTTCCCTCAAGAGATCTATTCGACAACGCGGAATACAAGGAGTATTTTAGGAGACGTTTCGGTCGTGAAGAGACTTCAATTATCACAACTCGGGGATGCCCATTTGATTGCGATTTCTGTAGCAGACCTATCTTCTCAAACCAGTTCAGAGCGAGATCCGCAGGAAATGTGGTCGATGAGCTAGAGCAGATTTCTGAACTCGGGTACGATTCTGTGTGGTTCTCCGATGATTGCTTCACACTAATCCCGAGCAGAGTTCTACATGTCTGTCGAGAGATCAAGAGCAGAGGCCTTGAACTGAAGTGGGAGTGCCTTTCAAGAGTCGACGGTTTTAGCGTTGACATGGCGAGGGAGATGAAAGCGGCTGGATGCGAACGAGTATTCTTTGGAATCGAGTCCGGCGACGATGGAATTCTCAGGCAAATGAACAAACGAATTGATATCGATCAAGCACGCAAGGCCGTCGAGGCAGCTGCGAAGGCAGAGTTGAGGGCCGCCGCATTCTTCATCGTCGGCTATCCAGGAGAGACTGACTCAACGATACTACGGACGATTAGGTTCGCAAGTAGGCTTCCTCTCGACTACGCTTCATTCAGCCTTCCGTATCCGATTCCCGGGACCGGTCTCTATGACAAAGTCAAGGATAGACTGCGTGAACGGGATTGGCGGTATTCAAGTTGGAGACTGATCGACCATTCACTGCTGTATGACTCTGATTTCTCGGAGTTCAAACTGAAGTTCGCGATTGCCAAGGCAGCTATTCAACACCGAGTGAGGAAGCACGGCGGCAAATGGGGATACAGATTGTTCGGCACGCCCTTCGAAGCGCTTACGGACTTGGCCTTCAGGAGCCTGAGCTAGAGATCGATTTCGATAGGCACATTCGGGTGATAGCGTCGAGGATCCGTTACTTGATTCTTCTGAGTGCGGGGATTCAACTCGCGCTCGGCGCCTTCACGGCACACCCCTATGATGGACGAGTGTTCATGGCTGCTGGATACTTGGTGGCTCATGGCAATTCGCCCTATGTCCTCACGAGCGTTTCCAGCGTCTTTGGGAATTCACTCTTCCCCGACCCCGTTCCAGGCATCGGCTATCCTCCTCCTTGGGGCCTAGTATTGGCGTTATCCTATCTTGTCAGCTACAATATTGTCCCTAACCTGATCCTGTACAACTTCGCCATCAAGATCCCCATAGTCATCGGCAATATCCTTCTGGCTTTGCTAATCGGAAAAATGATCCTCAGCGCGACTTCTGATTCAACCAAGTCAGCAAACGCAACTCGCTTCATGCTGTTCAACCCATTTGTCATCTACACTACAGCCATCTGGGGACAATTTGATACGCTCAGTGCACTTCTGATGTTGCTCGCCATTTTCGAACTCACTCAAGGCAAGCGGCGTCTTTCAGCCTTGGCCTTGGGAGGAGCTATTGCATTCAAGTTGATCCCTGTTGTCCTGCTTCCTCTTCTGATCTTGCACGTAAGAAAACGCGAAAACTGGTTCCGTGCGTTCGAGTATTTTGCGTTCGTCGCTGCCGTTGTTGGGCTCTCATTTTTCCCGTTCTTGATCGGTTGGAGTCCCCAACCCATCATCGATAACTGGAACATCCATTTTGTCCGAATCGGGGCGTTCTCGCCGATGAACGTATTACTTCTCCTTGGATTAGCCGGCGCCACAAATGGATTCAGCTTCCTGGGATTCCTCTGGTTGCCCTCTCTAGCGTTGGTCTACTTCATTCTCATTAGAAGAGGGACCATCAGATCCACGGACCTTGTGCTTCCAGCTCTCGCCGTGATGTTGGGAGTCTTTCTCACCAGATCATGGGTATCTGAACAGAACCTGAACTTTGTCGTTCCCCTTGTTCTCTTATCCTCCGTTAGGCAGGGCTGGTCTAAGAAGTGGGTTTCATCTACGTGGTTGCTCCCGCTGATATTCGCAGTGGTCCATACTTCGCCCACGAGCATGCTCTTCCTAACAGCGCCTCAGCCACTCATAGAACATACCCAACTCCAGCTGCAGCTCTTCTTCACGTCAGAGTTGGGCAGCGTAATACGAGCTTCGATAACGCTTGTGTGGCTCGCCGTGGGCCTTTCGCTCCTCCGAAAGTCGGTTCATTCCACCGGTCCCTCTCTTTCTGAAAGAATACCACAATAGATGTTCAGAATAGCCCTTCATGAAAGCGCTGCATCCTTGACGAACTTACGAATGAAAGCTTCCCTGTGAAATAGGTTCACGTTCAAACTGGTTCCCTGTTTAAGCTCGTGTGCCTCGTTTGAACGACATGTTGCTTGGAGGATCTGGAATGAACGCGAAATCTATGGTAGTTGTCGCGACGCTTCTTGCTATGGTAATCTTGGCTTACAACGCAAGCGCCTATGCATGGAACTCTTCTCCTCAGATAACGAATTCTCTTGACGGTTCTGGGAACACAGTTCTCACTATCCAATTCGATTTCTCGCAAATGTCGGATCCGCCCACGGCGAGTCACCACCCGACTGACTTCCAGGTTCGCACCTCTACAGACGGATCTTCATGGACCGAGCAGGCTGTCGTCCACATCACATCGATACCGGCAACAACCGTATTCACCGTGACCTATTCTCTCGGGAAAGTCACAGGCGATCTTCAAGCCCAAGCAAGACTCAATTGTAACGTCCATGGATGGAGTAACTGGGGACCGGACCCGGCAGTCCCTGTTCCGGAATTTCCCTTCGGAATGGTCACTGTGACCTCACTGTTGCTCCTGGTGGGAAGCCTCCTACTGGTCCGCAGGGAACGCCCAGCGTATTCGTCCTAAGCATTGAAATCGAAGGGACCTGCAAGGATCCATTCTTGTTTCTTTGTCTGCCACCACGTTCAACTTCGTTATTGGTTGCGCGATAGGCAGCTCGTTATGCTAGGCGCTCTGCTCTCTTAGTCTCTTTTCGGCTAACCGGCAGTAGTCTCGATTAATTTCCACGCCTATTCCAATTCTATTGGTCTGCAGGCATGCAATCAGTGTGGTTCCGCTACCGAGGAATGGGTCCAAGACGACGTCTCCTTTGTAGCTGAACAGTTTGATGCATCGTTTCGGCAGTTCGATGGGGAACGGTGCCGGGTGCCCAATCTTGGTTTTGCTTTCGCCGCTGAAGTTCCACACACCATTCGTCCATTGGATGAACTCATCGCGTGTGACATCTGATTCTCCTTTCCGCATCTTCTCCCACCTAGCTTTGTACATGACCAATATGGTCTCAACTGGCGCGATCACATAGGGTGCGGAAGCGCTCATCCACGATCCCCATGCTGTGCGTCTAGAGATGTTTTGCTCATTCCAGACGATTGTTGAGTGATACTTCCATCCAACTTCCTTCGCGATGGTCGTGATGTCGGCGCACACGCTCTGCTGACCACCCTTGTTCTTGTCTAGCGGGATATTCAGGCACAGGCGCCCGTCAGGTCTGGCCAAGCCTAGAATCTTCGACAGCCACTTCCTGGTGAAATCGAGATACTGATCATACGGCAGATTGTCGTCATAGCCCCGGTACTTGATGTTGATGTCGTATGGAGGCGATGTCACGATGAGGTCTATACTCTCGTCTTGTATCGCATCGATCTCCAAGATGTCCGTATTGTAGATGCGTAGCGAGCTTGCCTCTGAGAACGGTTTCGTAGCTTTTTCAGGCGCCATTTGCTTCAGGCTTCTTCGAGCGATCCATCTGTTCACTGACGGCTTTACTCGTGGCAATGTCAAGGTATAAGAGTTTGACAAGGACTCCGGGGCGTTCATACACTTCAAGTAAGGTCTCTAATGCCCATGCACTCTCACGCTTCCACCACCAAAGCGTTAGTGGTAGCCGTGGGCATAACCGCCTGTTTCTTTGTCATTGAATTGGTCGGGGGAATTCTAACAAACAGCTTGGCTCTCCAAACTGACGCATTTCACATGCTGACCGACGTTGTGGCTCTTGCGTATGCCTTGGTTGCCGTTCGGCTTGCACAACGACCAGTAAGTTTGAGGAGAACCTACGGATATTATCGTGTCGAGATTCTTTCAGCGTTCTTGAACGGCATATTGCTTTGGGCCGTTGTGATATTCGTGTTCTACGAGGCCATCCAACGAATCCAATATCCGTCAGATGTCCAAAGCCTGAATATGCTGATTATCGCGGTTCTCGGACTCGTAGCGAACGGCCTAGTTGCAGCAACTCTCTCACGATCTAGAAATGCGAGCCTGAATCTCAAGGGCGCGTTCTTACATGTGATGGCTGATGCCTTGGGCTCGGTAGGGGCTATTTCTGCTGGGATAATTATGTTCTTCACTGGCTGGTACCAGGCCGACCCCATAGCTAGCATCATGATTGGCGTGCTGGTCTTCTACAGTTCCGGAAAACTGGTTCGCGACTCTGTGAACGTCCTCCTCGAAGGAGTCCCCAGCCATATCGACGTGTCCGCAGTTGAGCGCAGGATACTCGGGATGAAGGGCGTGAAGAACATCCACGATCTCCACGTATGGTCCATAGCCGACACCAAGATGTGCTGCATGAGCAGCCACGTGGTTGTGGAAGATGACACAAACGGCAAGGACTTGGTCACGAAGCTCATTCACATTCTCAAGGAAGAGTTCGGAATCGATCACACAACTTTTCAGCTGGAAGACGAGAACTATCCGAAGGCTGCTGGCGAACACTAGAAGAATTGAGAACGCCCAAAACCTTAACGCCGCCCCTCAAGTAGGTCTGGAATAAGGAGGGAAACTGGCATGCCTGAAAGCGCGATTAGAACACGCGGCCTCACAAAAGTCTTCGGAAAATTCACTGCTGTAGACGGCTTGAACTTGGATGTCAAACAGGGTGAATTGTTTGGCCTGCTTGGTCCAAACGGTGCCGGGAAGACTACTACCGTTCGCATGCTCTGTACCCTTATCGAACCGACAAGCGGCACGGCGACCGTTGCCGGTTACGACCTCGCAAGGGAGGCCGCCAAAGTCAGACGTGAGATCGGCGTTGTCTCGGAGGGTGTCATGCTCTACAAGGAGCTGACTATTGAGGAGAATCTGAGATTTCTCAGCAGACTGTACAACCTCCCTAGCGGAGAAGCAGAGAACAGGATAGCGCACTTGCTCGAGATGTTCAGGTTCGAAGACAAAGCAAAACGAATGGTGAAGGCCCTCTCGTCAGGTTGGACCAAGAAAGCACTGATTTGTGCAGCCCTCCTTCACAATCCGAAGATACTCTTCCTTGATGAAGTGACCTCTGGCCTAGATCCGCAGTCGGCAGCAGCCCTTCAAGACTTCACTAAGAGCCTTTGCAAGGAAGGTGTCACAGTCATCTGGACAACTCACTACATGACGGAGCCCGAGAAGATCTGCGACCGCGTGGGAATCGTGTTTGCGGGGAGACTGATCCAGGTAGGCTCGCCCAGTGATCTGAAGCGCAAGGTAAGCGAGCTCTCCGTCATGGAGGTTGAGACGCCAGGATTGTCAACACAACAGCTGGAGAAGATCAAGAACATAGAAGACGTAGCCAACATCTCTTACAGTGATCCGGTCCTCAGAATCACGTGCGTGCATGATCACGCACTTGCAGAAAACGTAACGAGAATCCTTCTGTCCGAAGGTGCCAAGATCAGATCGATCAACACGAAAGGACCGACACTGGAAGAAGCTTTCATCAAACTGACTGGTGGCGAAGAAGAGATCGACCGCTTCCTCGAGAAAGGCCGGACAGAATAGACGCAACAAGCGAGCGAAGCCAAATCACACAGACGTGGATGCATTAATGTCTACTAGGACGTTCCTCGGCGATCTCTTGGCAGTCATGACCAACGAATTTCGCCTTTTGAGGCGTAATCGTTCCGCGATCATAATCTCCCTTGTCATTCTGCCGATCTTCTTCACAATATCTCTTGGAGGAGCTAGTGGCGGGGCGGGTGAGCACTTCACACCGACAGCACATATAGCCATCGCCTACGTTGATAATGATCTGACGATTGCTTCAGGTCGCCTCTTCGCGACGCTTTCAAGCTCGGGGAATTTCAACAATCTAGTTCAAGGTTACAGCGAAGAGAGCGCCATTAGAACACTAGGAACCGGAAAGATCTACGCAGCAATCATAGTACCCAAGGGCTTTGAAGGTAACCTTGCAAAGGACAAGCAAGTCACCTTGGTAGTCTACGTGGATGACAGCATAAACGAGCTAGGAGGCCAAGTCGTCTCAAGCCTACAGACCAGCCTGCAGAACTTCAGCCCGCGTGCTGAGGTAGGACCCCTTCTCAGCAAGGGTGCGTCACAAGTCGAGATTATTCAGAAAGGAGCCAAGTTCTCGAGTTTCAACATAGGCCTGACGATCATTCTAGCTTTGGTCATAATATTCGCAACATTCTACGAAATCGCGGGGGGCATGTCACGCGAGAGCGAGGAGGGAACCTATGTGGCCTGCTCATGAGCCCTATCAGTCTTGGAGCTGTAATGCTTGGAAAGACAACGTATGATGTGGCTCTCAACATAGCACGTACGCTCATAGTTTTCGCACTCGCCTTCTACGCTTACGGAGCGAGGCCGAGTACCGACTTCGCTACAATCTTAGCGATCTCACTCCTCATAGCTTTGCTGACGATGGGGTTTGGATTCTTGATTTCTGCGATTGGAATAGGGGTGAGAGCGGTCATCATCATCGAGTTTTTCCTCGTGTTGTTCCTTTTCGCGTTCAGCGGGTTCATTATCGATAGAGAACTGCTGAGAGGGATATCAAGCACAATCTCGTACCTGCTGCCATGGGCGTATGGCATCGAGATATTGAAGCGTACCATACTCATTGGACAACCTCTGCTTACCCTGGCGACCCCGCTCGGATTCATCATAGTATCGATCGTGACGTTCTACGGCATTGCCTACGTTCTTCTGAGGTTGTCGCGAGAGAGGCTTGTCACATGAATCGTTTCGCTCGCGACACGACAACTGTCACTCTCAAGGAACTGAAACAGCTCCTGCGCGATCCGCTTTCCTTGGCTCTGACGATAATGTTCCCGATATTCTTGATCCAAATCTTTGTTGTCATAGTCACAGCATTCGGTGCCCCTAGCTACAACGTGGCTGTGGTCGTTTCAGATCTTGATGGCTCACCCATGTCGAAGAGTCTGGTAGACAAACTGGCCAACTCACGTTTGATCAAGGTGACACAATTCGTTCAAACAGAAGAACAGGCTTTGCATTCCGTCGAATCAGGAGCGGCGACAGGAGCAGTAATCATTCCAAAGGGCTTCGGCGACGCACTACTCAATAATCGGCAGGCCTTCGTTGTTCTTCAGACTGACAACTCGAAGATCACATCTTCTTCCTTGGTTCAGAGCGCCGTAAGCGAGAGCACGCAGAGCCTTCTGGAGCTGGTGAGCGCCCGCCTCGGCGCAACGCCTGTGGAGGTGATACTGAGGCCCATCTCGGGTCGTCCTCCATCAGGAGATTTTATTCTGCCGGGCATGCTGGGTATGATTACGATACTCGGCGCCTTCGACGATATTGTGAACGCCATAACAAGGGAACGCGAACGCGGCACATTTCCACGCCTCGTTCTTACGCCCACGAGTATTCTATCAATCTATAGCGGAAAGATATCTGCGACAGTTGTCCTTAACGCAATCCGAACAACTCTCATGATCGTAATCTTTGTGCTGACTGGCTTGGTAATAAGGGGGAATGTGCTCTTGGTCTATTTGACGACTACTCTGATCGCGGTATTCACCATGTCGTTGGGCTTGTTGCTTTCCACAAAGGTTCATAGTTCAGCAACACTGACGATCCTCGAAATCGCCATCACGTTTCCGCTTTTCCAGCTTGCAGGCGCGATACAGGCCCCGGAGTCATTGGCGTCAGGAGGAAGAGCGATTGCGGCAATGTTGCCGTGGACATACGGGAACGACGCCCTAAGACGTGTCATCTACCTTGGAGTTGGGTTCGACGCGTTAGCTGTCGACTTCGTGGTTCTCTTGTTGAGCAGCCTTGTCTTGTTGCCAATTGCAACCCTGCTGTCAAAACGCACCATGTAGAATCCAGAGGCCAGCACTGGCAGGAGAATTGATATACACGGACTCGAAGGCTGAATGCAAGCCATGCTGGAGATGATGTGATCTTGACTCGGCGAGTATTGGTTCTCTCGATCATGCTGATCACCGTGATGGCCATGCCTTTTGTTAGCAGCATCGGAGCGGTCTCTGAACCAAACGTTGTTGTTACGTCGGTGTATTGGGGAACCAACCCGCTAGGGGGCATCTCTGTGCATCCGGGTGACACGAACATACCCCTGTCGATTGATCTGTCCAACGCCGGAGATGCAGCAGCCCGCGATGTCAGTGCTACGCTTGTGTTGGCGTCTCCGTTCAGCTACGCCTACAACGTTAACGGAAGCGAAGTGAACGCTGGAACAGTTGACCAGAGCGCCGGCGATATTCAAGCAGGCTACTCCTTCACTTTGCGGTATGCTTTGACAGTTGCTTCGGATGCGATTGCGGGGATTCACAGGCTCACGCTCATAGTTGATTACAAGACTGCCAGGGAACTGCTGCCCGTGGAGAAGACCCTCTCCGTGGACGTGCCCGTGTGGACGGGTGATGTTCGCGTTCAAAACGTCGTGACCGTACCCGCGAAAGTCTACCCAGGCGACAATCAAATCACCGTGAAGGCGTGGCTCGTGAACTCGGGGACTGGATCAACGGCCGACTTTCAAGTGCGCCTCGTTCTGCAGGACCCGTTCCAAGCGTCCTCCGGAGGGTCGGACACGTTCTTTCTCGGAACGATGCAGCCAGGACAGGTCAGCGAAGCAGACTTCTACGTTGACATCAGCAAATCGGCCCAGTTCGGAAGCTACAACCTCAAACTCGTCACCGTCTCAGCTGGATCCAGCGGACAGGTGGAGATTGGACAGATCCCGATCTACGTGAGCGAGAAAGTAGTATTCGAAGTCGTTCAGTTGGAGCCTAAGGTTGTTCACGCCGGCGACTCTGGCGTCAGCATACAAGTAACTATCAAGAACACTGGAACCGTCGCTGCAGATTCAGTTAGGGCACAGCTGATGGTCGGCAACTACTTCTCAGGAACGCTCACCGACTTCCTCGGGACGATGCAACCAGGCGAATCAAAGACCGCATACCTGACAGTTGACGTAGACTCAAAGGCCACCTCTCAAGTATACAAGATGGATTTGCGCCTTGACTGGACCCAATCAGACAACAGCCTCGACAACACTCTCCCAGTGGAACTGCAGGTAGCCTCTGCTGAACTTCCACTGCCATTGATTGCAGTGGCCGTCGTGTTGCTCGTGCTTGTAGCTGCAGTTCTCGTTCGCAGAAGAAGAAAGGCTCAAGAACAGAAGCTCAAGACTTGATGCCGCCTATCACGAACCCCAAGTCAACTCGATAGCGGCCGTGAGGCCCACTTCTTTTCCTCAACGCCCGCGCGTTTGTCCACGACTCTGGCCAATACAAACAGCAGGGAGGATAGGCGATTCAAGTACGGAACAAGCGGAGGATCCAGTTTCTCTTCTTGCGCGAGCGTAATAGTTCTGCGTTCTGCGCGCCTGGCGATGGTCCTAGCCACATGTAATGCGGCGGCAGGGCCGGTTCCATTCGGAATTATGAAGGCCGACAGTGGCGACAGTTCGGCGTCGAGTCTGTCGATCTCTTGCTCAAGATGCTTAACCATATCTTGAGTGACCTGTGCCTTCTGTGCACGGGACTTCTTCTGACGCGTGGCGAGTCCTGCGCCGACGAGAAAGAGGTCTTGCTGAACCCCCTCCAGTATAGTGTCGATCTCATCGTCTTCAATCAGTGATCGCGTGTATCCTATCCAGCATGACAACTCATCCACGGTGCCGTACGCCTCAACCCTGAGGGAATCCTTCGCAACCCTCTCGCCTGAGAAGAGACCAGTCTCTCCGCCATCTCCGGTCCGCGTGTACATTCTCGGCATTGATATCTACACGGAGAAAGTCACGTGACTACCAATTCAGAGTTTTGATTCAAACCCCCCAGGAACAGGATACGGGACCACGCAAGGTGGACTCACCCATTCGCCCACGCCCTGCGCCCGTGGTCGCGCTTCAAGTGAAATGATTAAGAGCACTTTCTCCTCCTAGAACGTTCCGAGCGGTGGCATTCGTAGGCAGCTCACGCCACGGATCCTGCCACGTGGGAATGAACATGGAATCACCAGATCACAGCATTTACTTGGGTGGCCGGCCGCTTCGAAGGCTGGGTCAGAACTTCCTTGTTGACAGGACGACGCGAGATCTGATGGTGAGCTCATCCGATCTGCAACCATCGGACGTTGTCCTTGAGGTGGGGCCCGGGAAAGGGTTTCTGACTGAGGCGCTCCTTGCCCACGCAGGAAAGGTTATCGCTGTTGAGAAGGACCCAAGACTCGTGACCATTCTCAGACACAAGTATGGACGAGATCGAAGGCTACGTATCATCGAGGGCGACATACTGAAAGTGAAGATTCCTCGCTTCAACAAAGTCGTTTGTACTCCTCCCTACTACATTTCTTCCCGACTAGTTCTCCTCATAGTTTCCAAGAGGTTTCGTTGCGCGGTTCTGACTCTTCAGAGGGAGTTTGCTGAACGACTGGCGGCGAAGCCGGGCTCGCCAGACTATGGGAGGATTAGCGTCATGGTGCAGCACAGGTCTTCAGTAGAGCTGGTTGGAGTGATTCGAAGGGATTCGTTCAGGCCCGTACCGAAGGTGGATTCCGCCGTCGTCGTGATCCGAAGGAAAGGGTCCGAAGTGCCGGTTAGGAGCGAGCGACTTTTTGTGGATGTGGTTCGGTTCATGTTCACCCAAAGAAGAAAGAGAGCCAAGAAGGTTCTCCGTCAATACCTTGAGACGTCCCTCGGGCACATGGATCTGACGAATCAAGCGTCTTCATCCCTACGAGACGTGCGGGTGTTTCAATTGAGCGTTAGTGATTTCGAGCATCTGTCAAACGAGATCTCGATGATGGAGCGTGAACGCCGTGAATGATCCGGCGCCTATGAAGGGAAGACTCTCCTGTGTAGGAAAGCTTGGTGCACGTTTTCGCGTCGTGCTTGTGCAGCCCGAGAAGGAGGGAAACATCGGCTCTGTTGCTCGGTCAATGAGAAACTTTGGCCTAACAGATCTCTGTCTTGTCTCGCCGAAGGTATCTCTTGGAGACGAGGCCTATCGATATGCCACAAAAGGCAAGGAGATTCTCAAGAAAGCCCGAAAAGTGAAGACGCTCCCCGACGCTTTGAGAGGAATCGACCGCGTCGTCGGCACAACCGCAATTGTGGGCACGAGCAGTCGGAACATACTCAGACTAGTTATCGATCCATCACAACTCGCATCACGTCTAGCAGAGACATCAGGTTCTGTCGCGCTACTTTTCGGGAGAGAAAGCACGGGGCTCAGCAACCGAGAGCTGCAGCAGTGCGACATAATCGTCAGCATTCCGGGAAGCGAGGACTACAATGTGCTCAATGTCGCGACAGCAGCATCAATCATATTCTACGAACTCTTCAAGGTTAGGCAAATGCATCCATCTTCGCTCGAACCCTCGCAATTATCGATGGATCGTCTAGTATCCATCTTCAACCAGCTTGCGGACATTGCAGACCTTCCACCGCACAGGAAACGCTTAGCGAATCGAGCCTTCAGGAACATTCTCGCAAGATCGATCATCTCAAGAAGAGAACTATCATTGATCATGGGGGTGCTGAGAAAAGCCAAAGACAAGACACATCCCGTCCCCAGCCCACTGGGTGGGTAGCATGAAACTGGATCTCAACCAGTCGTGGGCGCTCGGCTCAGCAACATGACCCCGACCAGAATCAAAGAACCGCCTGCGGCGACGTTGATATCCACGCTCTCGCCGAGAATGACCCATCCCAGGATCACAGCGACGATCGGGGTGATGAATGTGAAAAGCGAGATCCGTGTAACCTGCATGCGAGTGAAGAGCCAGTAGAGAGCGACAAAGGCAAAAGTCGACCCTAGCACGGCAAGATACAGGATCGCGAATACTGATGTGTAGTCAAAGTTCAAGGGCTCTCCGTGTTCAAGAAGGAGCCCGGCTGCGACTAGGAGAATGGCGCCAACACCCATCTGAACAACGACATTGACTGTGGAGTTGATGGCCTGAGAGTACTTCTTGCCGACCACGTTCGCGCATCCAGCAATTCCAGCACTTGCGACCACCGCAACGCCGCCCCAGAAGGAATTGACCGTGAACATCAACTCTCTAGAGAAGATGACTGCGACCCCGACAAAACACAGCAACATGGCCGAGACCTTCCTAGCGGTCACGCGCTCGCCAGGTATCATGAAATGAGCGAAGACGACCACGAAGAAAGGCAGCGTAGCAAAGAGCAGGGAGGTTAGGCCTGCTGTCATGTATTGTTCTCCCCAGAACGCAAGAGCATATGGCACGGCGATCTGGGATAGGCTGAGAAATAGCATGACTCGCCAACTGTTCGCGTCTCTCGGAAACTTGGTCCTCCTTACAATCGCGTAACTAGCGAGCAAAACGGAAGCTATGACAAATCGAATCCCTGCGAACGTGATGGGCGGGAGAGAACCCAATCCCACCTTTATCGCGAGCCATGTCGACCCCCAGACGAAGCAGAGGAATGCGAAGACCAATCCAGGCAGAGGGCCTCCATTCGTCCGGTGTCCCATGGTCAACTCCTGTATTCCGGTGATAGTCTACGTTACATCTTACAACTAGAAATAGTATCGCCAACCTTTCAGTGAGACGACAATAGACGGACGAGAAAGACGATGGATTCCACAGCAAGGCGCGGCCGCTCCAGCGCGGAGAGCCAAATAATCCTCTTGATTGCAGTGAACGCGCTATTCGGTTTCGCGGTTGGATTCAGCTCGCCCTCGGTTGCCCCGCTCATAGTCGCTCTTGGAGTGAGCATATCCTTCGTGGGCCAAGCACAGACTGTCGGTGGCTTGGCGACGACGTTTCTACGTCTCCCAATAGGTGTCGCAATGGACAGAATTGGAAGAAAACCCTTCCTCATTCTTGGCGGCTTGGTGACGCTCCTCGGATTCGTCTCATACTCGTACGCCACGTTCTGGCTCCTGCTGGGTTCAGGAATAGTGCTTGTCGCGCTTGACTACACAATTCGAGGAACTGCTTCTTCGGCGTCGTTGGGCGACGCCGCAAAGGCTGGAAGAATCGGCCGAGTATTCAGCCTCGACCTAGGCGTGACAGAATCCGCCGCCACTATCGCCCCGATCTTGGGCGGGTATGTCGCGACCGTGATGGCGGTCCCATCGCGTTTCATGTTCGCAACATCAGCAGTCATGGTCCTAATCGCGATCGCCGTAGTCTCAATCTCCTACAAACCCGCACCAGTGCAACAGGCACGAACGAGAACTGTTGATTCATGGAGGGAGTATGTTCGTGTAGATAAGCGCATTTTGCCCTTGGTAATTGTAGTAGCGCTTGACGCGGCTGCGTGGAGAATCTCGTTCCCATTCTGGGCGCTCTACATCTTCAAAGAGATGAACGCGACTCAGGAGCAGCTTGGAATCGCCCTAGCCATTTCTGCAGGGATCCCCGCGCTGACCGGACTGACGCTGGGGAAGAAGCTTGACAAGGCGGGCAGAAAGCCATTCCTGGCCCTGAGCGAATGGAGCTCTATCGGAGCGTTCTTACCACTGTTGCTGAGTTCGCGACCTGAGTTCGCGTACATCTCCGCAGTCTTTTGGGGTCTTGTCTACAGTCTCTACGTGCCCGCCCTCAACGCCTACGTGGTGGATCATTTTGGGAGCGAGAGATTCGGGCAGACCTTGGGAACCCTGAGCCTCGTAGCCGGCCTCGCCTCCATAGCCTCGCCCGCGCTGGGAGGCTGGATGTGGGACAACATATCTCCGAAATCGCCGTTCATCCTCACGCTAGTGCTGGCCAACATTATCGGCGTGATAATCTGGTTCAAGATCGTAGAAAAGAAAGATGATGCGGCTAGGCTTTGACTGACAACATGACTACATGATCCCCGCGGGATGAGGCAGTCCAGCCCTCGTCATTAGCGCCGTATGCGGCTAGGATATTGGACTGATGGAGCCTCAGGGTTATATTCTACGGCAAGCCCAACATCTAGACGGGACGCTCTTGAAGAGGCAGGACGCGATCAGAGCCATCGTTATCGTCTGCGTGACCCTCGCAGCACTCGGGATTCTTGTTCCGGCCATGGCACCGGCAATTACCCCAATGCAGGGACCCGTGACAACCACGGTCACGACGACATATTCTTCTGGTACCACGACGGCGCAAGTCGTTCTCACATTCATTTTCTCGAACATAACGACGGGTATGACGTATACGTCGTACACAGGCACAACTACGAGCACTGTGCCAACTGTCACGACCTACCCCGTGACTGTGACTGTTTCCACGACATCTTGGACTGCAGTGTCAACTCGCACTTGGAAATCGACACTAGGGACGAAGACTGTCCCGTCCACGTCCACAACCTTGACGACGGAAACCGTGACCACAACTGGTCAAACGATAGCGACTACGGCGAACCAAACCATAACTTCGACATATTACACGACGACGAGCAACATCTCGACGAGCGTGCTTACTGTGACGGGAGCGCCGACGCCTACTCCTCCGCCTATACCCGGTTTTCCCTTGGAATCGATTCTAGCTGGACTTGGATTAGGCTTGCTGGGCGTGCATCTGGTCTACCGAAATCGCCGAGCAGGGAGGGGACACTCTTGAAGAGACGGGACGCGATCAGAGCCCTCGTTATCGTCTGCGTGACCCTCGCAGCACTCGGGATTCTTGTTCCGGCCATGGCACCTGCAATGACCCCCATGCAGGGAGTCGTGACAACCACAGTCACGACGAGCTATAATACGGGATACGGTTGGTGGAATTTCACTTTCACATTCATTTTCCACAACAGCACAACATCCACGATATCTACCGCGACGACTACCTCAGGTACGTCCTGGCGCTCAAGTATCACGTATTACACTACGACCATGGTTTCTCCATCAACCTCTTGGACTACATCCACCACATACAAAACGACCACCACCAGTGGGACCACGATTGTCCCTTCGACATCCACGACTCGGATAACAACAGGCGCGATTACGACCAATCGAACGATATCGACAACTGTGAGCCAAACGATAACCTCAACATTTCACACGACCACAAGCCTAACCACAACGAGTACCTATTCCGTAACCGCGACTACGCCGCCTACTCCCCCACCTATTCCTGGCTTCCCGTTGGAATCGATCTTAGCGGGACTCGCGTTAGGCCTACTGGGCGTGCATCTCATCTATCGAAATAGGCGAGCAAACAGGAAACGCTCATCATAACCGACTTCCAGACCGGGGTCGCCGCGGCACCCAAGGACGCTGCACTCCTATACAGCACAGTGTGCGTGGATCATACGAACACATCTACTGGGCGATTTGTTGATAGCACCTGACCGACGGGAACTCCTCAAGTAGATTGTTCAGCTGACCTCGGAAGAGTGAAGTCGGCTGGGTCGTGAGAAGCAAGAGGAATCTCCCCTTGGCCGGGACCTCATTCTTCTCGTCGCTCAGTTTCAGCAGATCGTTCCGAATTCGAACCGCCCAGTTCTCTGGAACGACCGGGATGTATTCTATCTCGACTGCGAAGGAGAGCCGCTGTGTGACGTTGTTCCAAGTGGTGGGAATTGAGGCTGCCCATCCCGCCAATGCGAAATGATCGTTCCTTCCTGTTAGAGACGGTGTCAGCGAGCCGTCCTCGCGCTGCTCATATCTGTTCTTTGTAGGGAAACTGAGAAAAACGTTGCCAAGCGACCCTTTCTTGAAGAGTCTCCCTTTCAGGAGTTGTACCTTCAAGTGGCATCGGATGTCATCAGTTGACCAAAAGGACCTTGGGCTTTCCCTGAACTTCCTCATCGTCTTGATTATGGATTTCTCGATAAGCGCAAGTTCCTTCGCGTCTGTCGCTGGCTTGCTGTTCAACGTTCGGCCACGTCCACGTGCGCGCTCCCACGATCTTGGTTTCAACTAATATGTACGGCTTGCTTTCGCACCGTTATCGTTGTCCCAAGTAGCCCAATTCGCGGCCGTCACTGTTCAGTTTGACATCTCCAACCTCGATCTTGGCAGGGAGACTCGGGATTCTGGACCATATCTTGACCATTCTGGTAGAGGGAATGATGTCCTTGAGAATGCCAATCTCCTGCAGCAAATCATCCGCGTCCAAGAGACCGATGACCGTATCCTTCAGGTTCTCGACCCACGATCGTGAGGCGCGATCTAGACTCAGATCTCCCATCGTTGTATAGTGACGCAGCCGAGTTCCGCTCATGCTGAAGGTTCTGAGGGAAGCTCCTGCAAGGTACTTCTGGTAACCCAGTGATCTGAGCTCTCTACGATCGACGCGGCTTCTCTCCTTGATCGTGTCGGGGGAGCCTACAAGCAGCGTCGTGCGGTTTCCCGCTTGAAGAATAGGAGAGAGGTCACTGCCTCCAATTCCTAACGTGATGTCTGGTTGGAGTTCGTCGATCATCTGGAGCTTGTAGAGAACCGCTTCGTTTCCGGAGACCCAGCCATCGGTGTTCACGAGCGCTATCTTCCCAGGTGTGGTGTGGTAGCCGACGAGTCTCTTGGTGCTACGGATCACCTTGTCTTTGGCACGCCCGGGGCTAGTGAGACCGATGAATAGACGCTCAGACGGCATGATCTGTGAGAGGCTTGTCACCCTCGCCTTGACCTCTCCTGCAGCCATCGTTGTTGGCGGGCCAAGGTCAGTCTGACCTATGTCCGCGTCGACAACTGCGACCTTTCTGTTTTCGGCAAGTAGATAGTTTGAGAGGAAAGTGCATAGGGTTGTCTTTCCTGTGTCCGCTCCACCCACCACGACCGCTACGCCTTCTCCGAGTTCAACGAGGGCTGAGCCGGCTTCACGCCAGGAGAGCGGAATCGTGCTTCCGTCGAGCACCTCCACGCCAGCGTCCTCGCCCAGACTGACTCTGAATGACGAGAGAGAATGAATCTCGACCGGGGTCTGTTTTCCACGCGGTACGATGTTCCTAGCGGAGTCTAATGGAGCGCCTAGTACGCTTGCTTCGCCCTCAGTCAGCTCGAATGAGGCCGGACCCGCTATCACGACCGTCTTCCCAGCGTCGGCGCGGATCGTCCTCCCGGCTCCGACCATAGAGAGCGGCGCCATCGTGGATAACGAGAGAAGATCACCAGCTATCACTCGTTAAGCTTTCCATTGGCTAGAGGCGAGTCGCTTAGAATCGTCCTGAGATGCCTGAGAGAACTGGCGAGTTGCCAGCGAATGATTCTATATATCCAGGCGAGATACAGAACAACGAGAGCAACCGACAGGGACAGGCGAGATCTGAATGGTTGAGGGAAAAGAAATCCTGGGCGAGCTGAAATACACGAGGGAACATGAGTGGGTTCGCGTTGAAGGCGCCAACTGCAGAATCGGAATCACAGACTACGCACAGAATTCCCTTCATGAGGTTGTCTATGCTGACCTCCCGAAGGTCGGAAGAGTGCTGGGCAAAGGGGAGTCATTCGGCACGGTTGAATCGGTAAAAGCGGTGTCCGAAGTCTACTCTCCCGTGTCGGGCGAAGTCGTGGAGGCGAATCAGAAACTTATTGATGCCCCAGAACTCGTCAACCAGCAACCCTACGGAGAGGGATGGCTCATATTGTTGAAGCCTTCGAAGCTAGGAGAGGAACTCAGCTCACTGATGCCCGCGAAGGAATATGGAGAACTGCTCGAGAAACTGTCGAAAGAGAAGTAGAACATCACATGGGCGAGTGCATCCATTGTCAAGGTAAGACATAAAAAGCGAAGCCATGGCCGATCATAGCGAGATACCAAGATGGAAGCGGACACAGCAGATCTCTTCGCCAGCAGACATGCACAGGCACGCTACCTGAAACGATTCGTTCTAAGGAGAATCGCAAAGGGAAAACCTAGCGAGCCCAATGCAAACTTCTGGGATTGGGAGATAGCGTCAAGATTCATGGAATTTCCATCACTTGAGAATGTCCACCACCTGTGCCTCTTCTATGGCTACGCCAAAGTGCGCAGCGCACTCATCAAAGTCGAGAGAGCAATCTTCGAGGAGTTCTTCTACGGCAAAATCTTCCTATACCCGTTGTGGTTGAAGAGATTCAGCAGAATATTCGACGCCGCAAAACCTAGAGCCCAAATCAGAGAACTACTCTCAAGCCAAGAATGAGATCTCTAAAAAAGGAGATTCAGGAGCCACCGGCTCGAACGAAACACAACCTAGCCTCAGGCTCGCAGTGGTACGATTCGTTATAGTAGGAGAAGCTTTGAGATCACTGCGGGAGGTCCGTTGAGCAAAGTAGTTCTTGCCGGTTGTACGCTGCTTGCACTTCTCATTCTGCCAATTGTTCCGATCACAATAGCTCCCTCGCTCACACTTGGGATGGAGCCAGTAAGGAACCCTGCCGCTATGGGGCATGGTGTGGATAGATCCTCGCCTCAAAGCTCAGTGAACATTGGGAAACTGGGTGGTGACTTCAGACTCATTGTGATCCTGGTGGAATTCGCCGATATCAAGCACAAGACATCTGCTGATCAAATTCAGAAGTTAAGCGTGGAACGGATGAACAAGTACTGGCTTGAAGTCTCATACGGCCAATTCAATGTCATCAGCGACACTGTCGGATGGTTCGAACTAAGTCATGATGAAGCATACTACGGTAGGGACATGAGCCCCAAAGACCCTGGAAGCGATCAAAATGATCTCGATGTAGTCGCCGACGCGTGCAAGTTAGTAGGGAACATAGACTTCAACCAGTATCAGTCTATAATGGTGATTTTCGCGGGGCACGGTCAGGATTCAGATGCCAAGAACACCGACCTGCTCTGGCCGAGCGCATGGTGGGATGGACTTGAGGCGAAATGTGGAAGCAAGACCTTCGCTAACGGAGGATTCGCTCCTGAGGTTACGTCGTACGATACGGTCGATTTCGGGGGTGTCACGCACGAATTCGGCCACACAATCAACTTGCCTGATCTCTACGACGCCGGCCCCAACGCTCCCGACTATTGGAAGACACGCGTAGACTTTGTGGGCATGTGGTCTCTGATGGCATCTGGCAGCTGGGGTGGGCCTGACGAGGACGGGACAGATCCTACAGGACTTGAATCGTGGAGCAGGATCAAGCTTGGCTGGCTCTCAACCGTATCCATCCCCTTGGCCCCGGGCGGGTTCGTCCAGCAACTCAATCAATTAGGCGATACGACTGGCCCAAGGGCATTGAAGCTACTAGCAGCAAGCGGCAGATACTATCTGTTCGAGGCCAGGGCCAAGGTCGGAGTGGACAAGTACCTACCCGACTCGGGAGTCCTCATCACGCTCATAGACGAGTCGAGGGATTCGGGACAGGGCATCGTCAAAGTTGTGGACTGCCACCCTGGGACAAGATCCATTGACGACGCGACCTGCGGAGTGAACGAGTCATGGTCAGACGCAGCAAACAACATCTACATGAAGGTCATTGGGCAACAGGGAACTAGCTACACTGTCGCGTTCGCAAGCAAACCAATAACGACTCTGAAGGTATACACAGCCGAGTTTTCATTGACGGGTGTTCCATCTTCAGCTTCTGCAAACGTCACGGTTGACGGCGCAGAATACGCAGAGATTACAGGGAGCGAGAGGCTCGTGCTGGTCTTCCCGCTCGGCTCAACTCACACTGTCACGCTCTCCCAGTGTGCCACGGTTGGTGAGGACACGCGTTATTGCACAACCGAAAACACGATCGCAGTCGCGACGCAGGGCACCTATTCAGTTCACTATGACACGAAACAGTATAGACTCCTCGTCGAGACACAGCCCTCATTCATCGCATGGCCGATTGAGAAATGGTTCACAGCCGGCCAGACTGAGACGGTCGGACCATACGACGAAACTGTACCCGTGAGTGCCGGCATTCGCTACTTCCTTCCGGGATTGACAGTAGACGACACTCAACTCAAGGAAAGGACAGTGACTTTGCACATGGACCAACCACACATTGTCAAAGTCAGTTACGTTACCCAATACTTCCTCAAGATTACCTCGGCTTTCGGAAACCCGAAAGGCGAGGACTGGTATACGTCAGGCGACGTTGCCGAATATTCCGTGACTACTCCCTATGGCGTCCTGATACAGCACTTCTTCGTCTCATGGACGGGCGATGTGACTTCGGCCCAATCAAAGGGAACGCTGACAATGACAGGACCCTATGCAATTGAGGCCAAATGGCGGGACGACTACACTCAGCTTTGGGTCGCACTGGTTGTGTTGGCTGCGGTTGCGGCCGGATTCTTGGGCTTGAGACACCGCAAGGCAAAGAAGATCACGCCGACCACATCCGTTAGCGGTGCTCCCACCTCACAGGCAATACCAACAGAATCAGGCTGGTTCTGCATCAAGTGCGGAGCACCTCTTCCTCCAGATTCGAGCTTCTGCGAGATCTGTGGCTCTCGACAATAGAGCTACACAACAGACTAGAGGAACGAGCTCTCGGCATCAATTGCTTGATTCCGCTCGTTTCCGGCATGATATCAGTTCACCTTTTACGCGCTAGACAGTCGATAGATTCGACTACGATGTCCGGCAGGGAAACATGATTGACACAGGTCGAGGATGTGATTCCTTCCCGATGCGAGCCCCTTGACGCCCTGCTAGATGGCGGTTTCACGATTGGAGAGATCGTCGTCGTCTACGGTGAGGCGAGGACGGGCAAGACCACCCTCACGATCCAGACCAGCGTAGAAGCTGCGCGTCGCGGTTCAAAGGTTCTCTATATCGACACTGACCACTCTTTCACTCATCAACGGTTCGCGCAGTTGACAGGAGAAGACTCCGATGCCGTGAGCGAACGGATACTCCTGTTCTTCCCGGATACCTTTTCGGACCAAACCAGCCTTGTGGAAAGCGTTGAGAACTACTTGACAAAGTCGACACGGCTGATCGTCGTGGATTCGATCACGTCACTATACAGAGTCAGCCTCGGTCCTGCGCAACAGACATTCGCTCTCAACAGGGAGTTAAACAGACAACTTGCCTATCTAAGTGAAGTTGCGGTGCGCGGCAAACTCGTCGTGCTCTTGACAAGCCAAGTACATGCAAGAATGGACTTTCCTTTCGGACGGATTGAACCGGTCGCGCGTCGAACACTTGCACATTGGCCTCGCACAATCATAAGACTGAAGAACACGCCAGAGCAATCAAGGAAAGATATCATAGTGGAACGCCGAAAAGGAAGACAAACCGGCTCATTGAGATGCTCAGCGAAACTCACAGCTCGAGGATTCGAGCCAATCTGACCTTTATTACAACCCAGCTCATCACAGAGATTTTGAGAGGCTGAGAGCGCAAGAGAGCGAAAACCACATGTTCGACTTGAACGATCTACTGATCGCAATCTACGTGGCAATTCCAACGTATGTCGCGAACTCCACTCCCGTCTTGCTTGGAGGAGGAGTCCCCATTGATCGAGGGAGAGAGTTCGTTGACGGCCGCCAGATACTCGGAACCAACAAGACGGTGAAAGGATTCGCGTATGGACTATTGCTAGGCAGCGTGGCAGCTGCGGCAGAAGCCATCTTATTCGGGAACCACTTGCTCGTGCTTGTCGGAGTTCTCGCTAGCCTCGGAGCGTTGCTCGGAGACCTTTTCGGAGCCTTCGTTAAGAGGAGGCTGGACATTCCGCCTGGACACCCTCTACCTGTGGTCGATCAGCTAGATTTCATCTTGGGTGCGCTCGTCCTGGTTTCTCCGTTGCTAAACGTAACGGTAGGCGCGGTCTTGATCCTAGTGATAGCAACTGTCCCGATTCACTTGTTATCCAATGCGGTAGCGTACGTGCTACGATTGAAGAAGCGTCTCTGGTAAGGTCTAGGTCAGCCTAGCCGCCCTTTTGTGCAAGAAGTTGCCCTGAGTAGTAGATCACGATGACTGTAGTCACGAACCCGATGATTAGGAGAATGTATGCATTTCTGGGGCGATAGGCGAATCTCGTGCTCCTATATAGCATGTAGAAGCCTGACAGGCCGAGAAGATAGAGTATGCCGGAGAGAATGCTCTCGTTCAGCGTCTGGGCTCCGAGCCCGCCGGGATATATGAACGTCCAGCCCTGCGAGGTCGATCTTGGAAGGAGGGAAACGGGCCTTTCAAGGAGATCGTAGATTCCCCCAGCCAGAAAGAACGTGGCTAGGCTAATCGCCACGAGAAACAGGACCGTCCATGAACCCTTGAGTCCTGCCGCCCCGGGGGCGCGAACTAAGCGAAGTCTGTATGCAACGTTTCCGAGGCTCCGCCTGATTCTCCACGGCGCACGCCTAAGCCAATTCCTGAGCCCTACAGACATCGTTCGTCGCACGCGGATAATGGCAAGAAGTTAAAATACGTTGCCTCACTTCCCGATGCTCTACCGAGGCTACTTGGATGCCCCAACGCGTCTTCTGTCACGCATGCGGCGCTACCCTCTATGATGGACTCGAGCTTGAATCACCCACCGAGATAATCCAGCGATACAACGGAACCTGCCCCAAATGTCAGAAGAAGCTCTCATTCGAACCTGAGGCAGTAAGAATAATCCCGTCCGAAGACAAAACATAACAGTTCGCGAACAGGCAGCTTCAATGCACGGACCTGACAAGAGTGCAGACAGAGGCTAGCGTTGTGGGAGTATGTTCCTATGCCGTTGAAGACCCAACTGCATGACTACCATCTACAGAATGGTAAGGTCGTTGACTTTGCAGGATTCGAGATGCCAATATGGTACAAAGGGATAATCCCCGAGACGTTGGTGGTTAGAAACCAGGTTGGCATTTTCGATGTCTCGCACATGGGCAGAGCGATAGCTCGAGGCACAAATGCCGAAGCATTCCTCAACTTCGTAACCACCAACGATGTCAGCGCGCTTAAGCCCGGACAAGCACACTACACGTTACTATGTAACGATAGAGGGGGCATCAAGGATGATATCATCGTGCTTCGCCTCGAGCCGGAGCGATTCGTCGTCATCTTCAACGCTGGCAACCGGAAGAAGGATGCAGACTGGCTGAAGGCACAAGCTGCGCGAAGCGACGCAGATCTCACAGACGTATCAGATGAGACAGCTCTAATCTCACTTCAAGGCCCGAAAGCTCAAGCCACACTCGGAAAACTGTCGAAGATAGAACCGTCGAAGGTTCCGCGGTTCGGATGCGTAGAGACAGAGGTCGATGGCATTGGATGTCTTGTCTCTCGAACAGGCTACACGGGTGAGGATGGGTTTGAGATACTGGTGTGGGAATGCCCGATCTCCAATCCCGGAAAAGCTGAACGTGTTTGGAACTCTTTGCTTGCCGGTGGTAAAGAGTTCGGGATAGAACCCTGCGGGTTGGGCTCCAGGGACGCTCTGAGATTAGAGGCAGGGATGTGCCTCTACGGAAACGATATTGACGAAGAAGTTAGCCCGTACCAGGCGCGTCTTGGGTTCACGGTGAAGCTCACGAAGTCGGACTTCATCGGCAAGAAGGCTCTTGAGAAACAGAAGGCTGAAGGCGCGAGACTTCTGCGAATAGGCCTGAAGGCTACAGCTCAAGGCATACCAAGACCCGGATATGAGATCGTGAAGGATACTACCGCTATTGGAAAGTTGACGAGCGGAACCTTCTCGCCGACTCTGAACCTGGGCATCGCGATGGGATACGTTCCTCGTGAACACGCAACTGAAGGTCAAACGCTTGGAATCATGATCCGAGGAAGACGAGTAGATGGTGTTGTCACAAAGTTCCCATTCTATCCTACCGACAAGTACGGCTGGCAGAGAAAGACATAGCTTCGAAGCGGGAGACGAGCTGCGACGGTCGCCGTGAAGCGCCTCGGATTGATCGTCAACCCGATCGCGGGCATGGGAGGAAAAGTCGGCCTAAAAGGCACCGACGGACCGGAAATCCTTGAACGCGCAATTAGGCTCGGCGCAGCACCCGTTGCGCCCCAGCGAGCTGTCGAAGCTATGCGGACTCTCCGCACCCACTACACGTCCTCACTAGAACTAATCACATGCTCTCAGAAGATGGGAGAGGAGTCTGCGAAAGAGGCTGGTTTCAGTCCAGAAGTCGTCGACGGACCATCCAGTCAGCAAACAACATCCGATGACACGAAGAGAGCAGCCGAGGTCCTACAGACGCGCAGGGTTGACTTGCTTCTCTTCGTTGGCGGCGACGGCACCGCTCGAGATATCTGCCACGTGATCGACCAGGAAACCCCATGCCTTGGTATTCCAGCCGGAGTCAAAGTCTACTCTTCTGTGTTCTCAACCAATCCTCGAACCGGCGGCGACTTGACCGCCAGCTACTTGGATGGCGAAGCCAGACTCGCGGATGCCGAAGTATTGGACATTGACGAATCCGAGTTCAGGGCGGACAGAATATCGGTTCGCCTCTACGGATATCTCCGAGTTCCATTCCACGCCGCGAATCTTCAGAACTCCAAGACCGGTTCCCTCTTGGATGAGGTCTCTGCACAAAACGCGATAGCGAAGTTCGTGGGCGAGGAACTCAAGGATGACCGGACGTACATCATCGGACCAGGATCCACAACCGCAGCACTCGGCAGACGTCTAGGATTCGAGAAGACGATGCTCGGGGTCGACGCTATTCGTGGGAGAGCTCTCATCGAGAAAGACCTTTCCGAAAAAGGCATCATGCAACTGCTGGCTCAGAGCCGAGCATCGATAATTGTGACCCCGATCGGCGGACAGGGTTTCATCTTCGGCCGAGGCAATCCTCAGATCAGCGCACAGGTGATCAGACGAGTTGGTAAGGAGAATATCATAGTCATCGCCACGGAACGCAAGATACACTCACTCAAGACCAAACGCCTACTGGTCGATACAGGAGATACAGAACTGGATAAGGAGTTGGGCGGATACATGAAGATCATAACAGGATACAGAGAATTCTCCGTTCTTCCAGTCAACGCGTAACAGTCGCGCCTAGGACCAAGGTGCACTATTGTCAAAGAATTTCAGAAACTGCACAGCGATCGCAAAGAGACAATCTTAGATACAACAACGGGGCTTGAACCGCAGAAACTGTCTGGAGGTGGATTCTCAATGAGAGGTTTCGAGGTCAACCGTAATGAGTCTCATGGAGAATTCCCACTATCTCGGATATTCATCGGCCTTGAGAACTCTGAAGTCATTCAATCACTATTCGGAGGCAAGGAACACGCAGCTGAAACCTTACGGAACCTGCGTGTGAAGCTGGACGATTCAGCGGAGTACATGTACGTGAACGACACGGACGGAAGTATCATTGTTAGAGGAGGGTACCTGCGGTCTGCCAGCGAGAAGCTTCTCTATCTTGACATCATTCACGAGCTTGTTCACGTCAAGCAATATCGACAGGGGCGAGACCTGTTCGATTCAAAGTTCTCATATGTGGATCGACCGACAGAGCTCGAAGCATACAAGATCACGCTGGATGAAGCACGCAAGATCGGCATGACCGAAGAAGAGATCGAGGACTATCTCTACGTAGAATGGATAACCAAGAAGGAACATAAGAAACTGGCGAAGACTCTAGGCGTGAACGGCCAGCGACGAAGAAAGAGCAAACCTACTTCTTAGCGAGCTTTCTTGACGCTTGCATCCCTCAAGTATGCTTCCACTAGGTTTCTCGTAAACGATTCCAAGTCCATGTGAAGCGCATCACTGGGGGTTGTCCAAACGTACTCCTGTATCTCTTTCCCATCCAACTTCACTCCTGATGAGTTGGTTCGACAGAGATAGTCCAGGAAGATGTAGTGTTCGTGCTTGATGTAGTCCGCGGGGTAGATCGCTTCTTGAACTAGAAGCAACTTGACGGGTTCGGTGTCAAGTCCGACTTCCTCCTTGATCTCTCTCTTGACAGCTGTCTCGGATCGTTCACCAAGTTCGATGTGTCCTCCTGGTACTGTGTATTTGGTTCCCCATTTGTGCGACCGCACGAGCAGTATCTCCTCTTTCTCGTTGATGACGAGTCCGCCAACGGTGGCTTCGGGGTAATTCTGAACCAAGGGCAAATCCATCCTAGGCGTAGTTCCAGGTTCTCCGTAGGCAATGGGACCGATATTCTTGTCTTTCCGTATCATCAACCTACGGGGCGAGCGGCGTGGGGGGGAAGAACGGATGCCAGAAAGCTTAGGTGAACATGATCCGCGGCTGAGGGACATCCATTTCATCGAAGGAATCGGTCTCTGCTCGAACATTTTCATATTTGCTGAAGGCGACACTATCTCACTTGTTGATACCGGGTCGGGAATGGAGCCTAACGCGGTCCGTCCCCAGCTCGAACAGCTTGGCTTGAAGATCGATGGTGTTAGCAGAATTGCCATTACTCATGGGCACATAGATCACATAGGAGGGCTCACCGAGATATGCGAGAATTCCTCACCCGAGATCTTCGTCCATCAGAACGACGCGGACGACTTGAAATCCTTGGGGATAAGATCAATCGTCTACATGAAGGATGGGGACAATGTCAGACTTGGTCGACGAAACCTAAGAGTAATTCATACTCCTGGCCACACAGAAGGGAGCGTGTGTCTACACGACAACGAAATCATACTCACAGGGGACACTGCTTTCCCAGGCGGATACTTCGGAAGAACTGACCTCCCATCCGGGGACTGGAGAAAGCTCATCGACTCACTCGACAAGCTATCCCGTTTGGACGTTCGAGTCATGCTGCCAGGACATGGCGAACCGCTCCTGTCAGAGGCATCCTCGCATCTTAGGCTGGCTCGGAAAACCGTCGAACTTGTCAGATACTGACCAACCTGCCTTGTGCTGACCGAATCCAAAACTAACACCGCAAATCATGGACTCGCTCGGAATCTACGGATGGTCTGGAATTGCAGGCTGGAATGCTCGCGAACTCCCGCGCCTGTGTTCATTCTGACTGCTTCATCAGTTGACTAGGATGTGAAAGACCCCTGAAACCAACCACTGAGCGACCTCTGAACCTTCGTGAGCTTTCTGAGAGGTTCAAGTTCTCAGAGGAGACACTCGGAGAACTTCTCCCAGTCTACGGTTCCGAGCTTGAGAGAGTAGTCCGAGCGCTGAAGTCACCTGGTAAGCGTTACTATGTGAGAGTAAACATCCTCAGAACAACACCGGAGAAAGTAAGAAAGAGGCTTGCCGAGAGGGAATTCGACGTTTCACAGCACGAATTGATACCTGAAGCTTTGTGGGTTCCCATTGAAGGACCGTTCGAAGTCCCAGCGCGCCTGAAGAAAGTGATGGTTGACAAATTCACAGCGGAATCAGTTCTACAAGGAGCCAACGTCTACGCGCCTGGAATCGTGCGATGCAGCAGAATCCGAATCAGTGACAACGTGAGCATAATCGATGACGAAGGAGAAACACTCGCATCTGGAATCGCCCGAATGAATGAGACTCAGATCCTGACTTTCAGAAAAGGACTCGCAGTAGAAGTGACCGAATCGAAGTATAGAGTTCCCAGCTTCCGCGAGACACCTGAGTATCAGGAAGGACTCATCTATCCACAGTCACTGCCAGCGATTGTCACCAGCCGAGTACTTGACCCGAAACCGAACGAGGTCGTCCTTGACATGACTTGCTCGCCAGGCGGCAAACTCTCGCACATCTCTCAACTCATGGAAAACCAAGGTCGCGTCATTGGCGTGGATCGTAATAGACGCAAAACTGAGGAAACGATGCAGACTTGCGCCCGTCTGGGTTGTTCGAATGTGACTCTCTTCGTGCACGACAGCAGGTATCTCTCGAGCGACTTCTCGACGCTCAAACCGGACAAGATCCTCGTTGACCCACCCTGCAGCGCGCTCGGAATAATGCCCAAGGTCTACGAGTACGCTCCAAAGAGTGAGATCGAGGCTCTCGCCAGATACCAGAAACAGTTCCTTGAGGAGGCGTCCAAGATCGTGAAGCCAGGAGGACGGATCGTCTACAGTGTATGTACACTCACCCTACAGGAATGCGAACGGAATGCACTTCATGCTAGTACAAACTGCAACCTCTCAATTCAAGCGCAGTCACCTATGCTCGGTGACAGGGCGATTCCGATCGATGACGGATCTACAGAGCAATGTCAGAGATTCCACCCGCACAAACACGACGCTGGCTTCTTCATAGCCTGCTTCAAGAGACATGCCCAATGAACGTGGCGACCGGACAGCAAGACTTAACCGGGGCAACAACAAGACCGGCGTTTCTGATCTAAATGGGCTTCTCAGATGAAGTCCTGACAAGAGGCAAATCCGGAAAACTCGAAGTCAGGGCGCTCCACTCACGTGGATCCTTCGTAATGTGCAAGTACCTGAACCCCGAGACGTTGAGGTTGGCTGATAAGAAGACAAAGCTGACGCTGAAACGGGAAGATGGAACCGCCGAGGAATACTTCATCATACCGCTAAGAGATCCAATAAGATCACTCCTTGTGAAGGCCGCTGGTGAGGAGAAGAGTAGAAAGGTCTGGAACGAGCAGACTCAGCAGGAAGAAGAACTTTGAATCTCGTCGCCTATCAGAGCGATGGTTCTGGCTCCACTCAGCTCTTCCGGTGAAGCGCGTTGCATGAGGAAATCGAGATCTCGCGAGAACAGATCTTGGGGCCGCTTGATCTTGAGGCCACCTTGCTGAGCGGTCAAACCAGCGAACCACAGTGGGACCTCGCAGATGGGTACTACTCAGACGCCGAGGATTTCGAAGGAAGAACCGCAAGATATCGCGTCCGCCAGATCGGGACCCGAGAGGAACCGCACCTCAAGATCGTGACAACCTCAAATGACGAGAACGCGAGTCTCGCGAGAACCGTAACTGATCACATAGCCAATGTGCTGAGGCTTCGTGATGATCTGAACGCGTTCTATCAGGCGTTCGACCCGGCGAAAGGAGACATAGTCTCCAAGACTTTTCCGCAGCTCATTGGCCTCAGACTGATGCGAGGCAATAACCCGTTCGAGAGCCTAATCAGTTCGATCTCGACACAGCACAACTCGATAGTGCTCTGGACGAAATCGGTGAAACTGATCAGAGACACCTTTGGACTTCCTGTGCGCTTGTCTGACGGTTCAACAATCCATCTCTTTCCCAAACCGGACACACTGGCCTCTGTCGGAGAACGTGACCTTGAGACAACAGGACTGACGTACCGTACGAAATACATCATCGAGGCAGCTCGCAGAGTACGAGATGGGGTACTGAGCTTGGAAGAACTTCAACGCGATAACTACGAGACCGCGAAGACGAAACTAATGGACCTGCCTGGAATTGGACCGAAGGTCGCTGATTGCTTTCTCCTGTATGGCCTCGGAAAGACGGAAGCGGCTCCCGTGGATATTTGGATCCACAGGATCGTTCGCAAGCTGTATTTCCACGGCGCTAATGTCAGTATCGATAGGGTAGCCAAGTTCCTCCGAGAACGATATGGGCCTTGGGCCGGGTACGTCCAATTGTACCTATTCCACTACGCTCGCAAGACACGGCTCGTCTGAATAGATCGACAGATGGGTCCTTGATTCTCAGGTGCGGCCGATCTTTCTTGTCGCTTTCCCTTTTCTCACGACCTTCCTCTTCAGTGGGGTTCCGCAGACTCCGCACGTCTGATCAGCATCTTCGGTCGTGTATCTCCTGAAACAAGCGGGACAGTAGTAGATCCAGTCGAACTTCTCCGCTATCCCGAATGTTGCGAGCGAGGCGTGCTCCATCCCTAGTGTCTCGGACACATTCTGTATTGCATAGTCATCGCTAACGATGGCGGGCGAGAGGCCGTTCTCTTTCAGATCGAGGGCGAGGGCGAGAACCTCAATATCCGCTTTCGAGAGCACCGCTGCGTCACCGACTTTGGATGAAGTCTCTTGCACAGTCTTCATGGAAGATGAGGTTGGTTTCTTCACTGTCAGCTGACCTGAATCTCGGGATGTGGCGAATCTGGTGTACGGCAGAGCGTCAGGCGTTAGCTCATCCAAGACGCTCGTGGCTGAGTAACTGGGCAGGCTGAGCGCAGAAGGATTAAGACCCATCACGAACGCAGAGGTGTCTAGCACCAAAACCTTCGTCTCAGTCTTCTCCGGGGCCAAACGACTTACGCTACCCGAGGCTTCTGATAGGCAGTCGAAGCCTACGATCGGATTAAGGTTTGGTCGAGCAGAAGTCGACACGGTACTTCACGTGAAAGCGACCCGCACCGTAGCGGTCATTTGATATTAACCGACAATTCAGTCTTCCCAGAACGCGGCGACGTCCACGTCCAGATGTGGAGATGGGTCGTCCAACCCTCAGCGGTGCCTATTCAATGCCCAGGCGCTCAATGTGATTCCCGGCAACGCCGCCGAGGTGAGCGCTAGCAAGCTCGTGGACAGCTGCATTAGCAGGTCGAATCTTGTTACCTCTGAAATCACGATCAGAGTTGAAGCAGTGGCCAGCAGCACTAGCGACAATGATACGTGCTTGAACGTCAGTTTCTTCCGGAAAGCTCGTGAGACGGCAACCGAAAGACCATAGAATGGCAATGCGTAGAGTAACCCGATCATGCTGCCTGTGAGGACGCCTGCTACCACGATGGCTCCTTCAGGGCTGAAAGCAAGTGCGGTATGGAGCTGCTGAGAAACCCAGAGAATCCCAATCAGCGGATACAGCACATACCGCATGACCGTCCTGAGGTTCTCGTTCGAACTGATCGTCTGAGCAACCTGCGGACTGAACGAGTAGTAGATCAGATTGAAGACCTTCATTCCCTCACCGCCCGCGTATGTCTGAAGCACGTCGCGATCGCGGAAGTTGCGCAACAGCTGAACCTCAGGACTCAACTCAGATCCATAAGTCGCAGTAGCAATGTAGCAAGCCCCAAAGCAGTGCTTCATGTAGGGTGTCCAAAAACCGCCGGAACAGAAATAGCCATACTCACACTCGGGTTCTTTGAGTAAGTAGTTGCACGTCCTTATACAATTGAGTTCGTTGGGCTTGCATTCTGGACAGCGCTCTGGGTTTGTCTCCCGCTGCCATGCCCCGTTCGTGCATACCTCTCGTGTATTCCATTTCTTCGGGTCTATCTTACAATTTACCACGTTCCTAGGTGGGTCTCCAGCGTTGCATTGCGGACAGGGCTGTGGGTTTGTCTCTTGCTGCCATTCCCCGTTCTTGCATATCTGGCGTGTCTTCCACCCTGTGCCGCCCGGACACCACTCCGTAACTTTGGGTGCTTCCTCAGCACCGCATTGGGTAGACTGCGTTTGCGTTTCAGTCTGTGTCTCTGTAGGACAGTCCTGTGTTTCTAGAACCTGGACACCGTTGTGGCACACCATTGCTCTCTTCCATGTCTTGTACTCCTGTCCTGGACACCACTCCCAAACTGACGCTTGACCTTCTATACAGCCCGCTGGTGGGGGTCCCACACTTAGTGGATGAGGCTGTCCAGCGTTGACGTGAACAACATTGGCTCCAATCGAGACTATGAAAATGACTAGAATCGCAGTGGCGACAAGATAGGACAGACGCACTCCAACGTATCCCCCTTGATAGAACGCCATGGACTCTCCTATACGAATAAAACACTTGGCATCCTGCTACTTCTTCGACGACTCCGAGCAGTTGACGCCCTTTACAATCAGCATCTCCGCAAATAGGTTCAACACTGTCTCCCGCCGCTCAATCTTCTCGAAAACGGCCACAATCGGGGTCAGCAGGAGATCCCTTGCCTTCGCTACGGACCGGTCAGGAAACTGCTGGATCCAAAGATCTAGCCACCTCAACTGTTTCGGAAACAGATGATACCCGTTCACCTCGACATCTGAGAAGCCCGCCTCCAATATAGCGTTCCTAATCTCACTAGGCGTAAAATGTAGCTCAGGGCTAGTGAGCTTCCTCAAGGCCCCAATCTTGCTGAGGAACACGCAAGACCAATAACGCATCCAAAGATTCTGGACGTTCGGAACTCCGACTATGATGCAGCCTCCATTCTTCGTCGCATCTCGTTGCTCGTTCAGACATGTTCTCCATTCTCGTACGTGTTCTATGCTGCCGAAACTGCAGGCAACCCCGAATGATCCAGATCTGAAGGGCAAATAACGAAAATCCGCCAGAACCGGATGCGCCTTGTCGTAGAGTCCATCGTCCATCATTCTACGACGTGCCACTTCGATAACTCTACGCGAAACATCAACATACGCAACGTCCAGACCTCTCTGCATGAAATAGTAGGCGTACTTCGTCAACGTAGCTTCATTGTAAACGTCGAGCTTGAGTATCCACTCACCCTGTCTCGGCTTGGTCCATTTCAGAAAGTATCTCTCGACCAAGCTCCGGTAGGCACGATCGGTCGGCGTGGGAACGGTTTGCCTGAGGTGAAACGAATGTTCGAACACGTTTTCCCATAGACGCCTCATCTCGGCGCCCGTCATTATTGTGAGATCCCTTTCACCGTGAGGCAAAGCTCTGACACCATTTGAGGCTGAGACGGCGACGAACGTACCAGCTGGCAGCTGAGATCCCACCGGGTCTTGACACGAGGCGTTTCCAGTGCCACAGAAACCGGAGTCTGTGCTTGTACGGGTGTCGCCTCGCGCCTTCTAGTTGCTCGTCAACCACGCGTCTCGCCAGCTCTCCCGGAGTACTTCCGTTTGGGCGCTCGAGCACCAGCATAACTCCATCGTGGATTTTCTCTCGAACAACGCTCCGCAGAACATCTGTTGGAACATTTAGTCTGCACAGGAAACCTCCTAGAACGCCTCCTGCGTTTGCGACGAAGTCAGGAATGACCAAGATGCCTCTCTCAGCGAGAGGGGCCTCGGCAGACTCACTCACAGGGGCGTTGGCACACGGGACAATCAACTTCGCTTGGACCTCGTCGATGTTTGACCTCGTGACAAGTAGTGGCCGCGCGGATGGAATCAGTACGTCGACCGACTCATTGACTATCGCGGACGGTTCTCTAATCTCAGCCATAGGCGTAGTCCTCACGTATTCCTCGAATGCGGTGAGGCCCGGGCGTTGTTTGGAATCGGAGACAAGTCCGAGGTCAATCCCGCCTTCTTGGAATAGCGCCTGTTCTTCGTTCGATATGGCGGAGACCTTCAGACCGCGTTCGACCAACATCATTCCTATCAATCTGCCAAGCCTACCAAAACCCTCAATCGCAACTGAAGAATTCCCTATTCTGTTTCCTGTCATCCTGATGCTTGTCACTACTGCTTCGACTACACCCTCGGCTGTGCATAGCCGAGCCAAAGGGATACTATCTACAGTTTTCTTGAGGATGCTATTTCGAAGAAGGGACTCGCAACCAAGCTGTTTGTATATCGCTATTATGTCCGATTCCGTGGAGCCCATGTCTGGGCTAGGCACATAGCGTAACTCTCGAATCAGGTCAGACACAGCTTCGCCGAAGCCGGCAATTACCTTGACACGAGATCCGGATTTGGGATCAAAAGCGATTCCGGTTTTCGCTCCGCCGGCGGGAATGGCGAAGAAAGCATTCTTGCGAGTCATTGCCTGAGCGAGAAGTTTCACCTCCGCCTCACTAACATCTGGAAGGATTCGCACTCCTCCGGAGCTTGGTCCCAATAGTGTACTGTTGAGGACAAGTACGCCATCGAACCCGTGTTTCCAGTTCTCGAATCGAATGATGGCTTCTGAGTCATGCATCGTAATCCACCTTGCCACGTTCAATGTATGTTAGGCTAGAACGGAACCAGCTTGATTGGGAACTGCAGAATCATCATGACAAGCAGGCAGGACAGATAGAGGCTCCTGACGTACGGGTTAATCGAACGATGACACGTCATGCTCGCCACCATTATCGAGATAGGTCCCATCGTTGGCAACATATAGAAGATGTACATGATACGACCGGCGAATGCTATTGGATACATTATCAGGTATGCCCAGCTCCACCAGACCAGCCCGAAGAGGTCGAGCCTTGCGCGAGTTCTCCAGTAGCTCCAGGCTGAGAACGCAAGTCCGGGAAGCATCATGTAGATCAGCATCGGATTCATCTCTCCCACATAGTTCACGGTGAGTCCGCTTACTGTGCCGCTGTAGTATTCGATAACGTTGCGATTGAATATCCAAAGCCAAGGCGGACAGATGATCCCGAAGGTAGAACTGTTCGAGCTAACGGCAACATACGATCCGTCCAAGTTATAGTGGTCGACCCTGTATAGGCCCAGCCTAGCGATATTCTGCCACGGAGTCATTTGCCACCAGACCAACATCAAAGCCGAGAGTAGGGCAACTGGTACAGCGAGACCGAGCAGTACCTTTGCAGCCAGCACAGCTGACTCTCTTGTGATGAGTGTGCGCTTCGAAACGCGTTCGACAGCCAGAAAAGTCATGATGATCGCGATTCCGATGACGCCCATCTCCTTGGAGAGCGCCGATAGTCCAATCGCCATTCCAGCGGCAACGTAGCGGCCACGCAGGAAGAGGTAGAATCCGAGCATCATGAATGACATCATGAAGATATCGAGCGTGAATATGCGTGAATGAATCAACGTCAGCGTGTCTAGCGAAAGAAAAGTCGCTGCGTAGAACGCGACTTGATCGGATGCAAGCCTCTTCACCGCCAGATAGAGAAACAGTAGCAGAAGTGTCCCAAAGATCACGCTCGGCAACCTGTACGCGAGCGCATTTTCGCCGAGCGCCAATGCCGATATGGCCACAATGAGCTTCGCGAGCGGGGGGTGTCCCGGATATGGATCTGTAAACTTTGGATAGATGTCAGTCACAGGATTGTCTGCGGGGCCGAAAATCATTGGCCTGCCAATTATGTTCCTCGCGGCGTTGATGAAGTAAACTTCGTCGAAGACTAGGCCCAAATCCCACGAATCCACACAGGAAGCGGGCTCGCAACGAGTTGTGAGTGGGGGAACACCAATGAATGCCAAACGAAGAGCGAGACTCGCGCACAATACGAAAAGAAATAGTCTATCCCAGTGACTGAGTCTCCGATGCAAATGAAGGCCGGGCCAAGTCATGTATGGCCTTTCCAGGAGTTATCCCGTGGGCTCAGGCTATCAATGCATGGGGCTGATTACGCTTTGTTCATGTTCGGAAGTACGGAGGGTCGCCTCACGAGCGGAACACGATAGCAATGATGTCTGGGGGTGAGGATCCGGATCACGCTTGCGATGCTTCGGGTGGCGGTTTCTTCTTCCTCGTCAGGCGGCGTCTCTTTGTTTGTTCCAATTCCCCTTTGAGGCTTTCTACCTCGGCCTTTGCTTTCTCCAGCTCCGTCGGTTCCACCTTCGCTTTTGCGCCAAACAGGTGTCCCGTCTTGTACAACGCGAGAACTGCTAGGAGAACAACAATCGCGCCAGCTGCGACGGCGATGATGGTCATCGGCTGAGAGTTGTCGACGCTCCATTCTGCGACAAGAGGCACTGAGTTCTGCACGGTGAAGGTGTATGTTGGGTCCCTGGACTCGACTCCTTGCGGGCTGTGCCATGCAACGAACACCGCCCTTCCGCCCAATGCACCCCAGAATCCTCCCAAGGGGGCTTCTTTCTCCACTGAGACGGACGCTTGTTGACCTTTCATGTACCATCCGTCAGGGCTATCCATGGTTGGATTGCCAAAGTCGGAAGATAGTCTGATTCTATATCGCGTCTCAGTCTGGTATTCAGCTTTGATGTAAAGCGGCTTGTCCGCTTTGAGCGACAGAGTTCTACCCTCCATAGGGGCACCGTTCACGACCCAGTGCACAAAGACATCTCGTTCCTTGACGTTGCTTTCGTCGATTGTAACCGTGAACTCATTTGCAGAAAGGTTGACGTTCGAGTCTACCGCTTGCCATGTGTCGGTGTGCTGTCCGTGCACATCATTGACGACGACTTCCTGCTCCACACCGTAGGCGAATGTGTGCCCCTTCTCCGCTAACTGTGTGGTCGTCCAACATTGCTTCTCATATGTGCAGTACGGTTCCCACCAGCAGTAACCATAGTAGTCACAGTAGTAGTAAGTGTCATAACAAACCGGGACATCCTGACAGTTCTCTGTCGAGATCACATCCAGAGTCCAGACGTTATTTGGATTCGAGAATCTAGTGCAAACATCCGTGCCTTCGTACGTCGCGCAGTTTCCCTTAATCTGAGCTTCCACTTCGAAGGTGTGTGCGGTGCTCTTATCCACATTGAAGGTCTTCGTGCTACCCCCAGCCATAGTCCCTTGTTCCTTTCCGTCTATGATCACAGTAGTAGACAGCTGAGGCGACAACCCCTTGACCGTCACAGGGATACCGATCGTCGCTGCAGCGACTGGCTGAGGTCCATAGACCAACAACAACGAGGAGATTACTAGAATACAGAAGGCTAGCGTTCTACTAACTCTGAATGACATTGCTGGAACCAATACAGTAGAGCCGACGCTTCGAACTTAAAACTTGCTACATGTAGCCAACTGGCTGAATCTTGAACTGCGGAGTCACAAGCATGTTGGATGAGTGCTTCTCGGCCTAATCTCATCGTCAGATGGATCGCTTTCATACGTCACCTGTATGTTCGCAACAATCTGTCACTGAGCGTCTCGTTGCATCGGACGAAGACGCATCAAGCCTCTCAGGGAGCGGATCGGTCCTAGGCGGACAAATAGGGCCTTGTGAGGTGATCGAATCACTGTGACTGATGTTTGAGGTTGCAGCTCCCTTTGAACCCGACCGTCCACCACTAGAGTCCCCTTCAGTTTCGGAGCGACCAACTCAATCTTGATCCTATTCTCCATGGACACAACTAGAGGTGTTAGATGCTCTAACGGGCAGATGAACGTTACAACAAAGGCGTCAACAGAGTTGTCCACGATCGGCCCATTCGCCGACAACGCATATGCAGTTGATCCTGTAGGAGTTGAAACGATGAGACCATCGCCACGAAACTCCAGAAGTTGCGACTTGTCAATTGACACTATGAAGTGAAGCATCTTCGACGGCGTCCCAGATGATATCACAACCTCGTTCAAGGCGTCGATGGGGCTCTCTCCCTCGATAGCCACGGAAAGCTTTGCTCGCTCCTCTGTCTTGCACGTACCCTTAACGTAACTCTCAATCGCATGCAATGCGTTCTCAGGGTCCACTTCCGTGAGGTACCCTCTTCTGCCCATGTTAACTGCCAATATCGGCGTCTCAGGTTTCGGAATTGACATGCAAGTCTTGAGCACGGTGCCGTCTCCCCCGACAGTGACGATCAAGTCAGCATCCATCTTCGAAAACGGAACGCCCCCGGGCAACTTTGCAGCCTGAGAGAGCTGCTCCTCCGGAAGAACTTTCAGCCCCTTCTTGGTCATCTCCTTGTGGAGTTTCATCGCAACCTTCAGGGCGGCATCGTCGTCAAGCCTCGAAACTAGACCAACCTTCGTGACCAAGACCAGGTCGCTCGCACGTCTTAGGAGTCTGAATCCACTATTTATGGTATGCAAACCCCTACGAAAGAGACATTGTCGCTCGCGTGGAATCCGCGTGAGTCCTAAACGTGATTCCCAGTACGCCGTGGCCTGATGACGAGGTCGTTCTCGCAAGCTTTTTAGAATCGCCACTTCTAGTCAGCCTCTACGAGATCGAGGAACCAGCATTGAGCAAGCCAGTCGACGTAGGTTCGCTGAAGATCGGACAATACGTTGTCATCGAAAATGAACCTTGCAAGATCGTTGAGTTCGAGAAGAGCAAACCGGGCAAGCACGGCTCAGCGAAAGCAAGAATCGTAGCAATCGGTGTTCTGACTGGCCAGAAGCGTAACGTGATCAGCCCGGTCGATGGGAAACTAGAGGTCCCGATGATAGACAAGAAGACTGGACAAGTCATCTCAATGCAGCCTGACTCGGTCCAGATCATGGACATGCAGTCATACGAGACGTTTGAGACGCCCCTGCCCGACGATGAGGAAGTGAAGTCCAAACTCGCAGCTGGCGTCGAGATAGAATACTGGGAAATGCTCGGCAAGAAGAAGATCGTGAGAACCAAAGGCTAGCATCAGACTAGTCCGTGAGGAACCCACTGAACGAGGCTTCTGTATGCCCTATGTCAGGCAGATGAAACTCAAGCCAGGCATGAGACTGAGCAGAATCTCAGATCAGATGCGCCGGTCAGGCGTGCTTGGACCCAGAAGATTCGCCGACGCCGTCGAGATTCTTGCAACTATGTTCAGCGATCATAGATACACGAACATGATGGCGATCGCCGGTCCTATGGTTCCAGGGGGATTACGCCAACTCGTGAGCGACTTAGTCTCGGGCAGACGAATCCACGCGCTGATCATGACAGGTGCCAACGTGACACATGATCTCGTGGAGGCTTTGGGACACAGACATGAAATCGGAGTTGAGGCCTCTGACGACCAGAAACTGAGCAAACGCGGCTTGCATCGGATATATGACATATACATCTCACAGCGAGCGATAGAAGCAGTCGAGAAATTCGCCTACAAGTCAGTATCCAAGATCGATGAAGAGAAGCGACGTAATATCGCACCTTGGGAGCTGCTTCGTGAAATCGGAAGCCAATTGCGTGACCCATCATCGATTCTGCGAAACGCATCACAAAGGAACGCCCCAGTGTTCTGCCCAGGCTTGCATGATTCGATGTTTGGCAGTAACCTCTGGACGTTCGGACAGCTCAACACTCTTCAACTTAATCCAATGCGAGATTTCAGCAAGATCGTTGAGATGACCTACGAGAGCAAGAAGATCGGACTCATCATCTTGGGCGGTGGCATGCCGAAGCACTTCAGCCTCTTGGCCAACACGTTTCGTGGTGGACTAGAGGCGGCGGTCCAGTTCACGATGGATCGACCAGAGCCAGGCGGGCTTAGTGGCGCACCACTCCGGGAAGCAGTTAGCTGGGGGAAGATCAAGCCAGGTAGCCGTACTGCGACAGTGATAGGAGACGCAACCACGCTGTTCCCCCTAGCCTGTATCGCTGCTCTGGAGAAAGCAGCCTAAACGAGTCGCGGCAGGCGGATTTCGAGCACGCCGCGCTTGAATTTCGAGGTCATCCCTGACTCGACGACTGGGACCGGCATGTGGATCCTAGTATGATAGGACTTGAACTGACCGCCTCTATGCCTCACACCCATGTCGGCAAAAGTTATTCGACGCATCGTGTTTGCATGGATCTCAACCGTATCATCTGCGGGTAGTTTCAGCGTAACTTCCTCAGGGT
Source organism: uncultured Candidatus Bathyarchaeia archaeon (assembly GCA_964601325.1). GTDB lineage: Archaea > Thermoproteota > Bathyarchaeia > 40CM-2-53-6 > 40CM-2-53-6 > CAVPLU01. The sequence goes on from CAZRNA010000001.1 coordinate 72,136, forward strand.
TCACGTAGGGGAGATCCACGGTCACGATGACTTCGCTTGAGCCTACGGTTATGTTGTAAAGTGGCTCGATGCTTTCGGCGGTTTCGTTCCAGCTTGAGATGAAGGCACGTTCCACCATGAATTCGGCTCGCTTGAAGTACTCGTCCATTGCCTCGAAGATGTGTTTCTTCCTATCATGTGACATTCTCTATCTCACCCGTATAGTGCTGGAACCTCGTATTCCTGTGACTTGCCCATCTTAGCCATCTCAGTTTGTGTCCTCTTCATCACGTCTCTGGCTCGGAGACGAATCTCCTCACCCTTCTGTAGTAGGTCAGAGACTTCAACCTTCAAGCCAAGTATCTTGTTCAATGCGTTAAGAGCAGCAGCAGCCGCCTCCGGATCAGGATAGTTGTAGAATGACTGAGTTAGCAATGTGATCGCGGGCAGGTTGATCTCAGCGCACTTTCTCAGCATTAGTGCATAGGCCCCGACTATGTATCCCTCCTCGAGCACTTCGGCGGCGTCGCCCAGCTTCTTCTCCAAGGCTTTGTTGGAGAGCGCTGCGAAGACCTTTGGCGCGTCTAGGTCCTGACGGTTCTGTACGGCCATTCCGCCGATCGAGACCACTAGCTCTGCGTTACATGAAGTGGCCCAATTCACAATAGCGTCGGCCAGCGATCGTGTCAGCGACGCAGGAATTGCAGTCTCCCCCATTATCACAACTAGCGATTGGTTCGCGAACAATCTGATGGGCGATTTCGGAAGCCCGTCATGGAGCACGATCATTGGCGGGAATAAGTCCGACTCAACGGAGCCCACTTCCTCCATTTTCAGTGAAGATACGATGTGCGATGCTGCCACGAGGCCCACTAGGCCCACGTCGGGTAAGCCGTTGATGAGAGTGAACTTCTTCGGAATGTTCCCTTTCTCTACGACCTTCACATCATCTGGCAAGAGTATTCGCCCTGTGACAAGATCCAGTGGGAAGTTACCTAGCCGAATAATGAATCTATCCATGCTCCGGCCAATTCAACGATAGGAAAGATCACAGACATGAATGACCGGGGTCATTGCATAGATGAAGAGGCTATAAGTGACATGAGTTCAAGAGCAAACAACCCTGACCTCTCGGAGAGATTGCAGCCTTGAGTGCGCTAGGAGATCTCAGCAAGTCATTGGGCGACGCCGTGCGGAAACTGCTGAGACTGCCGATTGTCGATGAGAAAGCGATCAGGGAGCTTGTCAAAGACCTCCAACGAGCGTTGCTGCAATCAGACGTGAACGTGGAGTTAGTGCTCCAAATCTCACGCAGTGTCGAGAAGAGAGCGATCGAGGAGAGGCTTCCGCCAGGCATCTCACGCAGAGAACATGTAATAAAGGTCCTCTACGAGGAACTGACTAGATTCCTCGGCGAAGAAGCACCGAAGACGACCATACCGCCTGGAAAGACCTACGTCGTTATGCTCGTGGGAATCCAAGGAACTGGCAAGACAACGGCCGCCGTGAAGCTCGCCCGGTTCTACCAGAAGCGGGGACTGCGTGTTGGGATCATTTGTGCTGACAACTTTCGACCAGGGGCATACGAACAGCTCGCACAGTTGGCAGACAAGGTTTCAGTTCCAGTGTATGGCGATCCGAAGAATCCATCTCCTGAGAAACTCGTCAAAGAGGGCTTTTCTCACTTCGAGAAGGAGAAAGAGAATCTCATCATCGTCGACACCGCTGGCAGGCACAAGAATGAAGCTGAACTCATGGATGAGATGAAGCGGCTTGCCCGTTTGGCGAAGCCAGACGAGATTGTTCTGGCAGTAGATGGATCGATAGGACAAGCTGCGATGGGGCAAGCGCGGGCGTTCAATGAAGCGACCAACATCGGATCCATTTTGGTCACGAAACTTGACGGAACGGCAAAGGGCGGTGGCGCATTATCTGCTGTCGCCGCCACCGGGGCGAAGATCAAGTTCATCAGCGTTGGTGAGGGAACCGATGACCTAGAACAATTTGTCCCGTCCAACTTCGTTGGGCGTATCCTAGGTATCGGTGATGTTGCATCGCTTGTTGAGAAGGTTCGAGAAGCCGAGATTAAGATACCCGAGAAGAAAGCACGTGCGATACTTGAAGGGCGTTTCAATCTGAAAGACATGTATGATCAACTTGAGGCGGTGCGCAAGATGGGTCCCCTCAAGAAAGTCCTTGGAATGCTGCCGGGCGGCGCCAATCTCCCAGATGATGCGATGGAAAACGCCGAAGAGAAAATGGACGCTTGGCGTGTCATGATCCAGTCGATGACAAAGGACGAAGTTGAAGAGCCAAAGAGCATAGACTCCTCAAGAGCGCGCAGAATCGCTAGAGGATCAGGAAGGACAGAGAAAGAAGTCAAGGAACTTGTGAACCAGTACACCATGATGAAGAAAATGATGAAGAGCATGAAGCGCCGACAGGGTTCGATGATGAAACGGCTGCCATTCCAAATGTAGCCACGGCAGGTCTAGGATGCTTAAATAGCCCGTTTGAGGTCTGCTAGCAGAACCATCCAAAAGAAACGCTCAGGAGCAGTAGTACGCTTGGTAAGACGTTCGAAAGGCTACAGATCAAGAACGAGAACTCTTTTCCGAAAGAACCCTCGAGAGAGAGGCAAAGTAGGTCTTAGCCGCCTCCTCAGGACCTACAATCCAGGAGACAAAGTCAAGATAAGAATCGACTCCAGCGTACACAAAGGTATGCCACACCGCCGATACCATGGTCGGGTAGGCATAGTCAAGGCGCGTAGAGGGCGAAGCTACATCATCGAAGTCGCCGAGGGAAGACAGACACGCACCTTGATAGCTAGACCTGAGCACATAGAGTAGTTGATCCGGCATTGCCGCGAAAACTCATAGACACCAAGCCAATCACCACGGCTGAGGCTAGAAGGATTCTTGAAAAGGCAAGTGAAGACGAACTGGGCGAGTTCCAGCGTAGAACCCGTGATTACACGGTGAAATTCTCCAAGACCCAACCGGGCAAGACCGAGAAACTGCTTCGCGACCTCTCCGAAAGACACCAGCTCGAGCGCAAGGATGCAATACAAATCGCAAACTGCATGCCCTCGTCGATCGAAGAGGTCAGGACGGTACTCTCCGTAAAGGGTCGCGTATTCACTACCGAACAGCTCGAAGACATCCTGAAGACGCTGGCGCCATACAGGTCATCCTAGACGTGTGAATCACACCGCATGACCGAGCTCCCGTTTGCACAGCTCCTGTATGTGACTGAACCAGTCCAGAAACCTCCATTAGTGATGCCCGAAAGACTTTTGACCGCGACGACGCGACACACTCTCAGGAAGCGCAACCCATGTCTGCGTCCCGAAAGACGTTCCCGACTCTGCCAATGACTGAGCAAGCCGCAGAGACGATTCTCCTCGGTTGTTAGTTTCTGAGGGCGCAGGCAGCTAATCACGAAGTGATTCTTGATGGAATCAAGAGACAGTCATGAGAGATACGACACTCCAAGTGCTCGCCAAGGCAGAGACGACGCTCTACGGCCTAGGTTGTATGAGGAGTACGCGTATGTGCTTGACTTCTTGAGCTACGGTAGACCTTCGGCCGAGAGACCGAGACGCGTGGCCGCACCAACCGTTCAGGTCGTGGGAGAGACCTACTTCACACTTCTTGAGGCCGAACTGAAGCAAGGGACAACTGCAGCACCGCACGAACGCATCTATGTCGGCCGGGAACGACGCGAGAAGATTGAACGCGTAATGGGAAGAATTAGCTACCAAGAGCTGACAGCAAGCGCCAAGGCAGAACTGCAACCTGTGCTCGAGACACTCATCAGTAATCAAGAGGAGAGATTTGTCGGTTTCTTCAATGTCTCGCAGCCGGTAACGCCGAGGATGCACGCTCTAGAATTGCTGCCTGGAATCGGAAAGAAGTCAATGTGGCAGATCGTGAACGCTAGAGAAAAGAAACTATTCACGAGCTTCAAGGACATTCAAGAAAGAACCAAGACCTCGGATCCCGTGAAGGTCCTCGCGAAGAGAATCGTTGACGAGCTAGGTGGAGAAGGAAAGTACAGGCTTTTCACACGCACTATCTGACAGGCGTTTGAAACATAAACGAGAACCAACTGCAAGCCCTGCCTATTCGAGAACAAGAAAGCGTCTGCATAAGAAGCAAGGGCCACTTTGACACGAAGTCTGCTCCGAACAGTGGAATTACAGCATTCTACCTCATGTACTATTCTGTTCTGGGAACAGTCATCTTCATAGACGAGGAAGGGGCTCCGAACATTGCACATCTCTCGTGTGGTCATCTAGTTGCTGGATCCCCAGGCTGTTTTCCTCAGCGTCCTCGCGAGCATGACCACAAGCTTGGGTGCCGCACTCGTTTTTCTCGTGAAGAAGACCAGCCACAGAACGAGAGACGCCTTGGTCGGACTGTCAGCCGGGCTCATGCTCTCGGTTACCGCACTCAATCTTCTGCCAAAGGCACTGGGGCCGAATGATCAGAACTTGCTCCAAGTTATCGTAGGGATCGCTCTAGGATCTATAGCTCTCTTCGCCGCTGACACCTATCTGCCTCACATTCACGGGTTCTTAGCTCCGGACAAGCCGCTTACGAAAGGAATGAAGACAGCCCTCATGCTCGTGGCCGCGCTGGTCATTCACAACTTCCCTGAAGGATTTGCCACCGGAACAGCGTACGCTGGAGGAGTAACGGTATTCGGAAATACAGTAGCCCTGGGAATAGCTCGACAAAACATACCAGAGGGTTTCCTTGTCTCGGTTCCTCTGAAGAGTCAAGGCTACTCCACGCGAGGAAGCTTCATCGCGGGGGCGCTATCGGGCTTCATAGAGCCGATCTGCTCAATCACGGCCCTAGTTGTTGTCGGCCTGTTCCGGACACTTCTCCCGTATGCACTCGCTTTCGCAGGAGGCGCTATGCTCTACGTCATTTTCGATGAAATGGTGCCTGAAAGCCACAGCCATGGATTCGAGAGGATAGCAACTGCAAGTTTCATGACAGGTTTTCTGTTAATGACCATCCTAAACTATGTTGCATCGGTAATCTTCGCGTGAACTACTTGCAGACCCGCACACGCTTCTCGTATGCAGACCTCATCCTGTTCCACAAGGCAAAGTTATCATAAGCAACCCGGCTTGAGGACGGTCCACAGGATGAGCCTGGATTCGGTAGGGAGGAGAGTAGGCCGGATGGGTGAAAAGAAATCAGTGTTAGCAGTGGGAGCCCACGCGGATGATGTTGAGTTCCAGATGGCTGGAACGTTGTCATTGCTGGTGAAAGCTGGATTCGGGCCGCACATCATGACGCTCGCCAAATGTGACTTGGATAGCAACGAGATGCCGCGCCAGAAAATCGCTAAGATACGTGACGAAGAAGCACATCGCTCGGCAGCTGTCATCGGTGCGGTCTATCATCCTGCAATTGTTCCTGACATGATGATTCTCTACGAGAACAAGACCCTTCGCAAGGTCGCCGCCGTGGTCCGTGAAGTCCGACCGACGATTGTGCTGTTACCGTCATTGAATGACTACATGGAAGACCATATGAACACGGCTAGGCTTGTAGTATCCGCCTGTTTTGTCCACGCAATGCGCAACTATGCCACGGATCCTCCTCGCGACATGACCAACCAAGACGTATTCCTCTACCATGCTCAACCGCACTCAAACCATGACGGAATGCGGAACTTCGTCATTCCTGAACTCTTCGTGGACATCACTACAGAAATAGATGCCAAGCTGAAGATGCTCAGATGTTACGAGAGCCAGTGGAAATGGCTCAAAGAAACACAGGGCATGGACAATTTCCTTGACAACATGCGACGCTCCTGTGCTGAATTAGCAAGCAAAGCTCCGCGAAAAGGCATGAAATACGCAGAAGGCTTTCGACAACACAACCATATCGGGTTCTCCGCTGAAGATGGAGACCCTCTCAGCCTCGCTCTAGGAGACAAGGTTGCGAGAAACCGCTAGGAACGCCGCTCCTGTCGTTCCCCATGGTCTGGAAACCGGTGAGCGACCGAAGAGGAACGTACGAAGGGTACCGGTATCCATGAACATCCGAGTCAGGCGAGAGCGACTCAATCCCAGAAAAGCCTCGTTCTTGCGTATTCGCGTTCAGCTTTTAGTATGTCAACATAGAAGTCCTCTTCCGTCCGATGCAACTTCCTAAGCACCCTGACGGCGGTAACCGGTCCGATTCCTCTTCCACTCATTACAATCGCAGCTTTCTTGCCATTTGTTTGCATTAGGCTCGCGCTCAGCCAAGCACGCTTGTACGCTTGCTCCTCATCATCAGTGAGTTTCTGATGGTGGATCCGCCTTTTCACAGTCTTGACGAGACCATCATCGCCTAGATATGTTGCCGCGATCAATGTCGACTTGCAGTGCGGACACTTTATCGCCTCGGGAAGGTCGCCAACTATCCTGATTCCGTCCCAGTCGCCTTTGTACAGGCAAACGAGCCGAACACGGCTTGCGAACAGCCTCTCCCTAATGATCTGAGTGAGACTCTTGCTCGGGATCGCAGGTCGAAGAAGATCGTGCGGAATGATCTTATCCACAATCGGTAACGCGAGCGGAGAACAACTTGCCTCAGCCTCCTCCACGATTCGAAGCGAGACTACGCCATCTCTGATTTGCTCGATGAACTTCTTTGCGTGATCCAAGTCGAGTTTCTCTAGAAAGACTTCTCTTTTCGTTTCTTCTTCGAGCGGTGTGCCTTTGAAGATCTTCACAAGGAGCCTAGCTCTGGTTGCTTTGTATTCGGCGGTCCGCTCGACTGCGCCGAATCTCTTCGCTATGTGCCAGTGCCTCCATGCAAACGTGTTAGAGGTCTCCAGTGCGCTCGCAACCACTTTCTCAAGCTCGTCCGGGCTCAGCTGCTGTAGCTCCCTTTCAACGAGCGTTGGATCTATTTTGAACGGAAAGACGAGCGCGATTCTGTAGGAGTCCATCTGCGCCGCAATATTCACTCCAAGTCTTGCGCTAAGTAGCGAGGTCAGTGCCAATGAAATGGTTTCGTTCGCTAGAGTTCCGAGGCACGTATGCACGATGATGCAGTTCTCGAACTTCTCCACAGCCGCGACAGCATTAGTCGGGACAAGATAGCTTTCCATCTGGGATCGGATCGATTCAACGGATTTCTGCATCGCTCCTTTTGTCACGTGGAGATTGTCTCCGAGCGTAGCGATCTTTGCAGTGTCGTCGAGCTCAGTGGAGATCACGCCTCTTAGTCGTCCGACTTCGCTGGCAACTTCGTAGCTGACGGGTATTATCTCGCCTTCCCACGATGGAATCGCGTTCAGAGTAGGAGCAGTTGGTTCAACTTCGACTGATAGTTGATCCTCGTTGACGGCTATCACTTTCCACGTTTGACCGTGCATGATCAGCTCGGTTCCAGATTTGCATTTGCGTGCAACGAAGTCTTGATCGAGCGTGCCAATCTTTCGCTTACGGAAGAAATCGAAAACGAGATACCTCTTCATGTCAGGTATCATCGACAGATTCTGGTAGTAGTACCTGAACGTGTTCGGAAACCGCGCTCTCAGCACATCCTCCTGAACGGTGACAACCTTGCCACTTCCGAGCTGCTTCACAACAGACATGAAAGCCTCGGGCGACAGGTCACGATATGGGTACGCGCGTTTGACGATCTCAAGCGCTTCTCCAACGGTGAGTCTACGCAAGTCTAGGACTAAGCCTGCTATTTGATGCGCTAGCACGTCAAGGGCGTTCTCGTGGATGACTGTCGGTTCGAGCTTCTCGTTCCTTGCGTTTTGCGCGATTACGGCCGACTCAAGGATGTCGTCCACGGATGTTCCTATGATGAGCCCTTTCGCGACTCCGCGCAACCTATGCTCGCTTCTGCCTATTCTCTGGATCAGGCGAGCCGCTTGCCGAGGCGACATGTACTGGATGATGAAGTCCACCGAGCCGACATCGATTCCTAGCTCAAGTGAGGATGTGCAAACAACCGCTTTGACTTTGCCGGTCAGAAAGTCATGCTCTACTTCTTCTCGAATCTCCTTTGAGAGCGACCCGTGGTGAACACGTGCTGGTGTGTTTGGATCAAGAGCCCTCAGCTGGGATCCCACAGCTTCGGCATGCTCCCGGGTGTTCGTGAACACAAGCACAGAGTTCTTTTCACGTATCAGTTCTGCTATGCGTCTCGCGCGGCCTATCGTGGACGGTGGAACGCCAAATCGCTCGCCGTCCTCTCGATCCGTGGAGGCCGGTGAAACATAGTCAACTTGCACCTCAAACCCTCGTCCCTCTTTCGACTTCACGATCACTGCGTCTCTTTCGGATCCAGCGAGGAACTTGGCTATTCTGCCCTCGTCTCCGACAGTTGCTGAGAGCCCAATTCTCTGGAAATCTTGGCCTGTAAGGTTCCGCAAACGCTCGAGGCCAAGCGCAAGTTGGACTCCGCGTTTGTCTGTTGCGAGCTCGTGAATCTCGTCTACGATCACCCATCTAACACTGCTTAGATGCTGGCGCATGCGCCTGCCGGGAAGAATCGCTTGAAGCGTCTCCGGCGTAGTGATTAGCATATTGGGCGGTGACTTGGCCTGCAGAGTGCGGGTGGCCGTCGGAGTGTCCCCGTGCCTGACCTGAACCTTGATGTCAAGCTCCGCACCTAGATCAGAAAGCCTTCGTAGGATATCCCTGTTGAGCGCACGAAGAGGCGTGACATAGAGTATCGATATGCCTCGAGTCTCGTTCCTGCTTCTTGCCGCGACAAAGAGATCAAAGACAGGAAGGACGGCTGCGAGCGTCTTCCCCGTTCCTGTCGGGGCGATGAGAACTGCATTCTTGCCTTCTAGAATTGGTGGAATTGCCAGCTTCTGAATATCACTAGCCTCAGCAATCTCAAGCTTCGCAATTTGCCCCTGTAATGGACTCTGCAGCAGTGCAAACGCATCATCGGACAAGAATGAATGCTCCCAACTCGACATGGCGGAATCGTGAACACTATAGCCGAGCCTGTGTTGCCGCTCGTCTCCAAGTTCGTTCTGCGAATCTCAGCCTTCGGTTTATTGGTTTCTTCGAAACGCGATCTGCCCGTTCGAGACCAGAAGCCTGCGCCAAGGTGACGGTGAAGCTGTCAGGTCAGCTCTTCTCGTATGCAAGGTAGGCAAAGGTCAGAACGAGGGCCACAAACGCGAGGATAACGATTCCCATCTGTGCAAGAGTGTAGAATTCATCGGTCGTCAATGCTGAGCGCCATCTTGCCTGCGTAGACCGAAGGTTCTGATTTAAACAATTCTGTACTGCTACGAAGCCGTATCAGGGCGTAGTCTCAGGCCTAGTCCTCCACTGCTGAGTGATCTTACTGTACTGGGTGTCCCGTAGCTCACTGGTTTCGTATCTTCCAAGCGCAAACGCGACCTTCTGCGCGATTATGTGGTAGCACAATGCCTTCTTGCCGTCCATGACTCGAAAGTAGTAGTCGTCACAGTTGCAGAAGTTCGTCTCAGAGATCACTTGGTAGACTCCCTTTCTACCCTTCACAGTCCAGATCGTCCGTCCGCTAGGCTTGAACTGGTATCTGTGCACCTTTCGCTTCTCAACTAGCTCGAGAGCATTTTTGAAGCGGTCGCCGAACTGTTCCTCAAGCGCGGCTCGTTGAGAATCTGCCAGCTTGTGTGAGGATGCCATGCGTTGACACGCGGTCTCGATTACTGTCAATTCCTTGTCGTATTCTTGCGACATGGCGCATCCGGCCGAGCGGGCTGAGTCATGAGGACTGCCAGCCTTTGATTAAGCATATGTTGAAAGAACCCTACTCTGAAAGGGTCCTAGAGCACCCAGACAGGATGGTCCGTCTTGGTCGGATACAGTCTTGCACCCGTGGATGATTCTCCTTCTCTGCTACTGCAGGGCGAAGGCGAGCGGGTTCTCGTTGTGGGAGACCTGCACATAGGATGGGAGATAACCCTCGCGCAGCAGGGCATTCACGTTCCTTCGCAGACATCCAAGCTCGCAGATCGATTGCTCGACATCATCAAGAAGTCAAGCCCAACAAAGATCGTATTTCTAGGCGATGTGAAACACACAGTCGTCGGAGCTGAGCTGGAGGAATGGCGGGACATACCCGAGTTCTTTGAGAAAATCGTCCCGCATGTCTCAGACATCCAGATCATCCAAGGGAATCATGATGGGAATATTGAGCCGATGACTCCTAGGCAAGTCAAGATCATTCCTCCAAGCGGGATTGCCTTGTGGGGAAGGTACGGCCTCTTCCACGGGCACGCATGGCCGGCTCCTGAACTCCTCGGATGCGAATCCCTGATTCAGGGCCACCTACATCCGGTCGTGGCATTCACTGACGCTTTAGGCTACAGGATCACGAGACCAGTCTGGGTACGAGCACCATGTAACGCTGCAAAACTCGCTCGTGCCATCTTGAAGGGCTCAAAACGCCGGAAGCTCAAGAGCATCGAGGATGCAGTCAGAGAACGTTACGGGGTCGAACTAAGGGTTGCTCGTTGCCTGTTCGTTCCCCCGTTCAATGACTTTCTAGGTGGTCGGCCAATTAACGTGAGGCAACATTCTGGATCGAAATGGACCAAGATCGACCGGTTTGGCCCTCTGCTCAGAGGAGGAATCGTGAACATGAATGAGGCGGAGGTCCAGCTCTTAGACGGAACATATCTCGGAACGGTGAAGCAGCTTCGTGCATTTGCTTAGGTTTGACCTTGCGGGTTGTGAGCCTCGAGCAGAGATAGTATATTCTAGAAGGGTGTCGGTAAATATCTCCTTTCTCAGAGTAAATATAATCCTTTGCAGCAACGAGGCGCAAGGTCCGAATATAGTCTGAGCGCTGATCCCAAGCGTTCAGGGCGGCAGGGGTCAACCGTGTACAAGATTCTGGAGAAAAAGGTTCTCAGTGATGTAACGAAACTGATGGTTGTCGAAGCCCCTCAGGTCGCCCGGAAGGCAAAGCCAGGCCAGTTCGTTATCGTTCGTGTTGACGAGCCTGGTGAACGTATCCCGCTCACGATCGCTGATTTCGACAGAGACGCCGGCACAATCACTCTCATCTTCCAAGAGGTCGGCAAATCAACAATGCAGATGGGCACCCTGAAACCAGGAGACGAACTCATCACAGTCGCAGGCCCACTAGGTCACCCAACAGAGATCGAAAAGTACGGAACAGTAGTCATGGTCGGAGGAGGAGTAGGCATCGCTCCGACCTTCCCTATCGCCCGAGCCCTCAAGGAAGCTGGAAACACTGTCATCTCCATCATAGGCGCTCGCAACAAGTCTCTCCTCTTCTGGGAAGACCCCATGCGCACAGTTTCGGATGAATTGATCATTTGCACCGATGACGGCTCGTACGGACGTAAGGCGGTTGTGACTGAGCCACTCAAGGAATTGCTCGATGCACGAAAGGGTGCCATCGTTCGAGTCTGGGCTATTGGGCCGGCTGTAATGATGAAGTTCGTCGCAATAGCCACTAAGCCCTACAATGTGAAGACGATCGTCAGTCTCAACACAATAATGATCGATGGCACTGGCATGTGTGGCGGCTGCCGCGTGGTTCTAGATGAGGGCGCCCAGTTCGTCTGTGTCGATGGGCCGGAGTTCGATGCTCACAAAGTCAATTGGGATATCCTTCTCTCACGTCTACGATTCTATGGTGAGCAGGAGCGTCTTGCAGTCGAACGTTGGAAGCACCAATGCAAACTTGACAGCGCAGCGCCGGGGGTAAGCGCATAGTGCCGAAGCAAATCATTCCAAAGAAGACGCAAATGCCAGAACAGCCTCTAGCCGAGCGTGTCAAGAACTTCAACGAGGTTCCATACGGCTACAAACCCGAGCAGGCAATAGCTGAGGCTCAACGATGCCTGCAATGTCCCAAGCATGATTGCGCTACCGGTTGTCCCGTCAACATTAACATACCCAATTTCGTGAAGCTTGTCTCGGAAGGAGATTTCCGCGGAGCGATCAACCAAATCAAGGATGCCAATGCGCTCCCCGCGATCACCGGCCGAGTATGCCCTCAGGAACAACAATGCGAGAAGGTATGCACTCTGGCGAAGCGCTTCGAACCGGTCGCCATAGGCCGGCTGGAGCGTTTCGTGGCTGATTGGGAAGCAGCGCAGGGCGATCTGCCTGTCCCGAAACTGGCTCCTCCAACTGGCAAGAAGGTAGCCGTTGTTGGCTCTGGGCCGGCCGGTCTCACAGTCGCGGCTGATCTTGTCAAAATGGGTCATGAGGCTACGATATTTGAAGCGCTCCATGAGGCTGGAGGAGTACTGGTGTATGGTATTCCGGAGTTTCGTATGCCCAAGGCAATCGTTCGTCGTGAAGTAGACTACGTCTGTAGCCTCGGCGCGAAGCTTGTCAAAGACTTCGTCGTTGGCAACGCTGCCACACTCGACGAGCTGCTGCAAGAATATGATGCTGTCTTCTTAGGTTCTGGAGCCGGACTACCTTGGTTCCTGAGTATTCCGGGAGAGAATCTGAGTGGTGTGTATTCAGCCAACGAGTACTTGACTCGTGCCAACTTGATGAAGGCCTACAAGTTCCCCGAGTATGATACACCGATCGCACGAGGGCGCCGCGTGATCACAATAGGCGGAGGAAACGTTGCGATGGACTCATCACGCACCGCGCTACGGCTCGGCGCCACGGAGTCGATCATTGTCTATCGTCGGTCACGCGACGAGATGCCGGCTCGCGCGGAAGAGATCCATCACGCAGAAGAAGAGGGCATTCAATTCAAGATGCTGACAACACCAGTCGCCATACATGGCGACGAGAACGGTCATGTGAAGGAGCTCGAATGCATCAAGAATAAGCTCGGAGAGCCTGACGCTTCCGGACGACGACGTCCAGTGGCCGTAGAAGGTTCCAGCTTCCGTATTCCAGCAGATACGGTGATCATCGCAATTGGCCAGAGTCCCAGCCCACTGATCCCGAAGACGACTTCTGACCTGAAGACCGGCAAGGACGGGGTTGTGATCATCGACGACGAGACTGGGAAGACATCGAAGAAGGGAGTATTTGCCGGCGGCGATGTCGCAACCGGCGGAGCCACGGTCATCCTAGCGATGGGTCAGGGCAAGAAAGCAGCCAAAGCCATTGACGAGTATCTGAATACGGGACAATGGTAATCTATCCTAGCTTTGCACCATAAGACCAACAAGAACGGCTTGAGAACTAGAGATGGAACTCCGCGTTATGGTCTAGATCCTGAGGCGCAGCGAACAGAATGTTCAGAGAAGATCCGCAGATGTGTAGGGAGGATTTGGCGGGGGCGTGGATTCAACATCAGAAAATAGATGAAAAGAAAAGCGGTTGTTGCGGGGAGCAAACCTACACTTTGTCTTTCATCGCGTCGAGGAACCTTCCGAGTTTTATCAAAACGTAGAAGACACCCACAGTCACCAGAAGTATTGAGACTGCCGTGATCGCTCCGAAGATGAATCAATCACCCATCATACCTGAGGCATGTTGTTGGAATCCAGGAGCCGCTTGCAGAACTCTGTTGAGTGCACTCGTGTCCATTTCTCACCTCATGAACAAGCATTCGACTGTCAACTAATAGGAGGTTTTTCAGAATTGGACTCAAGTCTCTACGTAATTCACGAGGAGAAACCAATCTGAATGCACACTCTACTATTGGAGCTGAATTAGGAGCGAATTTTAGGCTAATTCTGAAAACGCCTCTTATCGCGCCCCGTCATATCTGAAGGCGTGTTAGATGGCGACATTTGGAGATCTGCACCTTGACGATAACTATGGCAAAGGCACCGTTGCCATGCACGTCTAGTGACAAATAGTCTGGCAAGACTACGCTTGACGACAAGGTTCCCAGTGGCAAGAACTCTGGCAATCTACAGAGATATTGATCTTCACAAAAGCGCCTAGACTCTGAGGATTCTCTTTCCACCATCGTAGACTGTGATCGGTCCGTCATCTGAGACTACGAAAGCGATACATTGGGTAGACGCGGATATCTCCGCAGCGCTTCTGTGTCTTCCTCCATCAGCTACGCCTACTTCAGGCTTGACCGTGTCAGGCACTCGAGCCATTAGCCTGACAGACGAAGCTTTGGGTTCCCCCTCCCGACTGATCACAAGCGCAAACTCCTGCGTGGCTAGGTTGAATAGGTGTCTTTCTTGACGGCCCTTGAGTGCTAGCACGTTGGCCTCGTGGAGTCTGAATCTGGGCGGCTCAGCCTGACTGAGAACGTTTTCATGATCTCCAACTATCATTGTGCCACCTTTGCGGTGATTTGACATCGTGATGGCGGTGGTGAAGATCTTGTACAGGACTCTCGGATCAATTCCCTTTTCTAAGGCTATCCGATCAAGTTTCTCTTTGACTTCAGCTAGGGATCTGTGAACCCAGTCACCTACTTTTCCTGAGAAGTAGACTTCGGCTCGAAGATCTCCGTCATGGAACAGCTTCGCTGTTTTGAATAATCCAGAAGCAACAAGTCCATATCCTGGCGTATCTTTCAATGCCTCACAATATCCGCTAAACTCAACATAGGTGAAGCTGCTCTCGTCGGGGTCAGGAGGGGCGCCGGGCAGAAGTCTCGCATCTTCCACCGTTCCATTCTTTCCGACTATGAAAGCGGATGTGTAACCATCTACAAGCCCGAAGAGGGATCTGATTGTCTTGGTCAATTCGAAGATGCTTTGTTTCCGAAGTTCCATTCCGACAAGATCTGGAAGGCGTTCCTTGAGCTTCTCCGCATCTCCCATTAGGAATCCCGTCGAGAGGGGTCTGCCTTCCTCTTCTTTCGAAACGCATTCATGAACTAGTTTGAAAACTTCAAGCACGGCGTTTACGTCGATTCCCAATTTGCGAGACAATGAGTACACCGGCTCCCAAAACTCCCGCCAAGCTCTAGGGTAGCCTTTCACTAGGACGAAACTAAGCGACGGCAGTTCGTGTTCATCGAGACCCGTCAAGTCGATCCATTTCTCACACGAACATGAGTAGGAAAGTATTATATTGATTCCGGAGGGCCTTCTTCTCAAGGAGCATAGATACTTGCATAGACGTTGTTGTCTCCTGCTGTTCGCACTGTTGTTCGTAGCGTCTCTACCCCTGATTACACCAGCGACGGGGGCATGGGGCTTAGACGTGATAGTTCAGCCGAACAGGCAGACAATTGCCCCAGGCATGCCAACCGCTTTCACGGTTCTTGTCTCCTCCACGGGCGGATTCAATGCTCCAGTGAAGCTGCAGCTGGACAATCAGGCCAGCCTGCCAAGCTCGATTTCCGCAGTTTTCACTCCAAGCACGGTGACTCCTCCAGCGGACGGATCGGGGTACGCGATTCTCGTCATCTCGACCACAACTTCAACGCCAACAAAGGAGTACATGCTAACGATATCAGGCACAGGAGGAGGCTTGACCGACTCTGCGACCGTCACCCTTGAAGTCACGACAAGGAAGACGTTCGCTGTGTCAGCGTCTCCGTTCTCCCAAATCATTGGGTTGACATACTCAAAACAGTTCGCAATCACAGTAAGCTCATTGGGGCAGTTCTCAAGCAGCGTTTCCTTAACTCTGGACCAGGTTCCATACGGAGTGTCATACAGTTTCGATCCAGCCTCGGTTACGCCTCCGCCTGGAAGCAGCGCGTACACGACACTCACCCTCTCCGTTGCAGCGGATGCATCACCGAACGTCTATGCTTTGATAATCAGGGCCTCGTCTGATGGCGGCCTCGCGGCTAGCGACCGGGTTCACTATTCTTTTGTCGTGATGGATGTTCCCGCGACGACAGGATTCCAAATCAGCCTCCCAAGCGCCACACAGACTATCGTGATAAGCCAGCCCGTTTCTCTCACGGTTGAGGTAGATTCGATCGGAGGATTTTCCTCAGGTGTCGTTCTGGCTCTGGGTAGAGTCCCGTCTGGCCTGACCTATTTGTTCGATCCCAACTTTGTGACGCCAACACCGGACGCCCCGGCGACCTCCACTCTCCTGCTTACGGCCAAATTGGACGCGACACCCGGAGACTACGACGTGGATGTGACAGGGAGCAGCGAAGCGACGACGAACAAGTCGACAATAAGGTTGACAATCCAACCTGTTACCACATCGCTGGGTCTTACACTTGCCTTGACGAACATAAAGAGCGGTGACCCCATCCCTGTCTCAGGGCAGATCCTCCCGGCGGTGTCAGGGGCAAGCATCAATCTGATATACACACGTCCCGACGGCACCGAATTCACAAGGCCGATCACGGCGAGTTCCACCGGCACTTTCAATGACCAGTACATCCCAGACAATGTTGGAGGATGGGAAGTGAGAGCCGAATACACCGGAGACACAGCGCACAAGGACTCGAAGAGCTCCATCCTCGAATTTCAGGTCACCGAGAAGACACTTCTCGAACTGATCCAGCAAAATGCTCTGTGGATTGTCATAGGAATAATCGTAGTTGCAGCTCTGGGCTTAGGTGTGTACATTACCAAGCGGCGTCGCGGTGAGGAAAGAAGAGGCCCCCCGCCGGCGGTTGCGCCGACTCTTAGGCTGGTGCCGGCTCCGCCAGCAGTTCCTCTCGTAGTCACAGAAGCACCGGGATTGCCGGCCGCCCCAAGAGCTAGGGTGGAGAGAAGGGAAGCCCCGCCCCTCATACTACCGAGGAAGAAGTGTTTCAACTGCGCTGAGGTGATTTCGGCTCAAGCGAAGTTCTGTGACAAGTGCAGAGCCCCACAGCCAGATAAGGTTGAGAAGAAGTACGAAGCGCCGCCGTTGATCATACCAAGAGTGTACTGCGTCAACTGCGGAGAAGTGATCTCGGCGCAGGCAGCATTCTGCGACAAATGTAGAGCCCCACAAACATAGAGTGAAAACAATCCCGCAAACGTCCTTCTTCCATTCCACTCTATGAGCCCCATGAACGTAGGAACGAGAGCGGCAATCATCGCATGTAATGACGGCGCCCGCAAAGATTCAGGCACGAGCGCCTCAGAGTGTGGCATCCGAACCGCGCGGCAACACGTGCTACTTGACACTCTTGACTATGAGCTCAGCTGCATTTCTGACGGCCACTGAGAACGGGTCATTGGGGGAAGTGAAGCAGTAGATCTCCTTGCTTTGGGCCATCATTAGGCCATAGGAGAATGGAACCAATGCTATGACACGCACCTTGTATGTCTTCTCCAGTTTTGACCTGAACTGTTCCGAGTCCAGCTCCGCAGGCACTCTGTTGGCAATCAAGAAGGTTCGAGGAACCTCCATCCGCTTGGCAATCTCAAATGTCACAGCTGTCCCCAAGTAGTCTTGCTCATCGGGACGAAGAATCACCGCCAAGACATCACTCATGGCTATTGAGAGGAGAGTGTCCTCCTCAACACCCGGGTGTGTATCTACTAGTAGAATATCCAATTGAAGCTCCTTGGCGAACTCTGAGAGAGCACTGCTGAGCCTCTGCACATCGAACCCTTCTTTCAACATCGCGACGATAGCTTGGGCGTTCAACCTTGAGGGCATGAGATTGATTCTTCCCGGCGGAAGAGAGAATCGACTGCTCACGTCGCAGACCGGATCCTTGATAGAGCATTTTCCTTTGAGATAGTCGTTCAAGCAATAGTCCATCGGTGAGTTTCCAAGGCCAAACAGGACATGGATGCCTGGAGACTGAATGTCAGTGTCCACCACACCTACACGGACCCCGAGGCTGGCACAACAGTAGGCCAAGTTTGCCGTCAGATTTGACTTGCCAGTACCGCCTCTGAACGAGTGGATTGCAACTACAGATCCCACGTTTAGACCTCAGCTATGACCGTACTGAGAGACAAGCAGTCTAAAACACTTTGCAGTAGATGATACCCTGAATCGGACAGCATCCAGGCTTCTGTCTATCAACTGGACGATTGAAGGAGGGGAAACTCTGCTGAAAGACGACAAGCCAAGACTGCGCAGGGAATGACTGACACATCATACTGCGGAGTCAGGGCAAGCATGATCCCGGTGCTGAGCTATCAATTCACGCCTGGATAGAAAGAAAAGAAAAAAGAGGGCCTATCAGATCGGGGGTACTTCTTTGAATGCTAGCTCCAGGTCGATCCCTACTCTCTTGAGCCACGAGCGTCGGATGAAGTAGTAGGCAACCCAGAACAGGAAGATTGCCAACATGATTAGCTCCGAGGTTGTCTTCTTGATCCAAGACGAGATCGTGTTGCCGAGGAGCAAGTGGCTAAGCTGCTGATATTCCATGTCCGACTCCATATTCCACGTACGTCATGTGCAATCGACCTAGTCGTGTGTAACGCGACTAGCCCCAGTCCAAGACGAATAACACAAATACGTGAACCAATGTCTCTTGCAGATTCCCGCAGGTAACCTCGATGCAGAATCTCGACGCAGCAAAGCAAGAAGCTCTGATGAAATCGGAGGCCGAACGCATGGTCGTCGAAGCAAGAAAGCGCAACCTACACCTGCGACTTCTCGGCGCTTTGGCTTTCCAGTTCCACTGCCCGAAACATGTCTACATCTCGAGAAAACTGGGCAGAGTGTTATCTGACATTGATTTTGCAGCCTACGGTGGAGAGCGGATCGAGATCAACAAAATGATGCGGGAATTCGGTTACACTGACCAAGGCATGCTTACTGCTTTGTTTGGTCATACTCGCATGATCTGGGACAATAAGTCGAACGGCATGCATGTGGACATTTTCTTTGACAAGCTGGAGATGAACCACGAAATCCCATTTGCGAATCGTCTTGAGATCGATGAGTGGACAATCCCT
The DNA here is from genome assembly GCA_964601325.1 of uncultured Candidatus Bathyarchaeia archaeon. GTDB lineage: Archaea > Thermoproteota > Bathyarchaeia > 40CM-2-53-6 > 40CM-2-53-6 > CAVPLU01. The sequence continues at coordinate 90,856 of CAZRNA010000001.1, forward strand.
CTTGCCGATATGTTTCTCGAGAAGATGCAGATAGTCCACATAAACGAGAAGGATGTTGTCGACACCATCATGCTCCTACGTGAGCACTCAGTTGGTGATGGAACCCCAGAGACGATTGATGCACGGCACGTCGCGGCAACGTTGGCGCAGGACTGGGGATTCTACTACACAGTTACAGAGAACCTCAGGAAGATCAAGGATCGCCTTCCCTCCTTCCCCGAATTGGGCGATGAAGATCGAACGGACATCTCTGGCAAGGTGGAAACAATGATGAAGGTCATAGAAGATCAACCCAAGACTATGTCTTGGAAGATGAGAGCTAGGGTCGGCACCAAGAAGAAGTGGTATAGAGAAGTCGAGGACGTAACCCGCTAGTAACAGTACTTGGCACTATTCCTCTATGTGTCAACACATGGGTGAGTAGCTGAGTACGCGGACAATATTCTATTGAAAACCATTCAGATCTCGTGACTAAGAGCTGGAACTACGTCCGACCGGTTTCTAATTTATACGAGATTCGAGTAACCTATTGTGGGGATGTTAGCTGTTGATCGCTGGCTATTGTGGTCAACTCCTCAGAGTTGACTTGACCAAGATGACCTGTAAGCCCGAGAAGTTGAAAGAAGACTGGGTGAGGGACTTCGTCGGAGGCAAAGGTCTCGGCGTGCGGTACCTGTATGACCTCATTCGCCCCGGGACCGACCCATACTCACCTGAGAACCCGATCATCTTCATGACAGGACCACTCACCGGCACAGTTGCCTCAACGATGTCTCGCATTGCACTCGTCACCAAGTCACCCTTGACCGGCACGATGAGCGACAGCTACTCCGGTAGTTACTTCCCAGCTGAGCTGAAACACGCAGGTTTCGATGGAATCGTCATTACTGGAAAGGCCTCAGCACCGACTTACCTCTTTGTGGAAGACGGACATGCCGAACTGCGAAATGCAAGAGACCTCTGGGGAAAGGATGTTTTCGAAACTACCGATGAGATAGTACGTCAATGCAGCGGGTCAAGCACCGACAAGCGTGATGCTCCTAAGGTTGCCTGCATCGGCCCTGCAGGCGAGAACGAAGTTAGATTTGCTGCAGTAGCCTTCGACAAGAACCATTTCGCGGGTAGAGGCGGAACTGGAGCCGTCATGGGTTCGAAGAACCTCAAGGCCGTGGCTGTGCGCGGCACAAAGCACGCACAATCCTTAGCCATCAACTCGAGCCCTCAGTTTCTTGGAGTCGTCAGGAATTCGATCAAGAGGGACATACGTGAGAATCCGGACGCTGAATCTATGATCAAGTATGGAACGCCTGTGATAGTCGACCAGGACAACGATGCAGGCATATTGCCCACCCGCAACTTCCAGACAGGAGTCTTCCCCGACGCCGACAAGATCAACTCAGACGCGCTCGTGAAGCAGCTCCTCGTGAAACACACGACAACATGCTTCAGCTGTTCCATTGGATGCCGGAACATAACGAAGATCAAAGACGGCCAATTTGCAGGCCTCGAAGGCGAAGGCCCAGAGTACGAGACACTCGGATTGGGTGGTTCGAACCTTGCAATCGGAGACATACGCGTTGTCATGAAGTTCAATCACGAATGCTCTCGCATGGGGCTTGACACGATCTCAGCGGGCAACGTTATCGGCTGGGCGATGGAACTCTACGAGAGAGGGTTGATCACTAAGGCAGACACACAAGGTTTGGACCTCTCATTTGGCACCGCTGCAACCGTCGTGGCGCTCCCAGAGATCATCGCCATGAGGAAAGGTATCGGAGACACCCTTGCGGAAGGAGTAGCGCGAGCTTCTGAAAAAATCGGGAAAAGCTCGGAGAGATACGCGTTACACTGCAAAGGCCAAGAATTCCCTGGGTACGACCCGAGAGGATCCTTTGGAATGGCTCTGGCATATGCGACCTCAGATAGAGGAGCTGACCACAATCGCGCATGGCCGGTCGCGTACGAGGCTTTCGGAAAGATGGACCCATTCACGGGTGTTGGCAAAGCGGAGCTGGTTGTGAAAGACCAGATCAGGACGAGCGTGAAGTGGAGCATGTGTGCCTGCGACTTCATCCCTATTGACTTACCTATAATCGCTGAACTCCTTAGCGCAGCGACAGGTCAGAAATACACTGAGGAATACGTCAGGAAGATCGGAAGAAGAATCTGGACACTAACGCGACTTTTCAACACCAGAGAAGGTTTCTCTAGACAACATGACGGGATACCGCCTCGAATTTACTTGGACCCACTTCCAGACGGTAACCCGAAAGGCAAGGTCGTACCTAAGGAAGACTTCGAGACTATGCTGACGGAGTACTACAAGCTCTGGGGATGGGACCACCAAGGAAAGCCGACAAGAGCTACCGTCGAAGAACTTGGTCTGGCGAATCTCACGAAACTCTAGAGCGTACAACCGCGAGAACCTGCGTTGCTGCTGATGTAGTGCAGCTAGACTCCTTACACACTCTAGGCAAAATGAGCATTCGCACGGTTCCTTATGCAAGTTCTTAAGAAGAACTCACAGGCACAAACCTGCCACTGGTGTTGTTGAATGCCGGGAAACATGGACGACTTCGCCGAACTGAGCTTTCCAGAAGCTCCGAAGATCGTTGTCAAGCCGCCCGGTCCCAAGGCGAGGGCGCTGCTTGAGAAACAGAAAGAGGTCGATAGCAGAGCGGTCTACTATGCAACCGTTATTCCAACTGCTTGGGAGGCTGGGAAAGGCGCGACGCTCAAAGATCTAGATGGAAATACCTATGTAGACTTCATGGCAGGGATCTCGGTTCTAAACGTAGGTCACTCCAATCCTCAGGTCGTTGAGGCTGTGAAACGTCAGCTAGACAAGCTGACTCACGCTCTCGACATTCCGACGCCCGAAAGGATACGACTTATTGAAAAGCTCGTGGAGATAGCTCCCGCTGGACTCAAGGGCAATTCAAAGGTTCTCTTCGGCGGCCCATCTGGCTCGGACGCAGTTGAAGGCGCATTGAAAGTCGCCAAGTTCAACACGAAACATCACGCGATCCTAGCATTCCACGGCGCATACCATGGAATGACCAGCGGTGCGCTCTCGGTAACTTCCAAGAGATCGTTCAGAACTGGGAACCTGCCGCTGCTTCCAGACATTCATTTCGCACCATATGCCTACTGCTATCGCTGTGCGTTCGGAAAGGAGTACCCTGAGTGCGACATGCAATGCACTCGATACATAGAGTACCTCTTCAAGGACCCTGAATCAGGAGTGACCGATCCTGCAGCGATCATTGTCGAACCCATTCAAGGAGAAGGAGGATTCATCACACCGCCGGACGGATACCTCAAAGAACTGAGACGAATATGCGACGAGAACAAGATCCTCCTCATAGTGGATGAGATCCAGTCAGGCTTCGGGAGAGCCGGTAAGATGTTTGCTTGTGAATACGAAGGCATCACACCAGACGTCATGCCAATCGCAAAAGCAGTCGGAGGAATAGGAATCCCACTTGCCGGTTGCATCATCAAGAAGAACCTCGACACGTGGGAACCTGGAGCACATCTCGGAACCTTCAGAGGAAACGTGCTGGCTTGCGTCGCCGGTTTCGAAGCCATTGACTTCACACTACGAAGAGGACTAGTTGAGCGCTCTGCCAGAGAAGGCACTCACATGATCAAACGACTGAAGGACCTGCAACAAGAGACCCAGACGATCGGGGAAGTGAGAGGCAAGGGCCTAATGGTTGCAGCGGAGTTCGTTGAGGACAAACGCACGAAGAAACCAGCCGTCGAGCTTGTCAAGAAGATTCAGCTCAGATGCCTCGAACGCGGAGTTCTAGTGTGGAAGGCAGGACACTGGCCCAACGTCATCAGATTCCTCCCGCCTCTAGTGATCACACGCGAGCACATTGACAAGGGCTTAGATGTCTTCTCAGAAGTGGTCAAGGAAGCAGAACGCGAACTATGATGCGTAGGTTCGAACTCTAGCCACGGTCCACTCCCCGCGAGAGTAAACACTCCGCTTCCATCAAAACCGTATTGTATTCCGGTTGACTTCAACTGTAGCTGATCTTCCCAGGGTTCGGACGGACGCCCGGTGAGAAAAGAAATGGCGGACCAGAAGAAGCGCGCGGACAAGACGCTGACGTTGAAGGAAGCAATCAAGGAGTTTGTCCACGACGATTCGTCAGTAACTCTCGGCGGATTCTGCGGGCGGAATTCTCAGGCAGCAGCATATGAGATCGTACGTCAGAACAGAAGGAATCTGACAATCATCGATGACAGCCCCACAGACCAGCTGGACATACTGATCGGCGCTGGATGCATCAAGGCAGTCGAAATCGCTTGGAACGGAGTCTCGATCTTTTCGCTCGCTCGGAATTTGCGCAGATCAGTAGAGGAAGCAATTCCGCACAAGATAGAGGTGCAGGATTACTCCAACTATGCTGCCAGCCTAAGATTCATGGCAGGAGCAATGAACGTGCCATTCTTGCCAACTCGATCTCTACTTGGTTCCGACATACCGAGGCACAACCGGAGAATCAAGATAATCAACGATCCGTACGAAGGCGGACCGATCGCACTTGTTCCCGCGGCATCACCGGACGTGGCAATCATTCATGTGCAGCGTGCCGACAGGCAGGGAAACGCACAGATTTGGGGGCATTTGGCGAACGATGAGAACAAGGCAAGGGCTGCCAAACATGCTGTTGTAACCTGTGAGGAAATTGTGAGAGAAGAAGCCATCCTGAAGATCCCTAACATGACGGCCCTGCCTTCCTATTGTGTGGACGCTGTGGTCAAGGTTCCCTACGGTAGCCATCCGTGGTCCTGCTACGGGTACTACTATCATGATATCATATTCCAAAGAGATTACGCGAAGAGCAACCAAACGCGGCCCGGTTTCTTGAAGTGGATCGATGAATGGATTCTGAGCTGTGAAGACCAGAGCGATTACTGCAGAAAAGTGGGCAAAGAGAGACTCTTGAAGCTCGCAAAGATGGAGCGAGCGATCAATAGAATTCCAGTCTAGGCGTGATCACATGTCAAGCGAAGGAAAGGCGAAGGACTACAGCTTAGCCGAACTCATGGCAGTTCTTGCCGCGAAGGAAATCAAGGATGGCGACAAGGTTTTCGTTGGAATTGGAATCCCCATGATCGCGGGATTCCTTGCAATTCATTCGCACGCCCCGAACGCAGTGCTCATGTTCGAGGGCGGCTATCTTGGCAGTCACCCACCCGTGGCATGCACCGACGTTGGCGACAGCGTGCTAGGCCTCGGAGCGCCATACATAACGAGCTCATGGCGCACGTTCAGCGACCTCCAGCGCGGTTACTGCGACATAGGGATAATCGGAAGCGCCCAAGTCGACAAGTACGGCAACGTCAATTCAACCGTAATTCTGGAAAACGGCACCTACGAGAATCCCAAGACCCGACTACCAGGCAGCGGCGGAGCAAATGACATCGCCTCATCTGCCGGGCGCCTGTTGATCATGGCCAGACTGGAGAAACGACGCTTTGTGCCTCGTGTGGACTACGTAACGTCTCCCGGACATGTTGGTGGCTACGAATCACGACGAAAAACGGGACTGAAGGGCGGAGGGCCTGTGGCCGTAATAACGGATAGAGCGATCTTCAGATTCGACGAAGATACGAAAGAGATGTACCTGAGCCACCTTTACCCCGGCGTGAGCGTGGAAGAAGTCAAGAAAGAGATCAGCTGGAACCTACGCGTGGCCGAGCACATAGCAACTGTCGAACCTCCGACAAAAGCTCAAGTCAATTTCATGCGAAGCTATGACCCCACAGACGTGATCTTGCGCAGGAGATGTTTGTTCGAGAGCATTGATTTCCCGTCATGGTCTGGACTAGCCATGAGCGACTGGAAGAAACACGCTCGACGTGCCTAGCGTGTTCATCCTGCTCCCCCAGGAGACCCCACCTACATCGGTTTTACTCTCTTGAATTCTGAAGAGAGTTGAGAAGAATTCTGAAAAAACCGCTAATATTCGGCCACCAAATCCTCGCTCAAGAGGTGAGAAATAGAAATGAGTGCTCTCAACTCCGTTCTGCAAGCAGCGCCAGGATTCTCTCAGCAGGGCTCAGGCATGATGATGGCCGATTCATTCATCTTCGGAGCGATCACGGCGGTTTCAATTCTTCTGGTGACTGTGGGTGTCTTCTACGTTTTGATTAAACTCGGAAGATTCCTTGACGCCTTGAAAGACAAAGCGTAAGCTTGCTCTGGGGAACAACCCGTCTTTTCCTTTCTCTTATTTTTGATGCTGAGTGTACTCGCCATGAATACGATATGGCGGGGCCGTTGGGACTTGGTTGTAATTGACGAAACTAGCCTGCCTCGTGAAAGGCTAGAGAATTGCGGTCTGTTGTTTCTTGTCGAAGACGTGGATCTTGCCTTGATTGAAGGTTAAGTGGACCTTTTCTTCGATCTCAGCCATGAAGGACGCGTCAGCCCTTGCCTTGACCAGGTTCTCTCCAACGTTCGCGTCGACGATCACGCTGTCACCTATCGGCTCGACAACGTATACGGACGCCTCGATTGAGCCGGGCTGCCGCTTCTTCGTAACGGCGATGTCTTCCGGCCTGATGCCTAGAATGACTTCCGGCCCTGAGGCGTTCTTCCGAACCACTTCGGCGACATCAGCCCCGACCTCTATCGAGAACTCGCCCGCGTCTAGAAGCCCGCCGCCACCGCGACTTTTGAATGTGCAGTCGAAGAAGTTCATGGCGGGACTTCCGATGAAGCCTGCCACCCAAATATTGTTCGGGTGCTGGTAAACTGTCTCGGGCATGTCAAGCTGCTGCAGTTTCCCGTCGTTCATGACGGCGACCCTGTCGGACATGGTCATCGCCTCGACCTGGTCGTGAGTGACATAGATCAGTGTGGTCCCGAGCTTCTTCTGAAGACGCTTCAGCTCGGCTCTCATGTAGACTCGCATCTTCGCATCCAAGTTCGATAGGGGCTCATCCATCAAGAAGACGTCGGGGTTTCTCACGATGGCTCTTCCAAGCGCAACGCGTTGCCTCTGGCCTCCGCTAAGCTCCTTCGGCTTCCGCTTCAGAAGCTCCGAGATTCCTAGAAGCTCCGCGCTCTGCCTGACTCGCTTATCCAGCTCCGACTTGGCTACTTTGCGAACCTTCAGCGGGAACGCCATATTGTCGAAGACTGACATGTGAGGATAGAGAGCGTAGCTCTGGAAGACCATCGCTATGTTGCGGTCTCTCGGAGCAAGATCATTCACCTTCCTATCTCCAATGTAGATGTCTCCTCCGCTGAGCTCTTCGAGTCCCGCGATTAACCGTAGCGTTGTCGTCTTTCCGCAACCTGAAGGTCCAAGGAGCGTGAGAAACTCCTTATCCAGAACCTTCAAGCTGACGCCATCGACCGCTTTCACATCTCCGAAGAATTTAGACACCGAATCCAGAACTACTTCAACCATCTCGGTTAGGCCTTCTTCGAGTCCAATGCCAGATCGGCAGCTTCTCAGATCTTAACTCTTTCTCTCCCCCTATCACCTATTCTAACGCGTAATGCACTTCACGAGCTCTCATTGAAAGCTCTCTGTTCGACGAGGACTTTGTAGAACACTTGAACCTGTCGCAGGCCTGCGCGGCCACCGTCAGGTATTGCTTTCTCGCATCCTCTGGTTTCACTTGAAACTTTGATATCATTAACTGCTTATAGTGCCGACCATCAGCCATTGGGCAGTGGTGGTCGCATTTGCAGACATCTTCAAAGAGTGTGGAGATTATCCAAGTTGGTATCCTTGTCAGGGACGTGGAGGAGACCGCGAGGAAGCTGGAGAAACTGATCGGGATCGGCCCATTTCAGATTCTCGAACCCGAATACCGTGACCTAACTTTCCACGGGAAGCCCGCGAGATTCAAGATTAGAATAGCGCTGGCGAAGGCCGGGCCGATACAGGTTGAGCTCATGCAACCTCTCTCTGGTGAGACAATCTACGATGAGTACGCTGAGCGAAAAGGCTACGGACTGCACCATGTGGCGATTAGAGCCGAAAATATGGAGCAGAGCGTCAGCGATATGAAGGCTAGAGGGTTCAATGTGATTCAAAGTGGAAACAGAACTGGAGTAAAATGGGCATACCTGGACACTGAGAAGGAAACGGGCGTGATCTTCGAGCTGGTCGAAAAGAAAGAAACCTGACGGTATCGAATACTTGGAATCGGGAAGCTGCGGTCCCATATTCTCACAAACACAGTCCGTGATCAAACACGGAGGGCGTTGAGAGGCGAATCGCAGCCTAATAATCGACTGAAGTGGCTTCGAAGCTCGGCCTTGAACATTTCCTTCGTCATCGAAAGCCAAGAGAGGAGAAAACAGTAAGCATGAGGCTACACGATCGGAGCGCTGATCCCCTCAGTATCCCTTCAGTCGATCATATTCTGCATGTACTTCTGGGCAGCCACCAACTCTTGACGAGGATTGCGGCTCAAGATTGCCTCGAGTGTCACGTATCCGTCGTACCCTACCTTCCTCAAGGCATCGAATATTGGCCGAAAATCTATGTGGCCTCTCCCCGGAATCTTTCTGTTACAGTCGGAGATGTGCACGGCCGCAAGCCGTTGGCTAGCAAGCAGGATCGGCTTAGTGAAGGAATCTTCTTCGAGGTTAGTGTGAAACGTGTCGTACACCACGCCCACGCTCCTCCGATTCACCAACTGCGCCAACGAGAGAGCTTCACTCATATTGTGGATGATCGTGCTCTCAAATCGATTCAGGGGCTCTACCGCGATCTTCACATCCACTTGATCGGCCAGATCTCCTGACGCTTTCAGCAGCTCGACAAGCCAACCTTGGCCTTTTCTGAATGGCACATCCCTTGGGATGTTCCTTGACCGGCCGCTTCCCCACACCAGAAGCTTCCCCCCGAGGCTTCGCGTTAGCTCGATGAGTCGTTTGGTGTAAAGGATATTCCTCCTTCGGGACGCGCCGGATGGTGACGCCAATATCATCTCAGGCGGATAGAGGGAAGTGAACCCGGAGAATGCCAAACCATTTCTCTGCAACGATCTCTGTAGACTGTTGATGTCGGCGCGACTCAGTCTCCTCGGAATCCAAGGTGAGATCTCTAATGCGTCGAAGCCCGTTTCCGCAACAAGACTAGCTGCCTTCGGGATTCCTAAGTGTGCGTGGGAAAGATGGAGCGCACATGCAAGTTCCAACATGGTACCCCGCTTCCAGAATCGTGCCACCTGATATAAGCCGTTGTCCTCTGAATCGCTTGATTGAGGAGACCAACCCCGCTCAGGAAATTCGAAGTAACCTTGATATCATCTCCCTTGGGAAAGACCGCATCTTAACGGGGATTGTCTGGACTTTCCCATTCGTAATAGATCACTTTAAGGGAATTTGAGAACGTCTGCCGAAGTGGGCCCGCCGGAATGCTACAACGTGCTCCGCGCGGACTCGTAGAGCATATCTATTGTCATCATGTTGTTCAGACTTTCGCTCAAACGATAGCGCGGCTCGCGGTCGTTCAACACAGAGTCGGCGAAGTCTTCCACCATCAACCTATAATGATTAGCGGTTTCGCAAACGATAGTCTGGGTTCCTTCGCCATGCCTCAAGATGACGGGCGAGTCGCCGGGCAGAAACGGGGCCGGTAGTTCAAGGGTGACGTTGTCACCAACTACCTCAACGGTTTGATGGTTCACGCTTCGAAATGCACAATCGAACACTCCAAGTTCCGATTCGGGGAACCGTATCATTCCGATGAACCCTTCGTCTACACCCTTCTGTTCGTTGAGACGTGCTATTCCTTTCACGTAGGTTGGCTCTCGCCCCGTCAGTAGGCGTGCGATGTTGACGCAGTAGCAGCCGACGTCCATCAATGCTCCCCCGCCCAACTCCTTCTGATATCGAATATCCTCAAGGTCTTGTAGTCCTGTTCTGAAGTCAGTTCGAATAGCAGAGATCGTTCCGACATCGCCCGCGTCGATCATCTCCTTCAATTTGACTATCTGAGGATGGAATCTGTACATGAAAGCCTCCATCAGCCACACCTCGTGCCGCCTGCAAGACGAGATCATCTTCGCACATTCGTCCGCATTCAAAGCCATCGGCTTCTCACAGAGCACGTGTTTGCTCATCTCGGCCGCGCGGATCGTCCATTCCCGATGCAGATTGTTCGGCAAGGGAATATACACCGCATCCACGTTGGGTGATTCCAGCAACTTCTCGTAACTTCCATAGCTCTCCTGAATCCCAAGCGCTTTTGCGGTTTCACGAGCCTTGGTACCATCACGGCTCGCTATCGCGACGACCCGACCATTCCTACTCTGCCGAATCGCCGGAATGACAGCCCTAAGCGCAATTCGCGCGGTGCCAAGAACTCCCCAGTTCACTTTCCTCGTAGGAGATACCAAGAACCTGTCACCCGGCCGTTCAGTTTACCCAGTTCATGCAATCCAACGATGTAAGGCTGTTGTCTCTTTCACGAGCATAACAAGGAGCAGCTTCTAGGAGGATCCGAAAATTCAAAGTCGTCAACTGAGCGTTAGAGGGCTTTCGCCGATTCCTTGGCGAGTCGATTCACAAACAATCCCGACTAATGAGCAAGAACGCGTGACTTTGCCCCGAAAGATACAAGCTTCACGAATGGGCCAGCTCCACGTTTATCTGATTCTGGTAGTCCTGAATCTTCATGTTCATTACATCATTCAGGTTCACTGCTTCTCCTGAGAATGAAGATTCCAACGCTGAGTAGATCAAAGCCACCGCTATCATCCCGTCGTATGCCTCAGTTTCGGGACGTCTGTTGTCTCGCACAGAGTCTATGAAATCGAGCAATTCGAGTGCTATTAGTTTCCTGTCAACTTCCTCGAAGCTCATGCCGTAGCCGTTTCTTATCTTTGGGAAGAACGTCTTGGTATAGTCATCGTATGTCTCATCCAAAACTGTGTCGATCATCGTCTCAGATTCCTCTTCGTTGTACGGAGCGCCCAGCCATATCTGCGCGGGATTCAAGCTGAGGTAGTCGGCGTCGTGAGCACGAATCGCCTTGACTGTTTCTCCTGTCCTGTCCATCGGAACTAGAATGCTACCATCTTCGCAGTACACTATCCTGTACCATAGACCTTGCCCGGCTGCGCCGGAGTTCAGGTACAACTTTGCAGATGTGCGGCCTTCATACGAATAGAGCGCGTCGAGAAGATCCTCCGTTTCGCATTCAACGGTAGCACTTTTGCTCGCCTTGTTGTTGACCATATCTCGCTTGTAGCGGAAGTTTCTGAGCATAGAAGCTGTTCCGACGACCATCTTGGGCAGACCCAGGAAATAGTAAATCAGATCGGTATAGTGCACGCCCATGTCAAGAGAGATTACTCCGCTCTTCTTGTGCCGCCACGTTGACAACAGCAAATTGTCGCCTCCGCCGACGGACAGCTGTAGCATGTGCAAGGGCTTCCCCAATACCTCATTTCGGATCAGTGATTTCGCCAGACGGTTGCAGGGATCCCTCCTGTAGTTCTCTGCGACCGCCACCTTGACATTGTGCTTTTTGGATTCCTCTATCATCGCGTTGCACGCTTGCACCGTTATTGCAAGGGGCTTCTCTACAAGACAGTTCA
>CAZRNA010000002.1:0-78217 GCA_964601325.1 uncultured Candidatus Bathyarchaeia archaeon
GAGTTGACGAATTCTTGATGGCGATGAAGATCGGCCAAGACATCTTCGACTACATAAACACCGTGAGAAATCCGAGCAGTAAACAGACAATGAAACGTCGAGTCCAGGAATACCAACCGAAACCAGACATAGTTGAGAAGTTCTCCATGATCAATTCACGGCTCTTCATGGTGGTCTTCTCAGCTGAATGGAACGGTGAATGCAGAGCGCAGATACCGAGCCTGGCGAAACTCCTTATCGAAACAAAAAACAGTAACATCCTTGCGAAGGTAGTCGATTTCGACGAGAACAGGGACATAGCGGAAGAGATGCGTGTATTGCGAATCCCCGCGATAGTTGTTCATGACAAGTCTTGGCGAGAAATTGGGCGCTACGTTGAGAAGCCTCAGTATGGCGGGACGCTTGAGGAGGAACTGTGGGGTATCGTCGACAAAACCGCCAATGCCACGCAATAGACGGCTTCGCTTGACCGCGCTTCCTCACGTAGTTCTCAGGTTGCGCTATTGCCCTATGTTGACTTCTGACGACTTCCAAGATGCCCTAGAAATCTGCCCAGCTCACTGGTGAAAGGAATGATCCTTGGAACCCGACTTGCATACTTCTCATAATCGTTGCCGAAAAGGGCTTTGAGTTCTCTCTCCTCGAACCGGGTTACCACAAAACTGAACCACAACAGTAGAAACAATGCTGAGATGAGTAGAAAGCTGAAGTCAAGCAAGAGCCACCAACCAAGAAGCAGTAAGACAACATCGGAATACAATGGGTGCCTAACGTACCTGTAGGGGCCTCGGACAACTAGAGACTCGGTCCTGCCTGACCGCTCGTCTAAACTTGCTCGGCCCCTTGCCGCCTTCGAGAATGTCACGTATGTCGAGATGAGGATGTCCACAGGTTTCCTGAATCTGAGGAGCCAGCCAAGAAAAACGAAGCCTGACAGAAGTAGCAGTAGACCAATGAAACGCACAGGAAGCGGAAAGCCAAGCTCTTGGGGTATTCGGAACCAAACCGTAACCAAGTACGCCAATGTGAAAAACACTGCAATAACGGTCAAGACTGCAAATGGAACCACGATGATTGCCTTGCGTGACATTCGCTTGCACATGTAACTAGGCAATGCACGGGTGGAATAGTTTGTCGGTCACTCGCAAGTGCGCTCTGGTGCTCGACTTAACGAGCCGACCTGTTAGAGGACGGTTACTTCTAAACGAGCTATTTCTTTCGAGAACTAGTTAGGAACGGCCGTGATTCTTGTGCGTGCGCATAAGGAGACCCACCAAAGAGGATTAGCTGCTCACGAGAAGGGAGAGCCTAATGGGCTGCTTCTTTGACCGCATGGATCGTGTTCGTGGGCTAGGCGTCGAGTCTGAGAATGGCGGCAAACCTTAAAGTGGCCCCTCATGCGGTGCTCGGTCTGCGCCCTAGAGTATCATGGTGTCGAGTGAGATGAGAGCCAAGCTGACCCGGAGCCCTAACAATCCGATCATTGAACCAAGACCCGAGATGGCATGGGAAAGCATGGCGACCTTCAACCCCGGCGCCGTGAGGAACGACGGAATCACTCACATACTCTACAGGGCCGTCGACGAACACTGCATCTCGTCACTTGGCTATGCCGCAACAATAGATGGGGAAACGATCACAGACCGATCCACGGAATCTGTCCTCTCCCAGGCTGGCCCCTGGGAAGAATGGGGCTGTGAAGATCCACGCATCACAGCTTTCGACGGAACATACTACGTTTTCTACACGGCGTATTCGCGACAAGGCCCACGAATCGCCTTGGCCTCGACAACTGATTTCAGGAACTTCAAACGCTACGGATTGATAGGTCCGGACTGCGACGACAAGGACTGCGCCCTCTTCCCTGAACTCATAGACGGGCACGTCACTATTGTCCACAGAATAGCACCGAACATCGAGCTAGCGTTCTTAGACAGCATCGAGCAGATGGAGACATCAAACCCATACTGGAAGGACTACCTGAACCACATAGAGGCGAACACTATCATGAAGCCGCTGCGGGAGTGGGAAGAGAAGAAAGTTGGAATTGGCCCGCCACCCATCCGAACCGAGGCCGGGTGGTTAGTCATCTATCACGGCGTGGATTCTCACGATGTGTACCATGCAGGGGCAGCCCTCCTCGATCTCGAAGACCCTCGCCGAGTGATCGCTCGAACTCCAGAACCTATCCTAGAACCGGAGGAGGAGTTCGAGAGAGTTGGAGTCGTGCCCAATGTAGTCTTCCCGGAAGGAGCAGTCGTGATAAAGGATGAACTCAAAGTCTTCTACGGCGGAGCAGACAGAGTCTGCTGTGTCGCAAGTGTCCCGATGAAATTGCTCACAGAGGTCTTAGAAGGTTACAGCTGAGATCAGTCCCTTGAGAAGCTCGTGATGGCGAGCAAATACGAGAGTATCGATTCAGCCCCCAGATTGAGGTTCACTCCCTCCTCTATGAGGCCATCATAGCATCCACCGGTCCTCGAATCGTATACTGCCAGTCGCTTGAGATTGGAACCGCTGTACCAAGAAAGAGCAAGTGACGCCCAGTTTCGGTAACGTGTTTCTCCTGTCACGCGATACAGCCTATTGCACGCTTCAACAGTTGCACCTGCATCCACTGGCTGCTGATCGTAGAGCGCCCTGTCCCCGCCGACTCGATACCAACCTTTGTTACCGACCGGAGCGAACACGCCATCAACAGTCTGAACACTCATTAGGAAATCCAGAGATTCAGAAGCGACCTTCAAGCATGCCGAGTCTCCACTGATCTCATGATGCGCTGCTAGACTTTCGGGGAGTCTAGCGTTATCATATGTTAAGCTCTCCTCGAACCACTTCCAACCCGGCCGGCTGACTGCTTCGTACCAGCCGAGCAGTTGGTTCGCGAGCTTCGTCGCACCGTCACGGAGCTGTGAGTCAGGCTTCGTCTTGAGAAGCTCGCTTATCCCGAGAAGAAAATAGGCTTTGGCTCTTGGGGATGTTGCATCCAGTATCCACTGAAGCCCAGCCTTCAGGATGTTGTGCCCCCATCTCGGGTCAGAGCAGAGATCGGAAACTGCGTATGCACCTGCCGCCCAAGCAGCACGCCCCAGATGATCCCTGTTTGAAGGCGAGTCGCTGACGCTGCCAGTCTCACTCGTTTCATTGCTCCAGCGTCCATCTGGGCCTCGCATTTTGTCGAGGAAAGCGACATACTTACGCGCCAATGCCATTCGTTCCGAACGATCCATTATGCCCGAGGCACGGCAAACGAGAACGAGAGCGCGTGCGACATCATCGGTCGTGTACCCCGACGTGACATCAGGTATGGCACGTGGGGCGAACTGTATGATTCCCACTCGATCGTTCAGAGCTCTGAAGTGAGCCAAGTTAACCGGCAGCTGCTGCAGTTGCTCTCACCATTGCATTCAACGCATTCCTACGTATTCTGGCATACGCTTTCGCCAGTCGAGTTATGATAGGCTGCTTCATCACGGGCTTCAGAGGCCGAGGGCATGGTAAAATACGTTGACGTAACTCATGGCCACGTTCGGCCATATCATGGCTCTGCTGTACTCATAGGCAGTTCTAGCGAATTTCTGTTGAATCTGATCATCTTTGAGCAGCATATTCACGGATTTAGCAATGGAATTCGGATCCTTGAACTCGCATTCCAAGGCCGCACCATTGGCTATCACCTCTTCGGCGTGAAGAAACGGGGTTGTAACAATGGCTCTGCCTGTGCTCAAAGCGTATGAGAGTGTTCCACTGCTGATCTGTTCCCGACTCGGGTATGGAAGAACATAGACATCGGTCGCCTGAAGATATCTGATCAACTCGTTTTCCGCTAGGAACCGGTTCACAAATCTGACATTCTTCTCCAACCCTAGTGACTCGACCAGATCAAGGAGGAGTTGTCGGTACGATTCGCCTTCCCGTTTCCGGACTTCCGGATGCGTTTCCCCGATGATTAGATACAGAACGGATGGATGCTCTCTCACTACCTGTGGGAGCGCGTTTATCACGTATTCTATTCCCTTTCCGCGACTGAGCAACCCAAAAGTCGATAGGACAACTCGCTCCTTCAACCCCAAGCTTCTCTTCGTCATTGCAGTTCCAATGTAGGGAACATTTGGGCATCCGTGAGGTATGTATCGGATCCTATCTGCATGACCTCCATAGAGTTGTTCCAGTATTCCTATTCCAGCCTGAGCCATTACAACGACAGAATCACTATGTTCAAGAATTCGTTCCAGCACACTTTTTGCGTCGGGAACCGGCTTCTCAAGAATTGTGTGCAGAGTGGTGACAACTGGTTTCTCAATTCTTTGCAGAAGACCTGTGACATACTCGCCCCATTCTCCGCCAAATATGCCATACTCATGCTGCAGATTCACAACATCCGCATCAGAATCATTGATGTACTGAGCGGCTTTCTCGTAGGATTGGATGTCATTTGCGTCGATCTGGGACTTCACTCGAATCTCGTAGTCATAGAGTCCGCCTCTGTCGTTGACTGCGATGACAGCTGGGGATGTCACGGCTCGTGCACAAAACGTGGAGATTGCGTCGACCAAATGTTTGGTGTACGCAGCTATCCCGCATTCGCGAGGTGGATATGTGCTCACATACATGACTCTTATCTTATGGAGCTCATGACCATTCATCATCTGTAGAGGTTGAGGGCCTTTCATCACGTAGAAGCCGTGGGCGACCTCTAGCAGTCTCCTTTCCGTTGTGAGCCCAACGAGTGCGCCCTCTCTAGTAATGATCAGCCTTCTGATCCTGTGTCTACGCAACGTTTCCAAGGCATCTGCTATCGTTCGTTCGGCGTCGATCGTCACGAGAGGTTTGGACATTACATCCTTGGCAAGCGTTACGTCTAGGTTTTTCCCAGGACTGATGACTTTCTGCAACACATCTTTCTCAGTGATTATGCCCACCGGTTGGTCGTTTTCGACAACAACTATGGATCCGACATTTTCCTTTGTCATCAAATCCATTATTGTTGAGGCTGTGTCTGTAGGGGAGGCCGTTGGCGGAGCAGATCTCATGTTTGTCTCTACGGGTAGGCTCAGAACCTCTTTCGAGAATGCCCCTGTTTCATCCATTTGTCTCGCGTGCACTCTTTGGTGTCTTAGCTATTTATCCTGTCTTCAAGTGAACGAGGAACATTAGAAGAGACGATTATTCTCGTGCATGTGCGCGCCAAGGGTGCCATAAGCTCCTGATTCGATTTCCGTGTCGACACAGTGCCTTCATGGGTCATACCAAGATCCCCCTTCACAATGTCGTAACACTATTGTGTAACGTGTTGGATTATGTTGGGTTGTGGAGACTAATGCAGCAATCTCCATCTCGTCGCGGCTTGCCGATAAACCCCCTCTGGGCCCTCGTATGGGCGCTCATCCTTTTCGTCATCTTCATAATAGTGATGGCTTGGTCAATGAGCAGGTAGAATCAGGATCAGGACTGGCAAAGCCTCAATACCGTCGCCATGCACATGTTCCGTGTGATAGCTATGCAAGACGCTCGTGCTAGAAAGCTCTATGAGCAGATGCAATGCGTCAAATGTGGCAGACGCCTACGGTACGATCCACTGTTAGGAAAAGTGTGCTCAGGCTGCTACGCAGCACAAGAATACTGCCACTGCCGTTGAAAAAGTGTGGTGGGAAATCAACTGTTGGGCACAAGGCACACTTATCATGTTACAAAAGTGATCAACGCTCCTCTCAAGTTCGTCTACAATTGGTGTGTTGATTATAGAGAGGACGACCCCAAGATCTGGGGTTCGAAGACGAAGAGAATCATTCTGCAGAAGACGAAGCAGCGGGTAATCTACATGTCCACCTCCAGACGACGGGGGAAGACAAGCAGCTCCGTCCGCATCGTGACACTCAAGCCGCCTAACGCTTGGCACTTGGACTTGGCTGGACAGGAAAACGATGAGATCGGCGACTACCACTTGACGAGCCTCGGTCTCAGAAAGACGAAATTGGAGATCACATTCAAGACAAAATACAAAATCGCTAATGCACCCACCAAAGAAAAAGACACGAAAGAAACGAACGAAGTCTGGGACAAGTACATAGCGGCACTCGAAAGAGATTACAAACGCAGTAGATGACGCAAGAACCAACACCGTTAGGCCTCAACAGTCATATGTGCGCACAGGAGCCCTAGACACGAGGGCCCGCCCGCACAAATTGGTTCTCTACGCTTCACTTGGTATGCGATAGTCTTGCTTGGCTATCCTCTTAGCCCTCTGCACTCGTTTGGGATCGGACGATCTGACATCATCTAGCAATTGTTGGATTCTGAGTCGTTTCTCCATGTCGTGTGACTCGTGTTGTTCAACATGAAGCAGTAGTTGTTGAAGCTCGTGTTCAACTCGTCTTTGAGGCGAAACTGACATTTTCTCCACAGCGAGAGAGTGGCGTTTCACGATTTATGATTTGAGGCGCCAGCCCTCGTTATCCATTGCATGACATACCCCCGCCCGGCAGAGCCGTACTGGGTATCGAAGAGAATGTGAACGTTTTCTCGTGTCCGTTTGAACTAGGTTACCCACTTAGGCTTTTGGGTTAGATCATTATGGCGGTGGCGATTGCTGTCGTCCACAGTCCATCTTTGTGGCCTTCTGCCGATTGGCAGACGTTTCTGGTAGTGACCCTCTTGCCTGATATGTTCCATATCTCCTCCTTAATGTCCCAAGCGTTGTCAAGGTCAAACGGTACGCCGAGTGTCGATGCAAGCATTGAAGCAGCCAGATCTTCGGCGTAGTCACCAGCTTTCTCCTGCGTCTGGCCATACGACGTGTGTTCAGAAAGGTAACCATACACTGTTCTGTCGTATGGAAGTGCCATTCCAATGGCTGCGGCCATTAGCCTATTCGGTTCATTCGTGTCAATTCGGCCCATTACGCAGTACAGTATCTGGCCGGGTTTCAAAAGCGCCAAGCCCTCGTTCCTCGACAACACGGCGCAGTCGGGAGGCACGATGCTTGACACGTAGACTAGGTTGCAGGAGGCCATGCCCGCGTCGCGAAGAGCCAATTCGAAACTTGCCAGTCTCTCTTTGTGGGTACCCACACCTTTTGTGAGGAATATCTTCTCCGGAATGTTGACGTTCATATGAGATTCGACCAACAATGTTTGGCAGACATTCTTCAAGATTGTTATTGCTTACGACGCGCTACATGCGTTCACGATCGACAGTTGCCCAAGATCGTTCCTGCTGACGCGTACAGCTTCCAATTGGGCTATAGTCTTCGCTCTTTGAGCAACCTTTCAAGAAGTACTGGCAGGTCTTCATGGTTCTTCGCAGCTTGATCATTCAAGCTGACTTGCTGCTCTCGAGTAAGAAGCTGCCACGAGTGGGCGATCTCGTCGCTGGTCTCGTAAGTGTGAATCCCACCTGGTCTTCTGTCGTGTCGGCGAACGACCGCATTGATCCTTGCCATAAGCGGACATAGGTCGGCGAGGCTCATAAGGTCTCGGTTCACACCGGCGGACAATTCTTTCTGTTCCCTCTGAATATGAAACACCTTAGAATAGCCAATGTATCTTCAACTGACGTACCTTCACGGCTTTCTGCAATTCCTCTGGAATAAGTCCATTCTGAGACGATTGACTGGCTAGAACAAGATGTTTGATCTCTTGTTTATAGCTGGCAGCATGGCTAGTGATCATGAAGTTCGTAGTGATGACACTTCTAGCAACATGCAAGAAATGCGGCAGCCTTGTCTTCTCAGCGGGATTGCTTTCTGAGAGCGGCCTTTGTGTTGACTGTGCGAGAATGGAGGCGGCCAAGAGAATGAGCCTCACGCTAGATTGAATGGTCAAGCGCCTACGGTCCAGGCAACGTAATCTCCAGCGTGACCGTGTGTGACCCAGACTGCCAAATCATATATTGATTCGCACTGCTCTAAGTTGAGCAGGGGGAATGAAGAACGAGTGCACTTTGCGACAAGATTCTTGCCATGGACAGGAGGATTGGATTCGCAATGGTCACGAAACTTGACGGAGAGATCCTTGAGTCAAGGATGCTTGGGAAACCACTAATGTCGAAAGAAGCCGTGGCTAGTTTCGCGGGATTATGGGCGGCGGTTATCCAGGGAATCGTTGTTCAGATGGAGACATATTTCGGCAAGTCGGAGACCCTTTCCCTTGGCTATGAGAAACTCAATGTGCACGGATTCAAGGTAAAGGATAGAATCGTCGTGATTACGACTAGGAAAGACGTCCCTCTCGAAATCGTTCTCGGCGTCAAGAAGACCCTACAAACAGAAGCTGCATAGGCATCTCTATCTCGCGTGCATGTCTGCTTGGTGTTGCCGCAACGATCGGCATGAGGACTAGTGTTTCTTCTTTCTCAGCCTTCTCCGGACAGGAGCGCTACTGAGTTCCTTCATCGCATCCGAGGCGACCCATCGGGCTGTGCTTGAATCAATTTGCAGCATCTCCTTGGCAGTCCTCATGGCAGCCTTGTTCAGATTCAAGTTTCTTTTCCCGATGTTCCTCAACGCCCAGCTCACAGCCTTCTTCACGAAATTACGCTTGTCCGTCGCTCCCCGTTTCACCACTGGGAGTAGCTTGATGAATTCGACGTCCTTTGCGTCCTTGTCATGCCACGCCAAGCAGGCTAATAGAGCATAAGCCGTCCTTTTGGTGAACTCCTCTTCTCGTTCGGACCAATCCATGACCTTCTTCCAAGCGAGAGGGCCTTTCTCGAAGAGGTTCTGGCATACTTGATCACATACGTCCCAAGAATTGATATCTCTCACCCAATCCTCCATCTGAGCCTCCGACAACTTGTCAGGCTCGTCAACCATCGACGCCAGGATCCTCGCTTCAGGTATACCCGTCTCCCACAGCTGAATCGCGAGTTTGTGATCCTTTCCTAGCTCCTTCGACATCTGTCGCATGTTAGGGATCGATACGCCCAATCTCCTCTCGGTGACCATCCCGAACCGCGCCATTCCTTCCAGCTGATCAGGTCCGGCCTTGGCCTCCAGTCTCCTGATGACCTCCTCCACGGAAACCATTCCTAGTCTTTCCTTCCGATTACTTCCAAGGATTCGTTGGCCTTATCATCCAGTCCAAGGATTGTCTCTAGCGTCTCTTTCTCGGGATCTGCGCAAGCGCTGTGACCAAGGTTGTCGCGATGACGACAGTTCCTGCAACTGGGTAGATGAGCGCTCTCGCAGCACCGGTGGAAAACGCCTCACGCGCAATGATAAAACTGAATTCTCCACGTGGAGTCATTCCAATCGCAACCTCATTTGCGTCTTGCCGTCTCGCCGACAGAATCATCCCTAAGTAGGAACCTGAGTATTTTCCGAATAATGCCAACCCAAGAACAGGCAAGACAACGCTGGCGTTGAGGAATTGTGACGGATCGACAAGCATGCCCATCGAAACGAAGAAGATAACGAGGAACAGATCGCGAATTGGGCGTATCTTGTCATGCACAAACTTTGCCCGTTTTCCACGAATGGTGAGCCCCATCAGAAATGCACCTGTCGCGGCAGAGAACCCTAGCAGGGAGGACAAGACTGCCATGGCAAATCCGAGACTTATCGACAGAAGGAATCCCGCCTCATCCAGATCCATATCAAGCTGACTAATCCTATCGATCACGCGGGGAGCTACGTAGACTCCCAAGATGAATATGAGACCAATCAACAGAATGCCGCGCATGACCCACGCACCCATCCCCGACCATACTGTGGAGCCACCTGACGCGAGACTTGGCAGGAGGGACAAAACGATGACTGCGAGTATGTCCTCGATGATCAACGCGCTCATAATCATACGTACATAGCTCTCGGTGGCGGCTCCACGTTCGTAGAGCATCTTCGCCACGAGAGCGGTGCTACTGACACCGGTAACCCAAGCGAGAAGGATACTTTCGAGAAATGACCATCCTAGTATGAAACCGGCAAGTAGTCCCGCAGCGAAAGAAATGGTAATCTCCGTGAGTGAGAAGACAAGGACTCTTGCTTTCATAGTCATAAGTTTAGCTGGATCAAGTTCGAGTCCGATGATGAATAGAAGCAGGACGATGCCAATCTCTGCCATTCCTTCGATGGTAGTGAGATTCGTGACGAGTCTGAAGGCGTATGGTCCAATGATCATGCCCGCAATGAGTTGCCCCAGCGCTGCGGGGAGGCGAAGTGCCCAAGCAACCAAACTCAGCGCTAGAGCCGAACCCGCAATGATCCCCAGCTCAACTAGAAGCGACATGTCCGTGGGCAAGGCTGGCAGAGACCAATGGTACTCCATGTTACTTGAAGCTTGAGTTCCTGACTCACACACATGACAACTCTATCTCCAAAGAAGGCGAAAACTGAATTGCGGAAGGTTTCAGCTAGCTGTGTTGGGGTATGGTGGCGTCGTCGTTCATGGTGTACGAGCCACTTCATCCGGGCGTCGCAATTTGAACCGTCGTCCGCCGACTCGACATGAGCCAGCATGGCAAGGCAGCCTACGAGTAATTCGAACTCGTGCGGAGACAGTAGAAAACGTCTGCATCTCCGCTCTGCAGCAAAGATCCTACACCAATTTCGCTGCAAACAGAGTGTGTACAATGGTACTCTTCAACCAAGACCGGCTTCTTGAAGTCGAGGCGGAGGCTGGAGTCCTCTAGTTCCAAGGGAGCTAGCTTGCCTAGACTGAAAACGACTTAACAACAACCTTCGACCTAAGGAGAGCCGAGGCGTGTAGTCTGAACGTTGAAATTGCGCCACTCTTCTACAGTAGCATGATCTCAGCAGGCCTAGCGTTCAGCATAGCCTACTTGATGCTCAGATCGTTCAGAGTGACGCAACGGGACTACCTACTCGGTCTTCCGATAGGATTCAGTTTCCTAGCGCTTTCTTACCTGTTCTTCGCGGCATCCGCCGCAGCACCTTCGGTGAAGGATGTCGCTCGCTGGCTTGACTTGTTCTCCACAACCTATGGATTTGCATTCATAGGGGGAACCTATTTCCTAAGACGTAGGGGTACATCAGGGCCGCTATCCAGCTGGCTCTTCTCTCTCGCAGTGCTAGGCATTGTAGTGGTCATCCTTGTGGAAGTTGTCCCGCCGTTTGGAGCGCTTCCCGCTTATCCGGTGACAGACCAGACCCTCCATATCATCAACCTAGGGCTATTGGGCTACATCATCTTCAGCCTGAACCAGTCGCTGAAGCGAAGTCCACATGAAGTGAACTTCTTGGTACAAACAGGTTTCATCCTTCTTGCCTTCAGCCAGTACAGCCTCCTGCTCTGGACTTTGGATCAGGGATTCTGGTCGTTTGTACTATCGAACTTGTTCCGGCTGGCTGGTCTTGTCGCGATCTTGATTGAAGCCGCAGCTGGAGTCACAGGCTCCCGTCATGGAGGATGAATGTTGGGCCGAGCCAAAGAACCGAAGAAAGCCCGTCCGCGATACCGTCCGAAGATTTTCTACGACATCCTATGCTCCATAATTAAACAAGAATCCAACGGCCCCGTGAGAATCACGAGAGTCCAGAATGAGGTTAATCTTCCGTCAGACCGTTTCCGCGGACATCTCGAGGACATGAAGGCACTGGGACTCGTTAAGTACGGCGAAACTTTGGGCTGCACGGAGAAAGGCAGGAACTTCGTGTCTGAGTATGAGAAAGTTGCTGAAGTTCTGAAACGCTTCGGATTGGATTGACAACGCCACGGTTGGTCTGTGATACAAAATGGTAATTGATATCCTTGTTACTTCACCATTGGCAGCCGTATTCTTCGTCTTCATCCTTTCGTTTGCCGCCGCAATTCTTAGCGAGAAGATGAAGGTCTCATACATCACCGTACTGATTGTCATGGGTATTGCTCTATCTTTTCTCAACATTAGCGGCGGGCTCGGCAACATCTCGCTCGACAAGAACTTGATGCTTGGCTTTGTCGTTCCTCCGCTAATCTTTGAAGCTGCAATGCGAACCCGCTACGAGGTGTTCAAGACAGTTCGAAAGACAGTCGTGGCACTTGCGATCTTCGGCGTACTGATCTCTGCTCTAGTAAGCGGTCTTGTTCTGTATCTTGTGTTAGGCTTGCCTCTAGCGATCGCACTCACGCTTGGTATCATAATCGCACCTACGGATCCGGTTTCTGTTGTCGGCGCATTGAGGAGAATGAGGGCCCCTGAAAGGCTGACAACGATTCTGGAGACAGAGGCGTATTTCAATGACGCGACGGCTGTCATTCTCTATCCTGTCGCAATATCTCTAACCTTCAGTCCCATTCAAAGCACAAGCCTATTCGCGTACACTTTCGTGGGCGGGGCAATAGTCGGGCTGCTCGTTTCCGGTGTAGCGGAACTTCTTTACCGGCAAGTCACGGAACCCATGGCGGAGACTACGTTCACAATCGTGGTCATGTTCGGCTCGTATCTCCTCGCTGAGAGCCTCCAAGTGTCAGGACTTGTAGCGGTAGCCATCGCTGGCCTATACATGGGAAACCGAACCATGCGAACCGCCATGTCAGAAGAAACGCGAACCACTATGACGAAATTCTGGGAAGTGGTGACCTTCATGGCCGCCTCTTTCGCTTTCTTGCTCATAGGTCTGAAAGCTGACTTCGAGTTGCTCGTCACCTATCTCCCATTCGTTGTGGTCGCTTTCCTAGCGATACTCATGGCCAGAGCGCTGAGCGTATACCCGATCGTAGGATTCACGACCCTGCTTGGTGAGAGAGTGCCGCCCTTGTGGAGAAGAGTGTTGACCTTTGCGGGACTACGCGGAGCAGTTTCGGTTGCTCTGGCGCTGTCTCTGCCACAAAGTGAGTTCAAGGACGTCATAGTCGCAATAACATTCGGTGTAGCAATACTGTCGCTTATTGTTCAAGCAGAGGCGCTGCAAGTCTACGTCAAGAGAGTGGAGCTCTAGCGACTATCTGAACGAAACGCCCGCGCTACATCTCGACCTCGTGAATCATGACGTTCCAGGCCCTGAAACAGTCCTCACATAAGGTGCACTTCTTGGTGCAGACAGGCTTCATCCTTCTTGCCTTCGGACAATACAGCTTCTTGCTTTGGACGCTGGACCACGGATTCTGGCCCTTCACCTTGGCAAACGTATTCCGACTTGCTGGCCTGGTGGCGCTCTTGACTGAAGCTGCAACCGCCGTTACAGGACCATATCGTGGATGATCATTATTGGGCCATGCGAAAGATGCAAAGAGACTTCGCCAGCACGGGGAAAGGTAGGGACTTCGTGAATGAGTACGAGAAAGTTGCTGAAGTCTTGAGACGTTTTGGCCTAGATTAACCTGCCCGCAGTCGTCGGACGACTATGAGCATGATAGCACTAGCTAGGCCGACGGCGACCACTGGGACATAGTACCCAACAAGGTCACACACAACGAACTTTCCAGCCATCGCAAAATATCAACTATGTCGATACCAAGTAGTAGGAGAATTGCAGTCACCATAACCGAACTCACGAGTAGAATGTTGAAGGCTGAGCTCTGAAATACTCTCGGAAACGGTTTGTTGCCAGACCAGTGAAGAATCCTAGCGAGCACATAGTATGCGAGACCCGTTGTGACAATCATGATGCTGAGCGACGCGTAAACAGAGATATCGTTTGCCATAGTCGATGGAAAGGTGTCAATAGAGCTGCTTTCGAAGAGCATTCTCATGAGATATCCAAGCGCGAATGAACGATGAGCAGTATTGGAACGGACTCCACGATAATCATTCAGGTAACCGGAATACTTACGCAGAGTACGTACGTCGAGTACGTACGCACTTAGATTGTATGCCAGCAATCGTTCCGAGAACCATGATGCAGATTGCAAGCGAGCAGCTAGTCGCACTCTTGATCTTCGTAGTGACCTACATTCTACTTGCAACAGAATATCGAGAGGCAACCATCGCGACCATGGCGGGGGTTGCGGCGATATGGGCGTTCGGGATCCTCACACCTGAGGAAATGATCTCCTATGTTGACATGAATGCGATCGGCCTACTCTTCGGTACGATGATAATGGTTGGAGCCTTGAGTGAAGCTCACTTCTTTCAATGGCTCGGAGTTGCTGTGGCGAGATTGTGTCGTTATCGCCCAACCCATCTCCTGATCGCCTTCACTCTAATGACAGGCGGCCTCTCCGCCATTCTGCCAAACGTGACCACAGTCCTATTCATGGTTACAATAACCATCGCGATAACCGAGTTGCTGAAGCTAGATCCAAAACCATACGTCTTCAGTGAGGTTCTCGCATCTAACATTGGAGGACTCGCCACTCTCATAGGGGATCCCCCTAACATGATGATCGCGACCGCGACAGGCTTTTCCTTTCTCGATTTTCTGGCTAACCTTGGTTTGATTTCGCTCCTCGCTCTCTTCGTCTCGCTTGCCTACATATGGGATAAGTTCCGAGACAACATGAAGGGTGCGGATGCCTTGTCAGCACTGCAGGAATCCATGCCACTGCTCAAGATGCCGGATATGAATTCTGATCGACGGCTTCTCTGGATCGGCCTCGCTACGCTCATATGCACGGTGACACTCTTCTGTCTGCAGGACATTGTGGGCATCTATCCGACCGCCGTTGCACTCCTCGCCGCCACCGTGCTTCTTTTCGTCGGGGGACGAAAGATGCCCGCCATATTGAGAGACGTCGAGTGGAGCACTCTGCTCTTCTTCGGATCACTTTTCATTGTTGTAGGTGCTCTCGAGAAGACAGGTTGGATGGACACAGTTGCCCAAGGGATCTTGGCTTTCGCTGGGGCAAACACAGTCTACGGCATAAGCGTGGTACTCTGGAGTTTCAGTCTGATGTCAGCCTTCATCAACAACATCCCGTTGGCCGCCGCCTTTATTCCGGTCCTGAAAACCCTCGGAAACGTTTCTGGACTGAATGTCTATCCTTTCTGGTGGGCCCTCGCAGCTGGAACTGGGCTCGGAGGAAACGGAACTATCATAGGTGCTTCCTCAAACGTGATCGCAATAGGTCTCGCTCGATCAAAGGGAGTGAGAATCACGTTCGTCGAGTTTGCGAAGATAGGGATAGTTGTCCTAGTTCTCACGACTCTAGTGGCGAACTCGATTCTACTTCTCAAGTTCTGGGTCTGACAAGGTAGTCACATTCTCGGATCGAGAACATTTGTACAACCACCCTGAGTTCTCGCTTTTTTTTCCACAAGAGAGGTAATATAGCTGCTATGCCAAAAGTCACAAGATCTGGGAACTGTATCGCCGAAGCTATTCCGTAGACTAGTAGTCTTGGCAAGATGCTCGAAATGAAAGAATGTGAACTCATTATCCAGAAAGCTTTGAGGGAAGAACGATCTTCCTTGCTGATAGACGAGGCTTACCGAATATGCAACCTTCATCACATCCCTACACCAAAATTCCAAGTGGTCATCCGTTTGCATGAGGCCGTTGAGAAGGTAAACGAAATTAGATATCCCGTAGCTTTGAAGATCATTTCTCCTCAGATTCTACACAAATCGGACGTAGGTGGAGTCGTCCTGAACGTCGGGAATGAGAAGGACCTCAGGACGGAATATGAAAAGCTGGTTGCGGAAGTCAACAGGAGAGAACCGTCAGCGAAGATCACAGGAGTTCTAGTTGAAAAAATGATGGTTCCTTCGACCGAGGTTATAGTTGGAGGAATAAGAGACAGCCAATTTGGCCCCGCGGTCATGTTTGGAATGGGGGGCATGTTCACCGAGGTGTACGATGATGTCGCATTCCGCGTAGCCCCCATCGACAGAGTAGATGCTCTGAACCTGATTCATGGACTAAAAGGGTCGAAAGTACTAGAGGGAATCAGAGGAAAGCCCCCAGCAGACCTAGATTCGGTAATCAACGTGTTGACCAACGTTTCAGACCTAATGATGGAACATGATGCGATAACCCAGCTGGACCTGAACCCAGTGATCGTTTATTCAGACGCAGTTTGCGCTGTCGACTCTCGGATCATTCTAAGCGAAACAGGAGATATCTAGCATGGACCTAGACCCCTTCTTCAAGCCCAAGTCCGTTGCGGTGATCGGAGCTTCCAGGGAACCCCGAAAGTTTGGCCATGTCATCTTCAAGAACTTCGTGGAATCTGAATTCAAAGGGAAGGCGTATCCGGTCAACCCGAAAGCCGAGAGCATACTGGGTCTCAAGACATACCCTAGTGTGAAGGAAGTCCCATCTGAATTGGATCTGGCAGTGATCGCAGTCCCAGCACCAATGGTTCCTCCTATAATCGATGAATGCTTGTCGAAGGATGTCAAAGCAGCAATAATAATCTCCGGAGGATTCAAAGAGGCTGACGAGAAAGGAGAAGAACTTGAGCTTGAAATCAGGGAAAAGATCAGAGATAGCGGGCTAAGGATCATTGGTCCAAACTGCATAGGAGTATACGACCCAACAAGCCACATAGACACGCTGTTTCTGCCTCGATACAGGTTGAGACGACCGAAGCAAGGCCCAATAGCCTTCATATCGCAAAGTGGCGCCTTCGGTTCCGCGGTACTCGACTGGGCCGCTTCTCAGGATATTGGGATCAGCAAATTCATCAGTATTGGAAACAAAATCGACGTGGATGAAGTTGACCTATTAGACTATCTAGTCGACGACTCGTTGACAAAGTGCATCACGGTTTATGTAGAAAGCATAAGCCGAGGCAGAGAGTTTCTCGAGGCATCGTCCAGAGTCGCCAAGAATAAACCCTTGATCGTGTTGAAGGGAGGTGTGACGAACGAGGGAGCCAGCGCATCCCTATCCCACACGGGGTCTCTCGCAGGATCTGCAAAGGTTTGTGCCGGGGCGTTCAAGCAGGCCGGGGTAGTACAAGCGCAAACTGTAGACGAACTGCTCGATTACGCGCGAACGCTCGCATATCAGCCGCTACCTAAAGATCAGAAGGACATCGCCATAGTTACCAACGGAGGAGGATTCGGAGTAATAAGCACCGATGAGGCTTCAGGGCTCGGCCTTAAGTTGGCGAAATTCAATCCGGAGACCGTGAGAACTCTAAGGGAAAAGCTGCCGGAATACGCGACAGTGCATAACCCGTTAGACCTCGTAGGTGACGCTGACGTAGAGCGTTACAGGTCGGCATTGGGCGCCGTTTCATCAGACCCGAACGTTGGAATAATCCTTGTAATCGTGCTTCTTCAAACATCCTTCATTGAATCTGACGTAGTTGACGCCATAACCGAATCCCAAGTAACCTACGGCAAGCCGACAGTCGTGTGCACTATTGGAGGGGAGTTCACTCAGATACTGGTCAAAATGCTGGAAGAGAATCGAATACCTTCGTACCCGACTCCTGAGAGAGCCGTTAACGCGATAAACGCTTTGATTCAGTACGCCAAAGCTCTTGAAGACATAAACAAGAAACAGCAATTGAACGAGCGCGGAACAGCACAGGCCGATCGAGTGACGAAACGGAACACAACTTGCCGTTGACCCTCTCCCTCATGAAATCTTACGAGTGATCTGTTGACTCGGGGTACAGAACCTGTCTACTCTCAATCGTTGTGATTCAAACCCGCTGATAGCACCGCGTCCGAGAAACGAGTGGGAAGAGAAGGCTACATTCAACCCCGGCGGAGTACTCGAGGGCCGTGTATTTCACCTGTTCTACCGGGCAGTCGCCACGAATGGTATTTCCTCCATAGGATACGCTGCTACAACCGCGGATATGAAGACAACCGAGAGGCCTGACCAGCCGATCCTTGCCCCAAGTGAGGCATGGGAGGAGCTTGGGTGCGAAGATGCGAGAATCACCAAGATCCAGAACACATACTACGCATTGTACACCGCCTATTCGAGGAGAGGGCCAAGAATTGCCCTGGCATCGAGCTCCAA
This sequence comes from uncultured Candidatus Bathyarchaeia archaeon, assembly GCA_964601325.1. Classification (GTDB taxonomy): domain Archaea; phylum Thermoproteota; class Bathyarchaeia; order 40CM-2-53-6; family 40CM-2-53-6; genus CAVPLU01. Next base: position 17,804 of record CAZRNA010000002.1, read on the forward strand.
TCTCAACAAGTTCACAAAAATAGGACTGGTCGGACCTGATGTAGTCGACAAGGACGCCGTGCTGTTTCCTGAGACCATCAGAGGGGGCCTTGCTATGATTCATCGAATTGAGCCTTCAATGCAAATTGCGTATTTTGACAATCCGCAATTCGAGAAACTCTCTGACCCGTCACTCAGATCTCAGTACTGGACAGAATATCTTCGCAATCTCGACGCACACACGATAATGAGGCCACAAGAGTGGTGGGAGAAGAGGAAGATAGGAATTGGCCCGCCCCCAATAAAAACGCCCGAAGGATGGCTAATGATCTATCATGGCGTTGACGACAACTATGTATACAGAGCTGGCGTGGCCCTGGCGGACCTAGATGACCCTCAGAAGATCTTGGCAAGATCGAGAACACCGATACTGGAGCCAAGGGAACCATACGAGAAGCACGGGCTCGTGCCCGAAGTTGTGTTTCCGGAGGCCGCGATGGTCCTTGACAGTGATCTCTATGTCTTCTATGGCGCGGCCGACACAGTCTGCTGCGTTGCAACAGCGTGCCTCGATGAGTTTCTTGAATGGCTTGTCCAGCAGCGCTAGAAACTCGCAGCCTATTCTTCTCGAGGTCCATCGACGGAAGCCGCCTCGAATGCCGATCCCGCCTCTGTCAGCAGCTGATCGGACTGGCCATCTATGATTCGACCGGAATCAACATATCGCCTCTGAATTCCACACCTATCACAAACCTCGATGATGCCCTAGCCGGCAGCTTCTGAGCTCCAAGCTGAAGTCCAGCGGATCGTTGCAGGCAAGGAGAAGCAAACTAAAGAGGCAATGCTGCAGCTTGTTTATGCGAGCTTCGATTGAATGTCGGCCACGTGATGAATAGAGAGGTTGTTTCAATAGATTCAGATGTCAGCGTGAAGGCTGCAGCAAGCAAAATGGCTCAACATCGGGTAGGATGTTTGATCGTAACCGAGAAGGGCAAGCCAGTAGGCATGATTACAGAGACAGATATGCTGTCAAGGGTTCTAGCGCTGGCTAGAAATGCTGAATCAACGAAGGTCAAGACCGTTATGTCGGAGCCTCTGATATGCGGAAACCCCGACATGGATTTCATCGAGGCTACAAAGCTGATGATCAATAAGGCGATCAAGAAGCTTCCTATCATTCAGGGCGAACAGCTTGTTGGGATCCTGACAATAACAGATGCCGTTGCGGTTCATCCAGGGATGCACGAGTTCATCGAAGAGGAAGCGAAAGGAAACGTCCCTAAGACATTCATGAAGAGACTGCGGAAAAGATAGCGCCATATTTGTTCGTTCTGACCCGATCTTGACTGTTTTGCCCAACTACTATGTTGCCGCATGAAGTCAGCCTTATCTCTGTTGATTTGTCCTATTCCTACACGACATTCGAATTGGAGAAGAGACGGTTGAGGAAAATAGGCGTCGTCACAAGTGGCGGAGATGCACCTGGCATGAATGCTGCTATCCGAGCCGTTGTCCGCATCGCCTATTCAAAGAAGCTTCAAGTTCTGGGTTTCAGGAGAGGCTGGGAAGGCTTGATCACAAACACATTTACCGCCTTGACGCCTCGATCGGTCGGCGGCATAATACAACTAGGCGGCACAATCCTCCACACATCAAGATGCCCAGAGTTCAGAAAGAGAGAAGGAATCAGGAAAGCCGCCGAGACTCTCGGATTGAATCATATTGACGGACTCGTAGTCATCGGCGGTAACGGCTCCTTCAAGGGCGCTCTGCGGCTAAGCGCGTACACAGACATCATGTTGGTCGGAATTCCTGCATCAATTGACAACGATGTTTCTGGCACAGAGGAAACCATAGGTTTCGACACGGCCGCAAATACAGCACTCGCTGAGATCGATAAGATCCGAGACACAGCAGTTTCCCATGAGAGAGTATTCATGATTGAGGTGATGGGACGAGAAAGGGGCTTCCTCGCACTTGAGGTCGGGCTCACTGCTGGCGCAGAAATCATTCTAGTACCAGAAGTGAAATATCGAGAGGAGAACCTCTTCGAGACTATAAGAGAAAACAGGGCCAAAGGAAAGAAGTCGGCCTTGATCGTGGCAGCTGAAGGAATAGGAGACACCCATTTGCTTGCAGGACAGATCCAGCGAAACACAAAGGCGGAGGTTAGACTGAGCATCATAGGTTATGCTCAAAGAGGCGGCAGCCCCACAACAAGGAGCCGGCTCTTAGCGAGCTTGTTCGCAGAAAAAGCAGTAGAAGTGCTGTCAGGCGAGGAGGGCAACAGAGTAGTCGGACTGCGGAACGGCAGGATTGAAAGCGTCGAGCTCCAGAAATCATGTGAGACCGAGAAGACTTTGGATCCAACGCTGCTTGAACTGGCCGCCGTGCTTGCAACATGAACATTCTGGGAAACACCGAGCCAAGCTGCGTTGGCTCTCGCGACTAGTTTCGGCCGCGTTTGTTCTGAATGATGTCGTCTAGATCATGCTTGGAAAGCGGCTAAGGACGGCACCAGCTCATAGGTCAGGGACGCGTACAATACCCAGCGCTCTAGCTAACCATGCAGGCGACTAATTCACCTGGGCGGTTCGGATCATTCTTCGCATCAATTTCTTGGTTTCCATTGGGCCCGAAACCGATAGGCACCTAACACCGGTGCTCCTCATGATGTAGTCGTTCCCGCCTCTAAACAGGGCGTCCCCAACAAACAGCATAGCCTCATGTTCTAAACGGAGGCGTTCTTCCAACTTCTTGACGCACAGTGTTTTGTTCACGCCCTTTTTGGTAACGTCGATCGAGGTGGTTCCGCCAATAGTTATCTCGAAGTCGGGCAATTTCGTCTTCAGGAGCCTTCTAATCCTCAGACGCTTTTCCCGATTAGGATCCCATTTCCGCTTGAGACGCAACGGAGCCTTCTGACCCAGAGCGGAGAATGTGAGCTGGCTCCCTCTGTTCTCAAAAACCGGTCCGTATGTCTTTCTTGGATGGACATAGCTGATTTCCGCAAAGACTATTTCGAATGACCCCACTATTCTCCTGACGGCGTGTTCTGACAGAAGATTGCTGTATGCCAAAGAGAAACGTCCGCGTCTTCTGTCATAATAGTAACCGCTGGCCGAACAGGTGGGAAACAAATACAAGTTCCACAGATTAGCGCTCTTTGGCAGTCCACTCAGAAACTGATTTTCTAACTGTTGAAAAGAACAGCCTGAGGTCACTGCAACGTATCTTATTCGGAGCATTTGGGAAATCAGCGCAGCCATTCCCTTGTCGATGTTGGACTTGCTCTTGGTTAGAGTGCCATCAAGATCGAAAATTACTATCTTCTTTCCCGCTATGGAATTAGCGCCGTTCAAGGTCTAACGCCCTTCGCCTCTTCATTCTGCATTGTCGATTTGATTATGTCCGCATACTGGTCAGCTAGCTTCGTCCTTCCCGCTTCCTCTCCATACTTTAGAGACCTAGGGCGCGGTAGAATGTGCTGACATACCTCATTGCTACGTTTGGCCATATCATGGGTCTGCTATACTCGTAGGCCATCCTAGCGTATCTCTGGCGAGTCTGATCGTCATCGAGCAGTCTATTCACGCATCTAGCGATAGACGCGGAATCCTTGAACTCACATTGCAGGGCTGCACCACTAGAAATCGGCTCTTCTGCATGAAGAAAAGGGGTTGTAACGATGGGTTTACCTGTGCTCAGAGCATACGAAAGCGTTCCACTGCTGACCTGTTCTCGATTCGGGTAGGGAATAACGTAGATGTCGGTCGCTTGAAGGTAGCTGATCAACTCGTTTTCCGTCAGAAATCGATTCACGAACCTGACGTTATTCTCGACCCCGAGAGACTGAACTTGATCAAGTAGAAGCCCGCGATACGTTTCACCTTCACGCTTCCTGACCTCCGGGTGGGTTTCGCCGATCACAAGGTACAGGATGTCGGGGTGCTCTCTTAGCATCTCCGGGAGCGCCTGGATTGCGTATTCTATTCCCTTTCCGCGACTTAACAATCCAAAAGTCGATACCACGACTCGACCTTTCAACCCTACCCTTTGTTTCATCACCGCGGTTCCTATGAATGGGACATTCGGGCATCCGTGAGGTATGTACCGGATCTTGTCCGAATATCTTCCATAGATTTGCTCGAGTATTCTCGTGCCAACCTTTGCCATCACAATTACGAGGTCGCTGTGTTCAAGAACTCGTCCGAGTACCCTTCTCGCGTCGGGAGCAGGCTCTTCAAGAACCGTGTGCAGAGTCGTCACAACGGGTTTCTCAATTCTTTCCAGAAGCTGAATGACGTACTCGCCCCATTCTCCACCGAATATGCCGTACTCATGCTGCAGATTCACAACATCTACGTCGGAAGCATTGATGTACTGAGCGGCCTTCTCGTAGGATTGAATGTCCTGAACATCAATCTGAGATTTCACCCGAAATCCATAGCCATAGTGTCCCCCTCTATCGTTCACCGCAACAACGATGGGGGAAGTCACGGCTCGTGCACAAAACCAAGAGACGGCATCAACAAGATGCCTCGTGTACGTCGCTATGCCGCACTCGCGGGGGGGATACGTGCTCACATACGCGACTCTTATCCTGTGGAATCGAGAATCACCTATGGTTTCAGGCAGACCACGGCCTTTCATCATGTACTGACCGTAGACGATCTCCAACAGTCTCTTTGCTGTCGTGAGGCCAACCACGGCACCGTCTCGTGTTATGATCAGTCTTCTGATATTGTACCTATGCAGCATTTCCAAGGCGTTTCTTATTGTTCGCTCAGCTTCAATCGTCACAGGAGGTTTTGACATCATATCCTTGACAAGCATCAGCTCGAGGTTCTTCCCCGGCTTGAGAGCTCTCTGGAGCAGGTCCTTCTCAGTGACTACTCCGACAGGTCGGTTGTTCTCAACGACTACTACAAGTCCAACATTTCGCCTCGTCATCAAATCCATTACTATCGAGGCGGGCTCTTGAGAAGAAACGGCGGGCGGCGCAGGCCTCATGTTTGTTTCTACAGGTAGGCTGAGAATCTCTTCCGAGTATGAGCCTGCTTCAGCCATATTTTTCATCTACATCGTGAAGGATCTTGCCATTTATCTTAGTAGCCAAGGGGATGATAGTGGATGAGTCAGAGTCGACCCACGAGTGATGATAATAACGAACATGCTGTCGAAATATGGCATCATCGGTTCGAACAATGCCCCGCAAATCTGTACGTAGGCGCACAAGTAGGCGTTTGCTGCTTCAACCAGGCTCCTTGTGGATGATTATTCGGGCAACGTTGGGGTAGGCGTTTCTTATTGCTTTCTCAAGTTTGTCGGAGAATTCTTGGGCCTCTCTTACGCTAAGCTTAGGATCGAATCGGCTTTGAAGGACAATGTCCAGATTGTTGCCAATCTTGCGAACCTTGACTCCATCAATGCCTATGATCTTCGGGAAGCGTCTCGCGACATGAACGATATACCATTTTAGTTCAGTATCCGCTCCCGTGGCCTCGCGGGAGACGCGGTCTAAGGCAGATTCTGCGTGAACGGTTATCTCTGATATGGCTGGATTGGAAGCTTTCATCCTCTTTTTGATCTCTTCTGAGATGCTGTGCGCTTGTTTCACATTCGTGTTTGCGCCTACCTCCAGCTGAAGGTCGACAACCAGATTCCCGTTGACTTCCTGGAGGTGGATGTTGCTGACCCCTCTCGTCCCTGGTACGCCTTCAGCGATCTTCTTGATAAGGTTCCACATGTTCTCCAGATTGCTTTCTGACGGTTCAGTGCGAATTATGACTCTCGCATCGGGTACAAGCTTCTTCACTTTCCCCTCTATCTTGAGAGCGATTCTGTGCACGTTCTCTAATCGGAGATTACTATCAACTGAGATCGGGAGCACGACACGAATCCGTTTCCCGGTTATGCGGACAAGCGGTTGACGGCAGTTTCTGACCCCTTCTATCGCTTTTACGTTTCTCATAATAGCGTATGCGATCTCTTTCTCCGAACGTTCCACCAACGGGATTGGCAGTCTCGACACCTACTTATGATCATGTTCTACTGGGTCCTGACTTACAATTTAATAGCGATGTACGGCGTCTCGGTTTGGGTGAGAAACTCGGTTCGGTTCGTGAGAACCCGTCTTGAAATACTATGCCTTCTGCGGCCGAGTCCATTCCTGCGGGAGTAATTGTGCGATATATCGTGGAGAATAGCCTTGTGGACGAAGCTTAAGTCTTGGTCGACCGCGACCTCTCAATTGCCTTTCCAATGTCTGTGCGGGTTATGATTCCAACGATCACTCCTGCGTTGTTTGGGTCAACAACTGGAAGCCTTCCAACACTCCTTGCGATCATCTTTACCAGTGCTGAGAATAGGTCCTCGTCCGGATGCACGGTGGCGAGTTGCTCAGACATGACATTGCTGACATCCTTGCCAGGACGCTCTGAAGGTTCCACCTTGAGGATGTCTGTACGGGTAATGATTCCGACTAGTCTTCCACCGGATATGACTGGTAACCCTCCTACATGATCCATCTCCATGAGATTCTGAGCGATCTCCAAACTCGTCCTTGGGCCCACCGTGTGAACATTTCTCTGCATGACATCAGAAACTGTGATGTTCTTCAGCACTAGGGTTTCGTATTCCTCAAGATGTGCTGGGGAATCCTCCAAGCTATCTACCTGATTTGCGAACACGCTCGCACTTCCTGACAACAGATATGCAACAACCACGGCGAGCATCGAAGGGGCGAGGAGATCGTATCCGCCGGTCATTTCTGCAACCATGACGATGACGGCGAGAGGTGACTTTGCGGCGGCTCCAAAGAATGCCATCATTCCGACAATGGCGAAGTTCGATGGATTAGTAACGCTTGCTGGGAACATCTGTTGAGCATAGTATCCGAAAGCTGCACCGATCAATCCTCCAGTCACAACACACGGACCGAAGATCCCTCCGCTACCACCTGAACCTAGGGTGAATGACATCGCAAAGATTTCAGCGAAAACCCCGAGAATCATGAGTGTTACTGGGAAGAGCTGATAATCTTGATTGAGGGCGATCTGCGCCCAGCCGTATCCTACTCCAAGAACTGATGGAACAAAAATGCCGATCACTCCAACCGCCAGTCCGCCGATAGCCGGTTTCGTGAATTCGGGAACATGGAGTTTCTCAAACAAACGCCGCAGACCATAGTACACGTAGAAAAGCAGGTGGGCAGACCCAGCGCATAGAACGCCCAGAAAGGCATAGAGGGGAAGCACTTCTGGGTGAGTGTATATGATTGGACGAAGGCTGGCACTGAAGATTGGCTGCCAGCCAGTCACAAATCCGACGATGGAATAGCTTACAGTTGAAGCGATGAATCCAGGGATAAGTGCCTCAGCCTCGAAATCGTGCTTGTAGAAGACCTCACCGCTAAGAATTCCTCCAGCTAACGGAGCCTTGAAGATCGCAGCAATTCCGGCACCTAGACCAGCGGCTAGAGCGATCCTCCTCTCCTGTTCCGTGAGTCTCAACGCTTTAGCGAGCTGAGAGCCTGCTCCGGCTCCGATCTGGGCAATTGGGCCTTCGCGGCCTGAGGTTCCGCCTGAACCTATGGTGATGGCTGATGTGAGGAGTTTGACGAGCGGCACGCGCCACCTGATAAGGGCGTGTTCATTGTGGAAAGCTCCGATTGCGGCATCGGTTCCAATACCCTTGGCCTCCGGCGCTAGCTTCGTGACTATCAGCCCGCTGACGAGTCCACCGAGTGTTGTGGAGACGGGTATCAGCCAAGGTCGCTCGATCACAATAGTGCTCAGAGTGCGCACGGTCTCGCCGCCAGCTGATGGAGGCGTGTATCCAGCTATCGTCCCGAGGAAAACGCGCGTGAACAGGTCGATTCCCAGAATGAGTGCTAGGGCTCCGAGGCCAGCGGCTATTCCAATGGCGACGGAAAGCAACGTCCACCTTCTCAGATACACGAGGCCTCTCCGAATGTCCGAGCGAGGAACCAGATCGACCAGTCCACCCCATCTCCAAGAGCGGGTCTTCACCTAGCCAGAGGGCCGTATCAACCTAATTCTCTTGCTCTCCCTCGTCGAAATGACATTCGAGATGGCAATCTTGAGAATGAAAAAGGGAATGGTTGGAGATTCTCCTCAACCCGTTCGTCCCACTGTTCGTGGGCCGCGTGGCACAGGCGCCTAGGAGAATGTGACAAGACGAGCTGGCGGTTTCTCCCGAACGTCGAGAACAGAAGAAGACTAGGGGACTAGACTTTTTCTTTCTTGAGTTCTTCGATTCGTTCAGCGACGCCAGCAGCTTCTTGATCTAGGTAATCCTTGTACTCTTCTAGTCGCTTGATCTTCTCTTCGCGTGTCAGAAACCTGCGTCCATACTCGTATCCAAATCCGCAGCATTCATCCATAGATTTCACCTCCATCTCATTTCATAGTGGAATGAACGGATCGCGTGGTCTTCCCAGTGGCTCGGGGTCTGGCTCTATTGGCTCCCAAGCCCTCAATGTGCCGAACCTCCGGCCGCTACAGATTGCTGATGCCATAATCGGTCTGTATCTCATGTTTACTCGCTGAGAAACAGTAGGGCGCAGGCGAAGCATATTGACTGGGGATTGCGTAACCCGGTCACAGTCCTGTCCTTGAGCGGAAGGGACTCTCGGGGTGCGAAGAATAAGCGCTCAGCTCAAGATCTCATGGTTTGGCGGAAGCGAGTTCTGTTTTGTGACGAAATCGAAGAGCTCGAAGGCCGACCTGATGGCTCGCTCCTCGTCCGTTCTCGATCGGTACAGTACGTTTATCGTAAGAGTGTTCCTGAATATTCTGGCTCGCAGTTGGATACGCCCATCCTCAGTTATCCAGCTCAAGGCGGCGCCGGATGGGGTCTGCGAATATCCGAGCCAACGAAAATCGGCGAACCATCTTCCCTTCAGAGTGTTCAAAACAACGCTCACGTCCGTCGTGATAGGAAGATGGGCTGTGACCACTTGTGTTTCAATGGGCGTTACTTCGGCCACATAGTCCATATGGGGAGTGTTGAGTTTGGCGTTGATTCGGTATCCGTCGTGTGTTTTCTCAACGAGATTCTCCTCTTCAAGACGGTCGAGCGTTCTAGAAAGCATCTCTTGATGGAACCCGAGCTTTCTGCGCAGTCCCTGGAATGAGTACGTCGCCTTCTGATCTTCAGAAAGTGCGGAAAGCACCTCACGCTGACGATAATCAAGGTCATCTCCAACGCGGAGTCCACACAGTTCGAAATCTTGGCTTGCACTCATCACAAGGTCGAAACAGTAGGAATGAAGCGCCCTATATATTGACTAAGTAAGCACTCATGAAGAATCTGAAGTCACCAGTCATATGTCTCTCCAACTGATTTGCATGTTCGCTTACGCTTCTTCGAAGACTCAACCATCACCATATCGCTCTTGAATGGATCGTTGCGCTTTCCGATTTCGATCTTCGTGGTGTCTTTGTGCTTGTTTAGGACCTACCGGCTGACCTGCCCTCGTTCTAGCTGGCCCAAAGGATAAATCAAGCGCATTCGATGCTGCGCTTGTATGTGACGGTCATGTCCCATACAGATCTTGCGGGCAAGGTTCTAGTGACCGGAGCGGCAGGATTCATCGGCAGCCATCTCTGTAGAAGGCTCGTTGCCAATCGAGTGCAGGTTCGAGCTCTGGACAATTTAAGCACCGGCACAGAGGCGAACATCGCAGACATCATGCATGACGAGCTTTTCGAATTTACTCTAGGTGACGTTCTAAAGCAAAAGCAAGTGGAGAGCCTGTTGGATGGCTGCACGGCTGTGTTTCACTTGGCCGCGAATCCCGAGGTGAGGGCGGCGCTGAGCGACGGGGAGATTGACTTCGAGCAGAATCTCCGAAGCACTCACATGCTCCTCGAAGCACTGAGAGCGAAGGCCTGGTGCGGCACCCTCGTCTTCACTTCGACATCAACTGTATACGGAGACGCCACGCAGCTGCCGACGCCGGAGAACTACGGGCCTCTCGTGCCGATCTCGATGTATGGCGCGACCAAGCTGGGTTGCGAGGCGCTCATAACCGCTTACAGCCATCTGCTAGGCTTGAGGGCTCTGATCTTTCGCTTCGCGAATGTAGTCGGGCCCGGCAGCGGACACGGCGTCATACATGATTTCCTGACGAAGCTTCAACAAAACCCGGCAAAACTCGAAGTCTTAGGCGATGGGACGCAGACGAAATCCTACATCTACATCGACGATTGTATCGACGCATTCATCCATGCAACAAAGCACGGCAATGAGAACCCAGGGATCTACAACATTGGCACAGACGATCAAACGGATGTCAAAACAATAGCCAGCATCGTTATCGAAGAGTTGGGCCTGAGAGATGTTCAGATCAGCTTCAAGCCCGGCCCTGAAGGGAGAGGCTGGCCCGGCGATGTGAAGCGCATGCTCCTCGATGTCTCAAAACTGCGTACACTTGGTTGGTCTCCACGCTGTCGCAGCACGGACGCCGTACAGAAAGCCACAGAGCAACTGGCCAAGGAACACAGAAACAGATAGTCGCTCGCGTCGAAAATCAGATGAAGTCTTTCCTCACCCTGTTCCGGCGGCTGCATCTTACGCGAGCCGTGTCCTATCTTCTGATTGGATCCATTCTTCGTGCTAGTGAGCTTTTCGCGCCGATCGTTTTGCGGCAGACTGCTCTACTTCTCTGGCTCGTGTTTCTATGAAGTCCGCGAATTTTTGCTCGCTGTATTTTCCGGCTTCTTCTTGTTTCTGCAGGTGCTCTTTGACAGTTGTGAGGAGCTTCGGTATATCTATGGGTTTGATCACGTAACCGTCGGCGCCCTTGTTCAGTGCTTCTATGGCGTTTTGAAGTGATGGGTAGCCTGTGACGATTATCTTGATCATCTTTGGTGTTGTCTCTTTCATGGCTTTGAGGAGCTCTGTTCCTTCCATGTCGGGAAGGCGGATGTCTATGAGGGCGAGGTTGTAGAACCTGATACTGGATTTCTCGATTGCTTCTTTGCCAGTTTTGGCAGTGTCGACCTTGTAGCCCTCCAGTCTAAGTGCTTCAGCAATTGAGTTGAGGACTACCTCGTCATCATCGATGACCAGGATGCTCTTCTTCTCCAACCTAACTCGCCACCTCCTTCCTGCCTCGCGGCAACTTGATGGTGAATGTAGTGCCTTTCCGCGGCTTGCTCTTAACGGTGATTGTGCCGCCCTGAGCCTCCACGAGTCGTTTGCAGACAGCTAACCCCAGTCCTTGGCCCTTGGCCTTAGTGGTGAAGAACGGACTGAACATCCTAGCCAAGTTCTTTCTTGGTATGCCCGCACCCGTATCCTCAACAGTAATGATGGTTGAATCTCCCTTGCTGCGCGCTCGTATTGTCAGCTTCCCCTTTTTCGGCATGGCCTGGATCGCGTTCATGCCTAGATTCGTAAGCGTTCGCCTCATCAAGGTGGGGTCAATCATGACATTCTCTGCGGGCCTCTCTATTCCTACGGCAACCTTGACGGCTTCAGGTATCTTGATCGTTGAGAGTGTCTGCCTGATCAGGTTTGGCAGGTTGGTTTCAGTGAGCTTGGGCGCTAGGGGTTGAGAGTAGTCCTGCAAGTCAGAGACAATCTTGTCCATGTACGTGATCTGTTCTTGAATAGTGTCAAGCAGAGATTCTGCAGCCTTTCTGTCCGCAGCCTTTCTAGACTCCAAGTTCCTCTTCGCCAGATAGACGATTCCAGATATTCCCTGCAAGGGATTGCGGAGGTCGTGACCCACCATCGCCGTAGTCTCTCCGATAGTAGCTAGCCGCTGAGACTTCACAAGCTCTTCCTCCAAGCGTTTGCGTTCTGTGACATCGGTCCAATATCCATTGACCTCGATCGCCTTGCCGTCGGTATCATGGACCACATTCGCTTCTTCGCGTATCCACCGATAAGCTCCATTCTTGCACAGAAATCTGTACTCGAACGTGTGGTGTCCTTCCTTCCAGAGACGCGGAATCTCAGTCAGAACACGGCACACATCCTCAGGCGGAACATGACGCTCCCAGAACTCGGGATGACCCACGAATTCCTGTGGCTCGAAGCCAAGCATTGAAACGACTCTTCCGCTGACGTAGGTCAGGACAAAATCGGAGTGGTCTGCGAGAGGCTTGGCCGCATAGATTACAGCAGGATTCGACGTTACGACATATTCCAGCCGCTCTCTTGCCGCTCGAAGCTCTTCCGTCATCCTTCTGCCCACAGTCATGTCTGTCCAGTAACCAATGACTTCCAGTGGCTTACCTGCCGCGTCGCGGACCAGATACGCTTCCTCACGCAACCATCGTTCTTTCCCGTCCTTGTGGAGAAAGCGATACTCGACATCAAGGTGCCCGGTCTTCCATAGACGCTGGACAGCAGTAAGGTATCGACTGTAGTCATCAGGGTTGACGCGATGCTCCCATACTTCCGGATGATTGATGAATTCGTCAGGCTTGAAGCCGGTTAGTTCAGCCGTTCTCTTGCTCATGTATGTCGCGTCATAATCTGAGAGATCCGGCCGAGGTCTGCCCGTAAATATCACAGCCGGGTTCGAACTGATCACATACTCGAGTCGCTCCCTAGCCGAACGAACCTCCGTTGTCCTCTCATTCACCAGACTTTCCAGATGTAGCGAGTACTGCCTAAGCTCTTCTTCCAACCGTTTGCGATCAGTGACATCCTGGTAAACCGCAACGAGTTCGCCGGAAGGTAGCTTGTACACGTAGTTCTCCCTCCAGCCCACTATTCGCTTGTCCTTGTAGATCCCTGCGGGCAGATGCTCAGGCTTCCCTGTCTTCCAGACTCTCTGGAAAACCTGGAAAAGCCCGAGATCCTTCACGCCCGGAAAAACCTTGACGACACTTCTGCCGATCACATCCTCACTCTTGACCTTCTCTATCCGCTCCGCGGCTTCATTGAAATCTTTGAACACGAAGTCGTTTCCTTGATCCACGGCCTCATAGACGGATACGGCGTCACCCATGCTCCGGAACATCATCCTGTATCGCTCTTCACTCTCCTTAAGCGCCGTCTCCATTCGCTTGCGTTCCGTGACATCTCGAGCGATGCCCTGAAGTCCAGCCAGCTTTCCGTCCTTCAAGATCGGCGAACCGGCGAACTCAAGGCGGACTGTTGAACCATCTTTCTTCAGGATGTTGGTTTCACCGCTAGTGGCCACGTCTCCTTTGACTGCTTCGCTAAGGATTCGGATCCAATTCGATTTCTCGGATTCTGGTAGGAACTTCTGGAATGAAGCTCCGAGCAGCTCCCTCTGGCTATATCCTGTGATTCTCTCAACTGCCGGAGAAGCATACGTGATACTCCCCTCCAAATCTACCATGAATATTGGGTCGAAGCTTCTCTCAGCAATGCCTCGGAACCTCTCCTCAGACTCCTCAAGGGCTTCTTCTGTTCGCGTACGCTCGACTGCGATGGTGGCGTGGTTTGCGAAGAGCATGAGCATCTCAAGATCAGCCTGGGTGAAGCGTCGGGCTTTCGATTCCTCCATGACGTGGATTATGCCTATCACGCGATCTTGCCAGATCATAGGTGCGCTAAGCAGTGCTGAAAAGGGCCTTTCCTTTTCGTAGACCTCGGCTCGTCCCTCCCACAAACGATAATCATTCACCATGAGCGGTTTCCCAGTCTCAGCAACGCGGCCGGCAGCGCCTTCACCGTACTTGAGCACAACGCCTCGATAGTCGTGAGGCGTGTTGTAGCTCACCACGCAACGAGCCTCATGCCTCTCAGGATCGCATAGGTACATGCCTCCACTTTTGGCTTCCAGCAGCCTCACTGCTCGTTCAACAATCCTCTCAAGGAGCGTTGACAGATCGTAGGGAGCGGTAATGTCGAGGACGGTCGCCTGAAGCGTACCCAGCTCTTCCGCACGACTCCGAAGAGCCTCGATCTGCTCAAGCCTAGCGATGGCTGAGGAGACATGCATCGCGAGGGTTTCGAGGAGAACTTGATCGGACTCAGTGAACGCTCCAAGCTGGGCGCTCTCGACATTCAAGACCGCTACCACCGAGCCGTTCACGACCACCGGAACAGCCAGCTCTGAGAGCATCTGAACCGGTTGTCCGCTGGGAGATTTCGTTCTGGTGTCCACAAAGGCGGGCTCGCTCCTTGTGTCGGAGATTCGGATCGCCTCCTTGGTTCTTGCCACCCTCACGATAACGCCCGGCCCATCCAACGACAAGGGCTCAAGTGAAGCTGGTATGCCTCTCGCTTCCCTGATCCGAAGGAAGCCATCCTTGACCTCTTCGAATCCTGCGTAGTGGAAACCGAGCGTATACTCCATGGCGTCCAAGGTTGAGGTGACTACCTCGTCAATGCTATTCTCCGCGCCGAGTTGTACGGAATGCTTGTGAATGGCATCGAGTTTCTCCCCAGTCCGCTTGCTCTCAGTGATGTCTTCTTGGACCGACACCCAGATTCTTCCGTACTCGGAGGATTCTAGCACCGAAGTGCTGACTCGGCACCAGAAAAGCGCCCCGTCTTTCTTGACGTTGTGGATCTCTCCGACCCATGCGCCAGATTCATTCAGGCTCGTCTCGATCTCTCGTACGATATCCTCAGGGCTCTTCCCTTTCACCGGAGCGTTCACTAATGCTATGTTCTTGCCAATCAATTCGCCTGGGTCGTAACCGAAGATCTGCTCGAACCGCGGGTTGGCGTAGACGATCACGCCGTCGCTGGCTCGGGTAAGAACAACGCCCTCAAACATGTTCTCCGTGATTTCGCTTTGAAGTCGGAGCTTCTGCTCAGCCAGCTTTCGCTCTGTAATATCGCGTCCATAGAAGTTGACGTGGCCTGCTTCGACGATTGGCTTGACGAGAAACGTGTAGCATCTGTCACCAGACTCGATATCCAAGTTTCTACTTTGCCCGGTGGAAAGGACTTCAGTGACCAAGTTGCACCATAATTCGGGAGCGGTTTGCCCGGGTTCACAGTTCCATTCCTGCAATAGTGTCTTGCTCGCCCGGTTTGCGATGAGAACCTTGCCACGCCTATCCAGACGCAGGATAGGGTTCGGATTCTCAGAGGGAAACTTGGCTAGGCTTTTGATATCGTCTTCCATGCGTTTGCGTTCGGTTATGTCCTGCACAGTGCCGAATAGCTTGACGACCCGACCGTGCACATCCTTCACAGGGCGCATTGTGGCTGAATAGAATACGTGTCTCCCGTTGGGCAACTCGGCTTCAAGGTCGTATCTGAAATCTGTCCCTTCAGCAATGGCGCGGCGTGCATATTCGCGCAGCCGAAACGCCTGTTCCGGAGAGTAGTACGTGGCTTCTTCCTCGGCAGTGGGTGGACCCAGCGCAGGATCACGTTCGTAGAGCTTGTACGTCTCGTCGGACCACGCGATTCTCCCGCTTTCAACTTCGAATTCCCAGCTTCCGATGCGTCCTAATGCTTGAGCATCCTTCAGCCTCCCCTCACTCTCCCGCAGTTTCTCATCCATTCTCTTGCGTTCGGTGACATCGCGCACCAATCCGGTGACGCCGATTATCTCTCCATGAGCATCGCGGTGCGGACCATAGATGCCAGAAACCCATCCTGACTTGCATGTCCCGGGAACATGGAACTGAGTATCGGGAGAAGCCACGGTCTCCCCCAGAAGAGCCCTCTTGAGCAACAGATCGACGCCTTGTTGGTGTAGATGGGGGAACAATTCGAGAGCGTTCTTGCCCAAGACCTTCTCTGCAGGCATACCCGTCAGTTCTTCCATGAACCTGTTCCAGACACGATAGTTCAGGTCTTGGTCGTAGACGATAATTCCTTCGCGCGCCCCAGAGATGATCGCTCTGTTGAATTGATGCGCCTCTTTTAGCGCCTCTTCAGCTCGCTTGCGTTCACTGATGTCGCGTGAGCCGATGACGCTACCTAACATCTGGCCCTTCTCATCATAGAGGATATTTGCGAGATTCTCAAGCCAAATATAGTGACCGTCGGCATGTCTATAACGACATTCAAGTCTCCCACCAGTCCACAATCGGCCAGTGGATATTGCTCTCTGGACTGTCTCTCTCACAGTGGCAAGGTCTTCGGGATGTACGCGATCAAAAAGAGACTTGCCTACCAAGTCCTTAGGATCGTATCCCAGAACAGTCTTAGCTGATGAGCTGGCATACCTGCAGACCCCCTGAAGATCAGTCTCAACCACCATGTCCAACATATTCTCAGTGATCCGCCGCAAACGTTCCTCGCTCTCCCTCAGCGCGTCCTCCGCTTTCCTATGTTCCGTGATGTCGTCAACCATGTCTCTTCATCTCCTTTGCCTGATTCACGTAGTCAACCATTGTCCAGCTCTCGTGCTGTGTGAAGTCCAATCCGAGGCGATTGTAGAAGTCCTTCGCGATCATTCTTTCTATGACGTCGGCAACTGATCGCACTAGTTCCCCGAGAGCCTTGTGGAAAGCTGGGAGTTTCTCAGGGATCTCTTCGCGCTTGATTCCGTACGTCGTCTCAAGGCGTTCGTAGATGGTTTCGCGCACAATCTCGCCCGGCACAGCCAAGCCGAAATCGACGGCTTCCAGTAGAGCTTCATCTAGCCGAACTGGTTTAGCCATCGAGTATGCCCCACCATAGTCAGACGTGGTAACAATGAACGAACAGTGCTTGGTCATACGATGAATTAAGGGTGTGTAGACGGGTTGCTGGCGTTTCTATGATATTATCAAAAACGAGGGCGTGGTGATGTCGCATCTAACGTATCCGAGCCCCCCTCGACCTCGCCATCATGTGTTAGGAGTCTCGTCATGCCCTTGTCGCGAGTTCTGAACAGCTTATCTGTTTCAAGAGCTCCGTCCGCAATAGCCGGGATTGCACGTCGAAAACGTGGCGCATCACCTGTCCCTCCAGCTCATTGCCTACCTCCTATTGGTCCACTGAGTCCACACACGCAAGATCACTCCTCTTCAGCACGTGTTTGTCTTCGCGTTCGAGATAGTCTAGAGAGAAACTCCCCAGCAAGGGCTCAGCGTGATTGTCGTTTGTTCGTCTGACCATCGGAACGACCGATTGTGTGACATTCAACCGAAAAGGTGGCGCACGGTTATTATAGAAGAGCCATGTTCGTCTCGGCCGAAAAGGGCAACCAAGCATGAGACCCCGCAATCGTGAAGGGAGCACACATTGTCATATGATCACGCAGCTTTCTCCGAGACCGAGCGGATTCTCGATGAGCTTGGGTCTTCCCCTAGTGGTCTCTCATCTGCCAAAGCCAACATAAGACTGCAAGAGTTCGGGCCGAACGTTCTCCCTTCAGCCAAAAAGGTGAACTTCCTTCAGAGGTTTGTCTCACAGTTCAGAAACCTGTTCAATGTCCTCCTGATCATCGCCTCCGCACTGTCTTTCTTCAGCGGATGGATCTACAACGACGCGGGCTCCATACAGATGGGGCTAGCGATCCTCAGCGTAGTCGTACTAAACGCCTTCTTCAGCTTGTTCCAAGAGTACCGAGCCGAGAAAGCCGTTCAAGCCATAGCGAGACTGGTCCCATCAAACGCAAAGGTACTGAGAGATGGCAAAGAAATAGAGGTAGACATAGCCAACATAGTTGAAGGCGACATACTCGTTCTGGAAGAAGGCGACCGGGTTCCGGCAGATGCACGCTTGATTAGTGCATTTGAAACTTCTGTCGACAACTCCATCCTCACGGGCGAATCAGAACCGCAAAGAAGATTCGCAACAATGGCGCCCGGAGCAATATACAGCATAACCGATTACCAGAATATCATATTCGCAGGAACAACCATTGTCTCTGGAATTGCCCGCGCAGTTGTGCTGAGCACCGGCAAGACTACCGAGTTCGGCAAGATCGTTACGTTATCACGTGAAATTAAGGAGCCATCGAGTCCGCTACAGCAGGAAATCGATTACACCGCCAAAGTCAACTTCGTGCTGGCAGTACTCGTGGGCGCGATCTTCTTTGCAGTCGCAAGACTTTTCGTGAATCTGAACATGGTTGACAGTCTCCTCTTTGCTATTGGAGTAATGGTTTCGCTTGTTCCTGAAGGATTCCAACTGACAGTCTCGCTCTCGCTTGCCCTGACAGCTCTTGCAATGTCCAAGAGGAACGTTGTTGTCAAGCGGCTCGCATCTGTTGAGACTCTGGGATCAACAACCGTGATGTGTGTTGACAAGACCGGCACGATTACCAGCGGCGAAATGATGCTGAAGAAACTCTGGGCCAACGGCGAGATACTCGAAATCACAGGGGACGGATACAGCCCAGAAGGGTTCGTCACGGTTCAAGGTCGCAAGACAAACGGGGCTGAGAGAGAACACATGCTGAGGCTGTTCGAGACGGCGGCCTTCTGCAACAACGCGAAGCTGGTGCCTCCGTCCGATAGAATTCCAAGATGGACGATTCTAGGCGACCCGACGGATGGCGCATTCATGGTGTTTGCAGGTAAGGGAGATTTTAACGTCAGCCAAGCGATGTCAGAGAATCCTCGGGTAGGCTTGCTGCCATTCGATTCAAAGAGAAGAATGATGACAAGTATCCACAGAACCTCCGACGATGGGCTTGTCGCGTATACGAAAGGTGCCTCCATGAAGTCCTCACGAAATCGATTAGCCTTCTTCTAGGCGATCAGTACGTTAGACTCGATGAGAATGCCAAGAGCACCATCGAGCGCCAGATTGATGATTTTGCTGCACAAGGGTTCAGGGTACTCGCACTGGCCATACGCGTACTTCCAGACGATCTGAAGGAATTCACATCTGAGACCGTGGAAAAGGACTTGATGTTTCTTGGCTTGGCCGCCTTGTTCGATCCACCTAGACCCAACATTGAATCCGCAGTCAAAGAGGCCAGGCACGCCGGAATGCGCGTAATCATGGTAACAGGAGATCATGAACTGACAGCTGAGGCAATTGCGGAGCGGGTAGGAATCATCACTTCGCCCGATCATCTCGTAGTCTCAGGGTATGAACTCAACAAACTTCCCGATGATGAATTATCAAACGTACTGGACAAGCAGGAGATCCTGTTCGCGAGAACGACACCCGAGCAGAAACTGAGGATAGTGCGAGCTCTCAGAGCAAAAGGCGAAACAGTAGCAGTCACTGGAGACGGCGTGAATGATGCTCCCGCATTGATGGAAGCAGAAGTCGGGATAGCCATGGGTGTAGGTGGCACCGACGTGGCAAGAGAATCTGCTGACATGGTTCTACTCGATAACAATTTCATCTCAATGGTCGAAGGCGTGAGACTCGGAAGAGGCATGTTCGATAACCTCAAGAAATTCGTCTACTACGTCTTCACTCACAACTGGGCCGAACTAGTTGCATTCATTGTATTCGTGCTTCTTCAAGTTCCGCTACCATTACTGGTGGTTCAGGTACTCGCGATAGATTTAGCAGTGGAAGTCTTCCCATCATTAGCACTCGTCATGGAGCCCCCGGAACCAGACGTCATGAATAGACCGCCCCGTCGTCTAGGCAGCAGGCTCATCGACGCACCGATCCTGCTCCGGGCACTCTATGTTGGAATCATAGTAGGCGTTGGGTCTCTCGTCTGGGCATTTCATACCTGGATGACAGCGGGATGGAGTTTTGGCCAAGCGACAGTAGGGGATCCTCTGGTCTACGCCAAGGGTACAACGATCGTGATGGTGGGCATCATTGCAGGCCAGTTAGGCAACTTCTTCTCTGCACGAACAAGCTCCCGCTCAGCATTCAGATTGAATCCTCTGAGAAACCGATGGCTCTTCTTGGCCATATTGGCGCAGGTTGCTATTCTTGCGGCAATGGTCTACGCGCCCTTCCTCCAGCCATTGTTCCGAACAGCCTCGCTCTCTCTAACTGACTGGATCATCCTTTACAGCTTGGCGCCTATGGTGCTCCTTATTGAAGAAATGAGAAAGATAATCACGAAGAGTATGGCGAAAGGCCGGACGAGTCGTGGCTAGATTCGCTTTTCTATATGTGAGCACCAAAGAGGACACTAGAGGGAAGGTGGAATTCGATGCCTGCAGTCCTTAACGAGCAGGATGCGAAACGGAACGCGCTTTCCGCTTTCTTTGACTTTCACAGGGAATTAGCAGACACAACCACTCACGCGGTGAGGCTGTCTCCCGACCGGGCAACCCCGGGCCTCGAACTTGAGAAGGACTCCTTCACGGAGAAGGATGTGGAATGTCGTCAAACCGGTGGCGGGTGGGTTTGTGTAATTCACCATCTTCACATGTCAAAGACTTCGAAAGGCATGCCACACACTTTCGAATACGAGGTCAAAGATGACCCAGCGAAGGCTAGATGTGACTGCAAGCCAACTGGTCGACCGATTCGCCCGTTTCTGGGGTAGAATCGACGGATCTGCTTGACATGTGGAGGTTTCAAGTCAGCCTAGTCAACCAATAGCTGCCTGACTTTTCGATTGATCTGCTCGGTGGAGCATGCGATTAGTGAATCGTAATTCTCTGTGATCGGGTTGCCACGAATGTCAGTTGCAACGCCTCCGGCTTCTTCCAGTATCAATAGTCCTGCGGCTATGTCGACAATTCTGCTGTTCTTGGTGAAGTCTAGGAAACCGTCGAGTGTTCCGCATGCGGTGTAGGCGAGCGAAATTGCACATGAACCAACGCTACGGAAGCTTTTCAATGGAAGGCCGAACTTGCGGAAGGCCTCAACGAATTTGGTGAACTTCTTCTCGTCCGCGGCTGTGTGAAGATCCAAGTCGAACAGGCAGTCTTTGAATGGTCTTTCTTGGTTAGTGTGAATCTCCGAGCCGTCCATGAACGCACCATGTCCCTTCTCGGCGGAGAACATCTTCCGATTCATCGGCTCATAGATCACCGCCATCACGTGCTCAAGCGCCGGAAAGCTTAGGACTTCAATCGAGATCGAGAAGAGCGGGATGCCCCGTTTGTAATTCGAGCTTCCGTCGAGCGGGTCCAAGATCACCCTGTACTCTGGTTTACCGAAGACGACGCGCCCTGCTTCTTCGGACATGACTTCGATGTTGCCGATCTCTTTCAGGCGTTTGAGGACGATCTGCTCGGAGAGACTGTCGGCGCGGATGGTCTCGTCTCCAGAGTCACCGATCCCAATTATCTCTGACAGATGTTTCTTGCCGAAGTCTCTTGCAAGTCCTTCCCCGGCTTCGCGTGCGATCGAAACAAGATCCTCTAGTTCCAGTGCGTTCCCCAGCTAGTACGTGGCAACCTTCGTTACGCCTCGAATCTTAAGCATCTTCTGAATCGCATCGCCGGATGGCTCTCGCTCTACCACAAGCGTGAGTTTCGGTTCCGGAGTCAGATCCGGATCGTCGGCGACAGCTTGCCGAATCGCGATGCCTTCCTGAGAGATCAATGACGACGCTTCAGTGACGATTCCGACCGCGTGAGGATCCGCGTAGATCTCTATCACGCGGTAGCCGAGAAAGCGAGCGACATTCGCGAGGAATGGGCCCGCAGGCTTGAGACCTTTGAAGACGGGCTGTAACACAGGATCGGATTCGATGATTTGAGCGGTTTCTCTGACGGTGCGTCGGTCGACACCGATTGCGCGAGCCATTTTGAGTTCGGATTGTTCCACGTCTCCGCAGAAGATCTTGCCTTCTTTGACGCTTAGTCCTAGTTCTACCAGTGTTCTGGCGACTTTGAGGCGGCCTGGGTAGTCTGCGAGGCGGTGGGATATCTGTCTCCACATCTGTACTTCAACGTACATTATGATACAACGTAGCTTTAAATCAGACGTTGGCCTATTCGGCGGCCAATCCGGAGGTCAAATCCGATGACAGGTGACCGCGTTTGGACGGCAGACAGCCAACAACCGTTTGACTGAACCTCCATACATGGATCAAGACGCATCGAAACGGCCTCCGAAAGTTTTGGTGAAATCAAATGTCGAATAGAAACCACTGTGCAACATTCCTGAACCAAGATGAGATACCGACCTCGTGGTACAACATCCAGGCGGACCTCCCCGAACCACTTCCGCCGCTGCTCCACCCGGGCACGAAACAACCGCTGAGCCCGGGCTTACATCCTAGAATATGGGCAGAAGAACTCGTACGCCAAGAAGACTCCAAAGAACGCTACATCAAGATACCGGATGAAGTGCTCGACGCGTACCTGCGGATGCCTCGACCCACACCACTATTCCGAGCGCGCCGTCTTGAAGCGTACCTGAAGACGCCTGCTAAGATCTACTTCAAATGTGAGTACACAAATGCCGCCGGCAGCCACAAACCGAATACCGCGATAGCTCAGGCGTACTACTGCAAGGCCCAAGGAACCGAGCGAGTCGTCACGGAGACCGGTGCAGGTCAATGGGGCTCGGCCCTCGCGATGGCGGCCGCCTTCTTCGACCTGAAATGCCGAGCGTACATGGTTCGCGTCAGCCACGACCAGAAACCTGGCCGCCGAATCATGATGGAAACTTGGGGCGCAGAAGTATTCCCATCCCCAAGCAACCAGACAAAGTTCGGCCGAAGCCTACTCAAGGAGAACAAGAATCATCCAGGCACGTTAGGAATCGCAATCAGCGAAGCCATCGAGGACACACTCGCCAACGAGAACACACGCTACTGCCTCGGCTCAGTACTGAATCACGTGCTAATGCATCAAACCGTCGTGGGATTGGAAGCGAAGAAACAATTCGAAATGCTAGACACGTATCCTGACATTGCTATCGGCTGTGTTGGCGGCGGATCCAACTTCGCAGGCTTCTCATTCCCATTCATGATGGATAAGCTGCAAGGAAAGAAGAACACAGACTTCATCGCTTGCGAGTCCAAGGCGGTGCCACATACGACGCGGGGAGTCTACACATACGATTTCGGAGACACAGCTGAAACAACACCACTTGCGAAGATGTTGACGCTCGGACACAAGTACGCTTGCCCGCCCGTTCATGCGGGAGGTCTACGGTATCACGGCATGGCGCCGCTCATTTCCTATATGATCAACAAGAAATTCATGAGATCAGTAGCCTACACACAGAAAGAGATCTTCGACGCAGCACAAATCCTCGCACGCACAGAAGGACTGATCCCGGCACCCGAGACAGCCCACGCCATAAAATGCGCAATTGACGAAGCGCTTGCCTGCAAGAAGACGGGCGAAGCCAAAGTAATCGCCTTCAACTGCAGCGGCCACGGCCTTCTAGACCTATCAGCATACGAGATGTTCCTGGCAGGAAAGATCAAGGAGTTCGAACCTGCGAAAATTACAGTGCCCACATACGTCAAGTGAACGCCCGCCCTCGCCTAGGGCGTTTCCCCCCATTTTTTTCTCTTGATTCTTCTCTCCTCGAAGGTTGAATCGTCTAGACTCGATGACGTTCCAAAGGCTTTTGTCCCGCAAGGGCGTAGGTCTGACCGCGTGAAGGTGCCGGGGAGATGGCTTTGGCCTTCGTGATGATAGCTGCAGAGACGGGCAGAGAAAGTGAAATTATGGATGAGCTGAAGAAGATTGAGCACGTCAGGGAAGCCTGTCTGACCTATGGCGCCTATGATGTTGTCGCAGAAGTTGAAACTGAGACAAGGGAGAAACTTGAGGAAATCATAACCGGGAAGATTCGCAGAATAGGCGGCGTCAGATCAACGCTGACCTTGGTGGTTGTAGAAGAAGCATAGAACTTCTCTCTTGACATCAGTCTTTCTGCTGAGGCGCGGAGCCTAGGAACTAGAACACACGTCGCAAATTAGCCCACGGGATTCGCAGCATTTGTTTGCTTCGTCTTAGTCGGCCAAGGCGAGTCGTGTACGCCCTTTCCCTTGTGCCCACGCATTGTAGGCTTTCACGTGTTCCCGTAGCCAGCGAGGGTAGATGCCTGAGAGAGTGGATTGGCAGAAGTCGACTGTCCATTGAACTCTGAAATGGCATCTCTGGCAGAGTGCAGCCAAATTCCACGGCAAGAGATTCCACTTGTTGCCGTCTAAATGGTGAACCGTGAGCACGTTGGGAGCAGGCCCATTCTTGACTCCGCAAAGCTCACAACGCCAGCCGGCTCGCCCTCTCACCCATCTTGACACCCTACTCCAGCGTGGCGGATAATCCAGTGCTCCGTGTCTATGTCCCGCATCGTTCACAGGTTCCACACCTGAAACAACGTCCGTTAACAAGTTGCTTTCCGCAATATGTGCACATCTCATCTGAGCTCATGCGCGTCACGTTGGTCTTGTTGGAGTGAAAGGAATGAGAGGTGATACGAGGCACCCCAGCGAGTCTCAACCGAAACTGCAATCGAGTGAGATGAAGCGCCTCACGAGGGCTCAAACAGACATGGCGGATGTAGTTGACTGCTGACCCTCCACCTTTGGCAGAGCTGCTTCCGTTCCAGTTCACTCTTGACGGAGGACCATTCAGCTAACATACGAAGCGCCTCATCATCCAGCCAATGTCGGATCAGATCGGAAGCCTGACCCTTCTCATGGTTGTGTTCTTCGCAGATCGTTTCTGGTCAGCCTCTTGTCTTCGTTGGGGCGAGCTCGTCAAATGTCATGATTCTTCCGCACACATCGCAGCGGAAGATTGTTTCATCGAGGTCGTTGAATTTCAGCAGAGCAATCGGGACTGGGTGTGGGCAGATCTTTGGGTCAACCCAGGGCAGTTGTGGATAATCTCTTAGTCGTCTCGTTCTTCGCATCATAAGCAGACGCGAAGCCGTCCTTCGATATGATCGGAAGAGATGACTGATTGACCGTCTGAGTCCTCAGTGAAAATGGACTGCCGACAATCAGGTTAAATCCAATGGCAGCATCGGTGAGCGGGCGATTAGATTTGCAGAAGGGTCAAGCTGAGAAGTACACTTACGCAGTATTGGGCGCGGGAAGACAGGGCACCGCAGCCGCCTATGACATGGCAAAGTTCGGACAGGCAAGCAAGGTCACGATTGGAGATGTTGACCTGAAACAGGCTAGACATGCGGCGAATCATGTGAATCGCCTGATCGGGCGCAAGATTGCTGAGGGAACACGTGTGGATGTTAGGCGTCCAGCACAGATCAAACGCTTCCTAACAGGCGTGGACGCTTTCCTAAGCGCCGTCCCATACTATTACAACCTAGAAGTCGCGAGAGCGGCGATCGTCGCTCGTGCGAATATGTGCGACCTTGGCGGCCACACCGGCATCGTCCGGAAACAGCTCCTCCTCGACCGAAAGGCAATAGACGCGGGAATCTCGATCGTGCCGGATTGTGGTCTCGGCCCCGGAATGGGCGCGACGCTGGCCTGCCACGGCATGGAGAAGCTCGACTCCACAGACGAAGTCTACATCTGGGAAGGCGGCCTACCCCAGAATCCTCAGCCACCATTCAACTATCTGCTCACATTCAACTTCGAAGGCCTCATCAACGAGTACTCCGGGAAGGCGATCTTCCTGCGCGATGGCAAGATTGTGGAAGTTCCGTGCATCGAAGAGTTCGAAGTGATAGAGTTCCCCTCTCTAGGCAAGCTGGAAGCATTCACAACATCTGGCGGCACGTCAACGTGCCCGTGGACGTTCAAAGGGAAACTGAAGGTCTTCCAGAACAAGACGCTACGCTACCCTGGCAGCTATACTCAACTGAAGACGATGCGTGACCTCGGCTTGTTCAGCGAGAGAGAGATTAGAGTTGGCGCAGTCAAGGTGGCCCCGAGGCGTGTACTTCAGACGCTCTATGAGCCACACGTGAAGTTGACAGGAGAGAAGGATGTCGTTGCTCTCCGCGTGAGATGCGTTGGCAAAAAGGATGACCGGCCGGCTGAAGTTATTCTGGAAATGTTAGATTATCATGATGATGAGACACAGTTCTCAGCGATGGAACGCACCACAGGCTGGAGCGCCTCTATCGTTGCGATCATGATGGCGCGGGGTGAGACGCCACGCGGAGCAAAGCCGCTTGAGACCGCCGTCCCAAGCCACCCCTTCGTCAAAGAACTGGAACGACGAGGAATCAAACTGACCGAGAAAACAAACTGGCCCACAAGCCAGCAATAGCCTCTGGCTTGCGACCTCATTTTGCAGTATAGCATCGCTAATGGAACGAACGCAATGGCGGCGTGTCACACCTCAGTTTCCGTCGAGTCGTTCAAACGTTTCATCCTATCGTGATATCATGAGCTCAATTCTACTATGCATCGCATCAAAACTAGACGGGTAGGCCTGCTAGGAGCTTCTTGGTTGATGAGACGCATGCGCGGTATGTGATAGCTGAGATCAAGGCCGTCAGGGTCAACGATGCGAAGCAGGCGGCGGCGAAGTAGATGTTATTGTCCAACCACTGGAGTTTGAAGAGTACGTACATTCCGTAAGGTGCCAGTATAGCGCCCGCAACCGTCGCGCCGAGCAGCATGCCCGTTAGCACTCCGGTGAGGCGGATGAAGCGGCTTCTTATCGTCTCGCTGAAATCTGGGTACTTGGCTCCCAACGTCAACCCTACGAAGGATTCAGCAAGGATCAGGGCTGCTAGAACGAGTAGCATAGCTAGCGAGGACTTGAAGCTCGCGTGCCCGAGCAGAGTGATGCCAAGCCAGAAAGCGATCGCTACCGGTAGCGACAGGATAATGTTGGCAGTCACCTTCGCTCTAACGAACTCTCCCGGCAATAGTGGAGAGGAGTAGAGATTCCAGACCGCTGAGCCCTCCTGCCCGACGCTTATCATAGAAGTGAACAGCGCGAAAAACGTCAGGCCGAAAATCAACGGGAAGAACCAGAACATGATGCCTAGGGAAGAGGCTGGACTCCGGTTCGTGGACACTAGCGAAGGGATCAACAATGACGCGACAATGAGGATCGGAATGGCTAGGAATCTCGCCATCTCTCTGCGGCGGCTGAGTGATCTGAAGTCCTTCCTGACGATGGCGCTCTCGGCGGGGTTCAAACCCAATCTGCTTAGGAAGCCGGCGCTGGGTGCGTATGTGGCTGTTGATAGTTTGACCGAGACTGGCATGGGCATCCAGTAAGCCTGCCTCAACCTCACGCATGCTAGGAAGAAGAGTCCGCAGAGAAGAAACGTGAGAAATGCGTACAGAAACGCGGACAAGAGATTGTCTTCAATGAAGCTGGCTACGGCAAGTGACGGCCAGACCAGAGGGAAATACGATGCGCCTTGGACGCTGCCGGCTACACTTCCGAGAAGGGACAGCATGATCGTCGGGTTGAAGATTAACTGAAAGAACACGAATACTACGATGAGCACGACAAGTCTCAGTATCATCACTGCTCTTCCGCTACGCTTGTAGAGGAGCGATGAGGCTCGATTCGTGAACGCTCTCAGTGCCTCCAATCCAAAGGCCCCAATGAGCACACCAACGAAGCTCATCAGAACCGTTATGATCCATGCGTAGATCAGCCCGAACTGCAACGCAAGTCCGAGGGCCGCCCCCAGCCCCACTGCCACATAGATGGAGTAAGAGAACGCGAGCGAGGCCGAAGATGCTAGGACATACTCAGCCGCGGTGATGGGTAAATGGTTGATCATGTCGGTTGACGTGAAGTTGAACGAGTAGCTCAACTCCCACAGCAGTCCTGAAATCATGATCAGGCTGATCAGGAAGATCGGCAAGTCGACGATCACTTGGACGGCAAGCGACGAACTCGTAGAAGTCGAGAGCGAAGCGGCGAAGATCGAGGCGAGCCTTTGAGCTACAAGGCAAGCTACTATGAAAGCCGCGGTGTCGATGAGCACTATCGCGGATGGTCGCCTCAGGAAATCTAACCTACCTCTTATGGTTCTGTTTGCCCTCAACTGCGAAAAGGTGAGAACCTTAGTCAGTTGATATGCGGCCCGGAGGTTCATCTCAACAAAGCCTCAACGATCTCTCTCACATCACCCGTCCCAGTCAGCTTGAGGAAAAGCTCCTCCAAAGTTGAACCAGGCATCCCAGCTTTGCTTCGCAGTTCAGCTACGGACCCTTGCGCCAAAACTTGTCCCTCGTGCATGATTGCGACTCTGGTGCAGATCGCCTCAGCGATCTCTAGGACGTGTGTGCTGAGGACGGTGCTCACGCCTTCATCCGCCAACTTGTGGATTAGGTCTTTGAGGATCTTAGCGGATCTTGGGTCCAAACCGTTCAAGGGCTCGTCCAGGATCAGCAGTTTCGGTTTATGCAGCAAGGCGGCGATGATTGCGGCTTTCTGTCTCATGCCCTGGGAGTATCCGCTGAGCATCTCGTTCTCTCTTCCCTCAAGCTCGAAGGCCTTCAGAAACTCCGTGATTCTCTCCCTCTTAGTCTGAGCATTGAGCTTGTAGAGATCGGCGACGAAGTCCAGATACTCGAGGCATGTCAGAAATTCGTAGAGACGTGGTGACTCGGGCACGTAGCCGACGATTCTTCTAACATCGATCGGGTTTCGCTGGACATCGAATCCGCCCACCGTGATGGAGCCGTCGTCGGGCTTCAGCAGGCCAAGCATCATCTTCATCAGGGTTGACTTGCCTGAACCGTTTGGTCCGAGCAACCCGAAGACCTCCCCGTGATCCACGTTGAGGCTCACTTCGTAGACGGCTCTTGTGTCTCCGAAGCGCTTGACCACCGACTCTATCTCGACGGCATGTGACCTATTCATAACGACCATTCCACGGAAGAGCGCTTGTTGAAAAGTACGCTTGGTCTTGAACCTTTCGCGGAAGGCCTACTGGGTCGCGTTGGTGTCGTGTGGGGAAGACATATTCACTAATCTTGCATCGCAAGTCCTTTTCCGATGATGCGCGTCTTCTTGGCGTTGAGATCCAGTAAGAGGAAAATGTCTTCCGGTGTGTACACTATCGGTTTCTCAGATTCTATGCTTAGTGAAGTTTCGTCTTTTCCGGTGATTGTGATAGGGACTGTCTGCATGCCCACGGTAACATGGAAAGCACCTTCTCTCACATCATCAGGATAGAACGGACTTTTCTTGAAGGAGAGCTTCACCGTTGTGCCTGTCTTAGCGCTGTCAGAAGCGCATAGGACGGACCCTCTTTTCATCTCTTCAACGGCGGCGCCTTTTATGGCTAGACCGACCCTTGATCCAGCCTCAGCTTCGTCGAAGTCTTCATCCTGCATCTGTATGGAACGCACCATTACTCTCTTGTTGGCTGGCAGCAGGGTGAGCTCGTCATACTTCCTTACGATGCCCTTCTTCATGAATCCCAGTATGACTTCGCCTACTCCTTTGACACTGAAGGAATGGTCCACCGCGACCAGAACCGGTGAGGCCGTATCTCTTTCGAGGTCAAAGGTTTTCAGAACCTGAAGCATCTTGCCCGGATCTCGCTTCCCAATGATGAAAGAGACGAGAGACGTGTCTTTGGTTATCGCGGTTATTTGATCAGGCGTTGCGTAGAGGGAGGTTACAGCTATTCCCTTAGAGATGCCGAGCGAGTCGAGCATTACGACGGTCTCGCCCAATTCTCTTGTCATTTCGGCGAATGTGACAACGGCAGCGTCAATGCTGGAGACTATCTCGCTCTTCGCTGATAGCTTGTCCTCCAGAGGGGACATGAACGTGAATATGTGCTCGTCCATTTTCCTGTTGAACATGACGATGTCGCTTCCGGTTTCTTTCTTGCCCAACTCTCGGCCAATCGCATCGTCATGGAACACGCCGACTGCAAGATGTTTCATGGGGTCACGAACATTATGGTGACATATCAATTCTCACGAAGAAGGACCGCGTCGCGGGCTCACATTGAGATGCTTCGATGGCGTTTTGACCAAGCCAGAAATGCGCTTCGACACTGTCCTAATTTCGCAGGCAATGATTCTCATGAGATCTCCGACATGGCTTGGCGTCGTATCGCATAGACCGGTATTCCGTAACGTCTCAATAATGTAACGATTCTTTCCACTGAAAAGGCGCGCAGAAGTAGTGATCCTAGAAAGCCTACGGCGACAATAGAACCGGCCACTACCCCAAGCCATGTGATTCCTAGCGGTAGAGCCAGGATGTAGCTTAGATACGTTCCAACTATCACAGTCACTATCAGTATCTGCAGCCCAATTGCGACAAGGACTCGCCACCTGCCTCCACCTGTGGCGACTCTCCAGGCGACGTAGCCTGCAACCAGATTCGCGATAGAGCCCCCGACGATGTCAACGGGCCCGAGCCCTCCGAAGAGGTTGGCTACGAAAGCGCCTAAAGATAACCCAAGGATTGCGGGCCACCCGAAGAGGATTGCCAACGGTAGAAGCGCGTCAGCGACTCTCACTTGAAAGACTTGGAAACTGATGGGAGCAAGAACCATGACGCCGACGGCGTAGAGAGCTGCGAAGCCTGCCGTGAAAATTGTAACTACAGATTTGCGACCTTTCATGCACTACTCCTCCCGACTCCGGGGTTTGTCAAGCGCAACGGGTGGGAGGCCCCACTCACGCGCCAAGCTCCTGCAGAGACTGGATCTGGTTAGTAAACTTGTGTGGTGTCGGAGTTGAATCGCAGGTATTCAGCGAATATGGATCGAGAGTTGGATCCAGACGCGGGGCCAGTGTCCCGTTCCAGCAGGTGGCGATTATAAACGGTTATAAGATACTCATAATCTCTCATATTTGGCTGGGCGACTTTCGATGATTACCACGATTCCCTTGGAGAAAGAGACCAGAGAACGCCTACGGTCTTTTGGAAGAAAGGGTGAGACCTACGATCAGGTCTTGAGGCGACTGATTTCGATAGCTGAACATGAAGAGTTCATGACACGGCAGTACGAACGTTTGAAGGACAAGAGTGCCTTCGTCAGCCTGGACGAGATCTGATGCCTTACGAAGTGAAACTTCACCGCGAAGTCGTGAAGGCTCTCTCTAGAATGAACCCTGAACTTCGTTCAAGAATCATCAGAGCCCTGCGTAACCTCCAGAAAGACCCCTTTCAGTCCCGCTCGGGCGCGGATATTGCCAGACTGATTGGAACGAAGGGAAGACAAGATCTGTTTCGATTGAGAGTCGGTGACTATAGAGCGATATACGCGGTCGAGGACAATATCGTCTACGTGACCGATCTTTTCCATAGAGAGAAAGGCTACGGTAAAAGTCACTGATCGTCAGCCTTGGAATCTGGCACTACTAGCCACGTAATTGGGGCTAGAACCACTTGGCC
This sequence comes from uncultured Candidatus Bathyarchaeia archaeon, assembly GCA_964601325.1. Lineage (GTDB taxonomy): Archaea > Thermoproteota > Bathyarchaeia > 40CM-2-53-6 > 40CM-2-53-6 > CAVPLU01. The sequence goes on from CAZRNA010000002.1 coordinate 48,805, forward strand.
TCATCCGGAATGAAGCAAAACCTGACTGTATCTTCCCATTGCAAATAGGGCGCGGTCTAGTCTACGAAATGGCGGATATTCTGTAGAGTTTCTAGTCTTGCTCGGCACCTGGGCGACCCAGTGATTGAAGTCGGTTCGGTAGGATTCGTACTCACTTTCATCTTGGATCAGTCTGCTTGCCTGATCAACCTCATCCCCACGACCAGAGATCAGAAGATACGCCTTGAGCACGTACTGATCCCATACCGGATACTTGCGCGGGCTTATGATGTGACATATGAAGAAGCGCTTGACCAGTCCCCTTTCGAAAAAGCCTTCCCAAATTCGGTAACGGAAGGCGCTTCTTTGAATCTCAACTTGTTCAGTTGAGGTAGTCGCTTGATGACTGGGCGAGGATCCCAGCTGGGGACCGGTCTGTATTTCCACCCAAACAGATACCTGACGTCGTCGGCGGTGAGTTTTCCACCCTTCCACTTCAAATGCCGCAGAAACTCAGAGTCCGGATGTTGCTTGCTATCTTCGTAGAACTGCTCCCAATATTCCACAAAATCGCTCGAGGAATTGCACGTGGTCCTTGAGAGTTTAGTGAACATAGATCACAGCCTCGCCGTGTGTTCTGTCAATTACCCCTAGCGCCGGGCTCTCTTGACTAATCTCGCTTTCCTGTTCCTCGACAGGCACTCTCAGCTTGAGTGCAGTTTCAGTATACGTCGTAGACTGTGATCTCCCAGTATACGAGAAACGTTGGATTGGAAGAGAAGTTGGGAGCTTCCAGAAAAATCTCGATCTCCAATCCCAGTGGAACCTTTCCCAGCATGCCGCTTGGCACGCCTCGCAGGGAAGTGTAGAGTGTCTTGCTGTATTCGTGATGGAAGTCCCATTGCGTACGGTTCATCACCTTCTCAGGATACAAGCCGAAAATGCGTACTTCGCTACTCTGACCCTCTCGAGACGAACGAACATAGTAACCGGTGATCCGGGCTACCTCGATTGTGGCCGCGATCTGCTGGTTCGCGCGCAATGTGAGCACAATCTTCAGTTGGCCTTCCTTTGGGACGAACCGCTCCGAATGGACGTAGTTGACAGGTTTTGCCTCCGTCAATGTTCCACTCACTGTGAGGAGATGCACCTCATTGTAGGCGGGCACCCACGCCACCAGTAGGATGGGAATCAGTATGACGATAAGAATTAGAATTGCAGTCATTCGCGTGGACCGCGTCACACTCAGGACTCCTTTGGTGTGAGAAGATGCGACGCGCTCATTCGTAATAAAATGGTCGCCACATGGCGAAATACTTCGGTTCTAATCCATATGAGGGGTGGAACGCCGGCGATCGGATGATTGCTCGCCGCATGGCTAGGAGTGATCAGCCCATCTGGTAGAAGAAGGCTAGGTAGAGGATGGGCAGGAAAATCATGACGCCCACCAAGATTGAGATAAGATTGACTGTCAAGCCTTCTTTCATCTTCCATCTGAGAAGGATGAATCTTAACCTGATAGCGAAGTGGATAGTGAACAGTGCCATCGCGGGAATCGCCAAATCCAAGTGAGCAAAGAGTCCCCAAGACCGGTCGATGAAGCCTTTCGTAAGCATGTAACCACTTAGGGTCATCAGAAGGAACAGCCCCCAAAGCGACCAAGCTACGATACGGTCGAACATTGTCAGAGCGACTCTGCGATCCAATGGAACCACTCCGCTAGCTTGACTTGTTCAATTCGACTCTGAAGCTATCCGTACCTGTCGTTTGTCGCCGGATCAGCGGTGTTACTGTAACCATTGCTCTCCCAGAAACCAAACTCCTGCGTTTCAGTGAATCTTAGCTGCTTAACCCACTTCGCACTCTTGTATCCGTACTTCCCCGGAACCACAAGTCGAAGAGGGCCCCCGTGTTCGGGCACTAGTGGTTTTCCGTCAAGCCCGTAGGCGAACAAGACATCATCGTGCATGAGGTAGTCGAGTGGGAGCGAAGTTGTGTAGAGGGGTGTTCCGTAGCATGCGATCGTTGCATACTTCGCTTTGGCGGTTGGACGGGCCAGTTTTGCGATCTCTCCAAATCGGACGCCTTCCCACCTGTTGTCGAGTCTTGTCCAACCTGTCACGCAATCGAATTCGGAAACGCTGATTGTCTTGGGTAATTGCATGAACTGATTCCAATCTATTTTGAATGGATTCTCAACTTCGCCGTTCACCTCGAACGCCCACGTGTCGAGGCTGACCTCAGGGACTCCGTCCACTTGGAGAACCTCTAGGGATTGAACCTCGGACTGCCCCGGCGGCAAACTAACAGCGCCGGATACCTGCACCGGCCTGCGGAGTAGGAAGTATGCTGACACGCCTCCGAGACCCGCGAGTACAGCCGATACTAAACCGTATCTGATGAATCTCCTTCTATTGATCGGCTTCATGAAGACCCGCCTTCCGAGAATGAAGTTGCAAACGGGAACTACGCGTCTCATCCCGAGCCGGCCATAAGGACGTTCAGGCTTCCAACACTAATGCTAGCGCGCTCTTGACTTTCAACAAATGAAGATTTGCGAGCACATATCTTCAGCAACGACTAGCCGAAGTGTCGTGCCACAAGAAACGGATTCACCCAGGCTCGCCCACGCCAGTCCGGACTCGGTGACGCATGTGCGGCTTCCATGTGGCGAAAGTCGAGCTAGAAACCGACATAATTGGGAAGTCTGGAACCAGTCACAATGCTCAGAACCCATCGTGACACGCCTAGAAGCACTTACTCGCGAATCCCCCGCACATTTGATCTAGGATCGCATGCACAGTCTCGCGTGGTCTTCACGAAAGTTCAACTCCGAGTGAAGTATGCTCTCAGTCTAGATATTCGCAAGTCAAGCTTTGAAGCTCTGAGGATCGAAGCGGTTGCCATATTTCCCAAGAAAGACAAGCTCGCTCAACGGTTTACGGTTCTTCCGACCAACGATCTTCTTGACCGGATATCCGAAGCCCGAGATGATACTGGGATTCATCTCTCTCGGTATGTTGAAGTCTCGACGAATGGACTCATCATTTACTCCCGTGTAAACGCGTGACGCAACTCCGAAGTTCCATGCGGCAAGCTGCATGTCCTGAACCACTCTGCCTGCGTCGATAAGGTGAAACGGATACTTCGGATTGGTCAACACTACCACGGCAAAGTTCGAGTGCTCAACCCAAGATCCTGTGGTGCTGTCTTCAGCCAACCGTTTGAGTTGATCTGGCCCCTGCACCAGAATGAACCGCCAATGCTGAGCGTTCATTCCACTCGCGGTAAGTCTCGCTGCCTCGAGGATCTTCAGCTTCACGTCGGCAGGCACATTCTTTGAACTGAACTCTCGGATCTCCAGTTTAGTTGTGATGCACGTGTAGGCATCCATAAGAGTCGCACCTGACCGATTCAACAATGGATCGCGGCATTGTATTCTCTCTTGCGGCTGACAACGCCACTAGACGGGAGAGGCGTTGTCCCAGACCCTTTCGAAGAGATTCTCGTACAGTTCAACCAGTAGCTCGTTCGTTGTCCAAGCGGCCTTGTCTGTACCATTTCTGACGTCGAAGTCGTTCGGACAGTTCTCGATAACGACAAGTTCTCGCCCGTCAATACATACGAAATTCGCAGCAAGCGGTTTTGTGGTCTTTCTGATTTTGACGATGGCGGCCATTTCTCGAACAACCATATGGCTATCCTTGCTGGCTTGCCCCAGGACACGCACAGCTGCACCACGTTTCGCCGCGTTTTCCAAATGTTCGGAGTGAGCCTTGTAAGCTCTGACTAGGCCTGCGGGCGTCGCATAGTAGCTTATCGATTTGGTTGCGCGTTCCAGCATCCGGGCGACTCCGTTGTAGATGTGCTCGCGTCCGTGGATGTGCCACAGTTCATTTGCCTCTCTGGGGAGTTCAGATCCGCGGTTGCCGTGTTTGGTGAGCTCATGTTCCTGTGCAAGTTTCCGCACAGTCTCTTGAGTGAGCGCTGCTTGGTTCACTAATTCGTCCGCTTTCGTTTTCAAGATTGCCATGGGCGACGCGGCCCTGAAGGTTGCAGGGTTGCTGGGAATAATGTGGACCAGCTCCTTCCTTTGGAGGTGACGCAACGCTCCGTATACTTTGGGGCGAGGCACGTGTCCGAGGAAACTAACTTCACTTGCCTTGAGCGGCCCATTCTTGATCAGCGCAAGATACGCCTTCGCTTCATAGAGTGTCAAATGTAGCAGCTGCAGCGCTCCAATTTCCTCGTCGTGAATACGGGCCGGCACGAGAGGCATCGAAGCAAGGCCCAGATCTGCATAGAACGAGGATTCGTGATCTGCACGCGCAGGCCTAAAGCCGGGCCTTTGCTGCTGAATTGGAGGTGCTCCGATCATGGAGGTGCTCGCCAAAGTGGGTTAGTCTCGGCAGAGAGCGTGTTCACGCGCAAAGATTCTGCTGTGATTGATTGCTTCTGAACAATCGGGTATCGCTACGGCTGCGGCGACCGCTGGTGACGTTGTTCACGCTGCTTTGCCTATTTCAGCTGGCATGAAAGTGAGTATATTAGCGTTCCTCCAATGATACATGGATGTGCCATGGATTTGGATGGTCCCGCCCCTCCATGCGGAACGCTCACCCCACGCTACTACAGGCGCAGGTCTCGCTCGCCGCTTTAATAGCTCACAGTAGAACACGCCATTGAGCGCTGGATCTTCGGTGCTACGGATAATATTCCATGTGGACATGGACGCCTTTTATGCGTCCGCGGAGAGACGCCAGAATCCAGCGCTAGCTGGTCTCCCAATAATCGTTGGGGCAGATCCAAAGGAAGGAAAAGGCCGCGGCGTCGTCGCGGGCTGTTCATATGAGGCAAGGAAATTCGGAGTTCACTCCGCTCAACCGATATCGCGAGCCTATCGCCTCTGCCCACAAGCCGTGTATCTTAGGCCGAACTTCGCGCTCTACGAGGAAATCTCTTCACGAATAATGGACATATTTCGGAGCTACTCCGAGAAACTCGAACCAATGAGCTTGGACGAAGCATTCCTAGACTTGTCCGACAAGGCAGCCGATTTCGCTGAGGCTACACAGATCGCTAGGGGGATCAAAGAGGATGTCAAGGCTCGAGAGGGGCTGACATGCTCGGTTGGCGTTGCGCCAAACAAGGCGATCGCAAAGATCGCCTCCGACTTCCAGAAACCTGATGGGCTAACAACGGTCACTCCTGACCAAGCACAAGCGTTCCTGCGGCCTCTCCCAGTTTCACGAATTAGCGGGGTTGGAAAGAAGACCACCGAAATCCTAGAGAGAGTTGGCATCAAGACCATTGGAGACCTAGCCAGCTATCCTGCCGGCCGTATCGTCGAACTGTTCGGTAAGTGGGGGATCGCGCTGTGGCAGATCGCGAACGGAATCGACGAGGCACCGGTCGTGACCTCATACGACATCAAGTCGATCAGTACAGAGTTCACGTTCGAGCAAGACATCGAAGACAGAAAGATCGTCATCGAGACGCTCGACAGACAGGCCAAGGAGGTTCATGCGCGAGCGATACAGGACGGGTTCCTTTGGAGGACGATCGGGCTCAAGCTCAGATTTGAGGACTTCACAACATTCACCCGAGCCAAAAGCAGGAGCGACTACACGAACCGCCTCGATGTAGTGCAGAGTTCGGTGCGGTCTCTCTTCAATGAGTTTGAGAAAGATCCTAGGAAGATCCGTCTTGTGGGCGTTAGGCTCTCGAACCTGAGACGGACTGATCTTTCTCAGGAAACGCTGCTCGCGTGGTCTGAGCGTAAGTGAGACGGGGACGTTTCTATCGGCGCATGGGATAGCAGATCAACGGTGCAGGAGCTTCACCGAGCAATCTTGAATCGTTAAACAGGTCCATGAGGCGTTGGACCGGTGTACTTTCCTTATTCAAGCTGTAGACGGAGATCGGCCCGTACATTTTTGCCTGAACCAATTCGGCTTCAACAAGTTTTCGCAAATGCGGCCTAATCACTTTCCTTTCTAAACCGCTGAATTTCGCGATCTTGTACACAGACAGGGAGTCACTGAGATGCTTTGCCAAAGCAAGAAGGATCCTGAGTCTGGATTCATTACCTATGATTGTGAGAATGGGAGGTCTCGGCGGCATCGGCCATCAGAGCATGATATGAAGTAGTAGGGAGAAGATAAGCGGGAGAGCAAAGTGAAAGTACAAACTCCATGCGACCTCTCGGAAAGAATATCTCCAAGCGACCACCGATTCTCCGCGGAAGACTGCCAAACTTGCCATGCGTCTTTTGTGACATCATAGCCCGAAAAGCACCTGCACACATCGTGTATGAGGACGATGACCTCATTGCTTTCCTAGATAACCATCCGATCACGGATGGGCACACGTTGCTTGTGACGAAACGCCACTACGAACGATTTGGCGAGATTCCTCAAGACATAGTTGCGAAACTGTTCATGAAGGCGCAGGAACTCAACGAGACGGTGATGAAGAAGATGGCAGCGCATGGAGCGAACATCTCAATCAACGACGGAAAAGCCGCTCACCAGCTTGTCCCTCATATCCATGTTCACATAATCCCGCGGAGAGCAAACGACGGAGTCACATTCTCAGCGCGTAGACGACTTTCCGAAGAGCAGATGGAGCATATCAGGACGCTGATCGGAACCTAGTCGCCTCAGTCCGCTCTCTAGATCAGTATCTTGGGAATTCTGTTTCTGAGTCCTCGAGCTAGCGGAATAGCTATGATGGCCCCTGAGAGAACCTGAACGGCATTACTGGGCACTTCAATAAGCGCGGCTGGAACACCGAACCCCATCACGTACGATTCCACCAGAAAGTAGCCCGTAACCATTGCGACTGCGCCTACGAACCATCCGAGGAGATCGCGGCGTGTGCTCTTTCCATCTCTGATCGCGCCTGCGAGAAAGCCTTCCAGTCCCTTGATGATCAGCGTGTACGGCGAAAAGTACGCGTACCCGGTGATGATGTCTGCTATGGCTGACCCTATGCCGCCCGCTAGACCTCCGACGAACCTGCCGAACAAGAGAGCGCTGGTGAAAACCAAGATCTCGCCAAAGTTCAGGTAGCCTCTCGTCGGTGGAATCGGGATCTGAATCAGCATTGTCGCAACGGTAGTCGTTGCGGCCAGACCAGCAGTAAGGGCGAGCTTAGCTGCGAGTCGCGACTGAGCCAAGACGCCATCACGAGACCGGCTACGGCCCGGAGAGATATAAGCGCTTACAGCCTCGCCATAGGCTTCGGTTTCGATCCGCTCGCGACGAAGATCCCAATCTCGGCCTTTCTCCCATGCAGGGATATCCCACAGCACTTTGTTTTTGCCAGCTCCACCTTCACACTTTCCAATCCAGCATCCTGAAACCACTTCTTTACTTTCGCTAGATCAAATCCAAGCCACCTGTCCGCCATCTCTTCCCGCAACCACCGCTCGTCATGCTTCTCCAGATCCGCAACCGCGACCTTGCCCCCTTCCTTCAGGATACGTGTCATCTCCAAGACCGCTTGCTTCGGTTTCGCGCAATGATGGAGAATCATGTTGCCTACAACTGCGTCAGCGAAATCGTCCTGTACCGGGATATTTTCCGCGTCCCCGACACGAAATTCGACGGATCCATGCAATGCGAGATTGCCCAGGTTGCCCTCAGCCTTCTCCAGCATTGAAGGAGATAGATCCACACCGACGACTCTTCCTTTCCCTTGCGTGTTCATTATAGCCTGTCTGGTCAAGAAACCGGTTCCGCAACCCACATCGACTACAGTGCTCCCAGGCTTGACATCTGAAGCTTTCAGTATCGAGTCAGCCACCGTCTCATCAAAGAAGTCTTCACGCATTCTGTCCCAACGACTCGCCACGGCCGCGAAGTACTTCCTAGCTCTTGCTCTCACTCTGACGGATCCATGGGTCCTCCGTCTCCGACCCTGTCGGCTCTTCCGCATTCTGACCGACACCCTTTGACCCTCTAACCAAGCAACGTTGACTATCTAAAGAGTCAGGCTGGCCGAATATTGTTGAGCTGTTCGATATTCGGTCTTCTCCCGTTCGTCCACGCGGCCATAGCTGTACTGCTCATCTGGCGGCGTGAGCCTCATCAGGGAGCCTTCGGCGGAGCCTATGACTCGCCACATTCTATGTTTCGAGCGGGCTAGAATATTCCGTGCGGCATTCACATGCCTGTCTAGGCCGCAGTTCTGACAGAACCAGTCGAAGCGGTCGATGATGCCACCGCAACGGGAACAGATGCGGCTCGTATTCCATGGGTTGACGTATTCGACTGATGACCCATTCAGCTTGGCTTTGTACTCGATGAGCGCTTGGAGCCGCGCGAAGTTCCACGAGTTCAGTCGCCGCTTCATTCTTCGACCGCGTATCCTTCCACGTTGTCTGATACCGTTCAGGTTCTCAAAGACGATGTGACAGCCCGCGGTTTCAAGAGCGATTTGTTTAGAGATCTTATGCATTGTGTCGTGGACGCGGTTGTGTTCTCGCATGGTTAGCTGCGTCAGAAGGCGCTGTTGCAGGCGAGGTTTATGGTTGACGCGACGCTGGATGTGTTCACGTTTGCGGTAGTAGGTGTCGTGCAGCCGCTTCAACTCACCCGTATCGACTTGCAGCAGCTTGCCGGACGCGGTCATGCCAGCCAGGTTCGTCTCATTCACATCGAACGCGACCGCGTCTTTCACAGACAAAATCGGCGTAGCCGCTTTCTCGAACGGCACGATAACGAGAGAGGGCGTCAGGGTTGCTTCGTGGACTGTGTATTCGCCTCGCCGCCACGCGTCGATGAAACGTTGCTGGTAGTCCGTGACTTTCAAGTGCAAGGTGAGCTGTTGACCCTTCCCTACGTTGACTATCAGTGTGTCTCCGGTGAATCTGCTGTTGAGTTTGCTGAATCTGAGCACCAGCCGCTTCGCCTCCTGCGCGTGATGTTTACGCAACTGCAATGCAACACGATAGGCGCGCGCGATTATGGCGGCATTGTAGCCGGGGTAGCGTGCCCTGAGGCGCATGTACAGTGCACGGTGCGCCTGCTTCAATGTTCGAATCTGGTTCTTGCGGATGGTTCGCAGGCAAAGGTTCGTCATAGCGCGGAAGTCATCGAGGAGCTCAGCGGACTCTCCCTCGTTCATATGGCAGAAACGAACACTCTGCACTTGGAACCCGCTCAAACAATCAGATGACTACTCCACGTTTAAGGAAGAGACTCAACCAACAGTATTTTCGGCCGGCCTAAAGAGTGATTAGCTCACAGTTATCACTCTGCCATGAGGGGAATGATTGTTGAGTTCTGCCAAGAGCTCGTACGATAGGATCTTCGAGCTACTCGAGCAGCACCATAGCTGGTTCTCTGAGAGCATACCATTGATCGCGTCTGAGAACGTTCCTAGCCCCGCGGTCCGCGAAGCAATCGTCTCCGACTTTGGTAACCGTTACGCGGAAGGATGGGTTGGCGAACGAGTCTACGCAGGATGCGTGTACATCGACCAAGTCGAGCAGATCTGCATCGACCTAGCGAAGCAGCTTTTCCGTGCTGAATTCGTTGATGTTCGCCCCGTTTCCGGTGTCTGCTCCAACCTTGTCACTTACACAGCATTCACGAACCCTGGCGACGTGATGATGGCTTTAGCGATCCCAAGCGGCGGCCACATCTCTATGGGCAAGAAAGACTTCAACGGAACCGCCGGCTGCGTCCACGGTCTAGACGTGGAATACTTCGTCTTCGACCGGAACGAGATGAACATCGACGTGGACAAGACGAAGCAGAGAGTTGAGAAATTAGGCAAGGACGGGAAGCGTCCGAAGCTCGCAACGTTCGGCGGCAGCCTATTCCTGTTTCCGCATCCGGTAAAGGAGCTGGCGGAGTATTTCCATGGAATCGGGACCACAGTTGCGTATGATGCCGCGCATGTTTCAGGTCTCATCGCTGGTGGACAGTTCCAGGACCCGCTCCGAGAAGGCGCGGATGTGATGATGATGAGCACGCACAAGACGTTGTTCGGCCCTCAAGGCGGCACCGTGGTGTCGTGGGAGAAGTACGCGGAGCAAATCAAGAAGGCAACATTCCCCTCGAACACGAGCAATCATCACCTCCACACTGTCGCCGGGAAAGCCGTCGCATTCGCGGAGATGCTTGAGTTCGGTCGCGAATACGCATCCGAGATCGTCGCAAACGCTCAAGCGCTCGGCCAAGCCCTCTTTGAACGCGGACTGAACACGCTTGCGGAGAGCAAAGGGTTCACGAAGTCGCATCAACTCGCTGTCGACACGACCAAGTACGGTCTCGGAGGAGACATCGAGAGGGCACTCGAAAAGGCGAACATAATCGTGAACAGGCAACTACTTCCCGGCGACATCCAAGCCAACCGGCACTACCAAAACCCAGGCGGAATACGACTCGGCGTTTCAGAGATCACCCGCCTCGGCATGAAGAGATCACAGATGACCGAGATAGCCGAATTCATCAAGCGTGTGGTCGTTGACAAGGAACCTCCTGAACGAGTCAAGACTGATGTCGCGATGTTCCGCAAAGACTTCCAGAGAGTGCACTACGCCTTTGAGACCGCACGCGCAGCCTACGAATACATCAAGATCAGACAATGACGAAGAAGAACACCTAAGCAAACCTTTGGCGTGTCCTACTCTTCCAGGGTTCAAATTCGGACGCTCGCACGATGTGACCCACACACACAAATCAAACGAACGATGGTTCAAATCTGGACACCCGCACCAGCCTACGCACACACACAAAAACATCCAAGAACGACCATTCCAATCGCGATAGTCGCCGCGTTTCCCTGAACCGGCAGCCATATGCCGTTTCTGACTTCAGAAGTATGGCGTTGCTAGCGTTATTGCCTCGTATCCGACCTTCTTGATTAACGCCACAATCTCAGCCTCGTTGGTGACTTTCTCGTCATAGTCCACGAGAATCAGGTCTGTCATGTAGTTCGCTCCTACTGACTTGACGCCCTCGGCCTTCTCAAGCGCCCTACGAACGGGGAGGATGCAAGTCGAACAATGCACCCCCACGATTCTCAGTCTAGCTCTCTGCAAAGGGCATCCACATAGGACAAGGTGCGCAGCCAAGTACAGGCATATCCCCGCTCATTAGATCATCAGAACTCCGGACCAGAGGCCCACGCTTCAAGACTTTTGTTGCAGAACTCACTCCAGCACCTCGCCTTCATTGATTCAGCGCTCCTACAATCCAAGCTTTCTGAACACGTAGTACTTCGGAAAATCCAAACTAAATGTGAGTGCTCCTGAGAATACCAGGATGAATAAGACCTCGTACGCCGTAAGCGGCGGCACAATGATACCATACACGCCTAAGAGCGCAAACCCGAGTACTGTGGCCACGGTCGCTACAAGCAATTCCCTGCCAGGTCGTGAGGACCAGCAGCGTCTTCTCTCCCGGGCGATGTACGGCCTAAATTGACTTGTGAATACGAGCATCAACATTACGAAGCTCTGAAGTCCTCCCCCTTTCAGTCCGAAGTATTCTATGCCGATCCAAACCGCAAACGTGCCTCCCGCAACCAGTAGGAGGCCTATTACAAGGGACGCCAAGGTAATGTTCTTCACATTCCAAAGGTTCGGGCTACTCGTGTACTTCACGTTGTCAGTTGCGAGCGACATTGTAACGAAGTCGTTTGCAAATACTACCAGAACCATGCCCAAGACAGAAACCAAGGCACTTTGCAACCAGAAATAGCCCAGCACGAGCAAGCCCACAAACTGTACGACCTTCGTGACCTTGTTTATCACCCACGTAAGCATTCGTTGGTAGATCTGCCTGCTTGTCTTTATCGCTTCGATTATCTGGTGCGTGCCTGGTTCGGTCAGGACTATGCTCGCAGAGGCTTTTGCTACGTCTGTTGAGTCGCTTACCGCTATGCCGACTTCTGCCTGCTTCAGGGCCGGTGCATCGTTCACCCCGTCTCCTGTCATTCCAACTATGTGCCCTCGCGATTGCAGAAGCTTGACGATTCTGTACTTGTCTTCTGGGTATATCTCAGCAAACCCATCATTCTCATTGAGGATCCTTACTTGATCTGTTTCGCTCAGGGCAGAAAGATTCGTCATTCGGTACATCTTGTCGCCAATTGATACTTGGTGAGCTATCTCCTTAGCAACAGCGATATTGTCGCCTGTGAGCATCTTAGGCTTCACACCCAGCGTCTTCAACTCTAGTATCATAGTCTTCGAGTCTGGTCTAGGCGGATCAGCCAACGGTAACAAACCCACAAGCCGAAAGTTGTCTAGGGCCTCGCTTTCTGATGTGGCGACTGCTATTGTTCTGTATCCCTTCATAGACAGCGCCTCTACGGTCTCGTTTGCTTGAGTTCGAGTTTCTTCGCTCATCGGGCGGCAGAATGAGATTATGACCTGGGGTGCGCCTTTCGTGACTTTGAAGCGCTCTCCTCTCCCGTCGATTGTTGCTTCTGATCTTTTGGTTGCGGGCTCGAAAGGAGTGAACGAAACCTGCCTGTAGGCACTCGAATCTATCCCGGCGGCTCTCGCATATTCGATTATTGTGAGGTCTATCACATCTTTGGTTTCCTCTCTAGACGCCAAGCTTGCCAAGAGAGCCACGTCATTTTTCCCGAATCCTTGGAACGATATCGGGTCACTGACGGACAGCTTGTTCTGTGTGATAGTACCTGTCTTGTCTAGGCAGAGTAGATCCATCGATGCTGCGTCTTCAATGGAATCGAGTCTGGTTACAAGCGCTCCCTTCCTGGCGAGTTCCATTGCTCCTACGGACAGAACCACAGCGAAAACGGCAGGCAGCGCGACTGGGACTGCGCCCAAAAGAAAAGTCAACGCAAGGTCTAGCATTGACAAGATGTCCGCGTGCACTAGCGTCGCGTCGGCCACAACGATGATCAGCGCCGCCAAGCTCATGTACATGCTGTACTTGACGACGGCCATCATTATTTGCTCTTGATGCGAGACTGGTTTAGCCATCCTGACCAGTTCAGCCGTCTTGCCAAAGTATGTGTTCGCTCCTGTGTTGACCACGATGCACTTGGCTTCTCCGCGCTTTACCACAGAGCTTGAGTAGACAATTCCTGACTCACGGACGGTTACCGGAAGAGATTCGCCTGTGAGGGCTGACTGATCGACAGTAACTTCCCCGTCACCCAGAAGCTTAGCATCCGCTGGTGCCAAATCACCGAGCCCAATACCGATCATGTCCCCTGGTACCAGCTCTCTGGCGTCTCGCACGACCCATTGGCCGTCTCGTAGAACCCTTGCCTTGACCGCTAGTCTCTTCTTCAGAAGGCCTAAGGCTTTCCGCGAACTGCGCGTATGCAGGAACCCTATGGTGGCATTGATGGTAAGCAGTGCGAAGACTATCACTAGTTCTAGATAGTGGCCTAGAATGTAGGAAAGCGCCATTGCTGATTCCAAAAGCCATGGCATGGGACCCCAGTAATGCGACAAGAAGTCGAGGGCAGGATTCTTCTGCTTCTCCACAACCTGATTGCGTCCGAATCTGTCAATGCGCTCCTGGGCTTCAGTTTCCGTAAGGCCGTTCGGAGAGGTCTCCAGTAGCCTAATCGTTTCTTCGACTGAGATTTTCCTGTATTCATTTGTGCTTCTAGGGTTCACGAGCAGCACAACCTCCTGACTGAATCCGGTTCGAGAGAGGCCCGGCTCCACAGGTTCCTTCCTAGTCCGAGTCTATCAATCATCCAGCGGGCTTCAGTATCTTCTTTGCGTATGTCAAGACGTCGGCTGGATGCGACCATGCATGACGGAGCGCCTCGTGGAATTCGGCCAATTCTAAAGCTCTTTTCAGTTTCATTTCCCACCTTAGCGCGCACAATGAGTAAGCAAGCATAGTGGAGTCGGCCTATCCTTGCATTCCCCTGTTCATTCTGGACTTGCCTAGACGTTTTATCAGCAACGAGTTGTTCTCCATCAGGTCTGTCGCTGTTATGATGCCAACGAGCTCAGTCCCAGGAACTATTGGAATCCGCCTGATCCTGTGCGTAGCCACTTAACATGAGCATCTCTGTTCTTGACGTGTTTGGGCATGAATCTCAGTCGCCCACAATCTCAGGTGCTGTGCGGGCGCCCTCTGGTGCGGCTTGGTCGACGAAGGTTCTCAACATCTGAACGAACCTCTGAACATCCGCTTCATTGCTTGCGATTCCAAGGGAAGCACGAATGGCTCCTACCGGCTTGTCATCCATACACGCAGAGAACTGCTGCAGCGAAAACTCTTCCGGAGACAGCAGGTCGAAGCATCTGTACGCCTGTACCGCAGCATAACCAAAGGCAAACTCAGACGCCCCCGGGTTGCAGAAGCAACCGGTCCGGATTGAAATGTTCTCTTCAATCGCTTTCTTCTCCACTAGCCTGTAGTCAATCACACTTCCGTGGATGTCAAGCAGATTGAATGCAATTGCCCCGCCGCGATTCTGAATCGACCGCGGTCCATAAATCCTGAGCAAGGGATCACCGTTACTGTGCTTGAGCCCCTGCAGCTCAGTCAGGAGAAGTTGAGTGAGCTCTGTAACATGCTGGTTAATCGTATTGATTCCAACTCGATCTAGGAAGTCCAGCCCATCAGGTATCGCTGGAATGCTTAGGTAGTTCAGGGTACCATCCTCAAATGCTCCGCTCGTATTGGTGAGCACATGAACCCTATTCTGAGCCGAAACGAAACGGACCGTTCCACCTGAAAACCATGGTCGCCGCAGCTTTTGCAAAGCCACTTTCCGTGCAATTAGCGCTCCGACCCCCGTGGGGAAACCAAACATCTTGTAGAACGAGACGCAGACAAAGTCAGGCTTGACAGACCGCAAGCTCAGCTTACTCGTAGGCACAAATGCCGCCGCATCAAGCAGCACATCGTAGCCTCTGGAATGAGCCAGTTCAACCCAACTAAGCGGATGCTTAGCGCCGGAAAAATTGGATTGCGGAGGATAGGCAAACAGGTTATCCTTCGATTCATCAGTCTCGGGCAACAAACGTTCCAGATTGTCTACGCGTAGGTCAGAATCTAGTGGAACGTATTCGACAGATGCACCCTTGACCTTAGCGAACTCGCGAATCCCATTAACCGAGTTATGATTATCCGCCGTCAGTGAGAAACGCGATCCTGACTCGAAAGGAAAGCTCTCTCCCACAATTTTGAGCGCTGCGCTGGAATTCAATACAAACACGACCTGGTACTCGTCTGGGTCGGCGTCAAAGAACATGAGAACGCGATTACGGGCCGCCTCGATCTTTCTAGTCGTGGCTATTGATGCCGGACTGTGTGAATGTGGATTCCCAGATATCTCTTTCAACAGCATGCCTGAATGAATGCGAACGAGCGATTCGGGATACAGGCCCGCCCCTGTGTAGTCTAGGTAATCATGACCACTTGCGTCGAGTCTTGAAAACTCAAGCCGCCGCAATTCTTCCATTGCGGTGTCCATGCAGTTCGGGGATTCATTCAGCGTATAAACGTCTTTCCGACAGGACTCGGTTGGCTATTTCGCCCGCACCAAGGTCTTCTGCGCGAGACTAAGAAAACCCAGCTAGCTGGCAGGCTGTGTGGGTTCAATTCAGTCTCTTCATTTGGAGTGTTGGACCGAAAAACCTTATCGAGTTGGTTCTTCCAAGAACGGGGTCATTACCTACAGCTGCCCGAACCGAGGAACATGCCATGTCCAAAAAAGCCTTCCAAGACTACTACCCTGATCAGTTCGCTCAATGTTATGGCTGTGGACGACTGAATGAGCGCGGCCTGCAGATCAAGAGCTACTGGGAGGGAAACGAGGCCGTGTGTATTTTTCATCCGAAGCCTTACCATACGTCTATTCCCGGGTATGTCTATGGCGGCCTGATTGCGTCGCTAATCGACTGCCACTCCACAGGCACGGCGGCCGCCGCCATGTATCGCCACGAAGGGCGTGGAATGAACACCGAACCGCCCTTGCGGTTTCTCACCGCTTCCCTGAAAGTGGACTACTTACGCCCTACGCCCATCGAGGGGCCCCTAGAGGTGCGAGCGACCGTCAAGGAAATCAAGGGCCGGAAGGTCGTCATCCTATCTACGCTCTCCGCGCGTGGCGAGGTCTGCGCCCGCGGAGAGGTGATTGCAGTGCAAGTGCCTGAGCATCTTGTGAAGTAACACCGCCAAGCCTCGAAGAGGAAGCCCCGGGACTCCATCATGATTACAAAGACATCGCAGGTCACAGCTCATCGTGCGTCGACGCTTGTTGAAACGTCTGAGATGTCAACTATTCAGGATCTGGCAGACAGGATCTCAGTGATTCTGGAGACCACTACCCCTTCTTCTCCGTCGCATAAGCACTGGGGATTGAGGTATAGCCTATTGCCCATAACGTAGGCAAAGATCGGCGGATCACCCTTGAGGAGTTTTCTGGAAACCTCCTCGCCGGTCATGCCGTTGTGGAACTCAAGCTCAACTCTAGGGATGGACGCTGGTCTTGGATGACCATGCCTCGGAAGGATGCTATTCACTTTTACGCCGCTGCACTTTGACAATTCCGATATCATGTAGCGGATCTTCTTCTCCCATCCGTCGTACCTGCGAGCATGGTCGGTGCGAAAGTATCTTCGCAGAGCGGCTACGACCGCGAGGATATCTTCTTTGCTTGTTTTCATGGGCCTTCCGATGTAGTCTCTGGGCTTTGAGTTGATGATCTCACGGTTGTGCGGGCCCAGCCGCATGCAGGTTCTTACCAACTCACGACGACCTAGAATGATGCCCGTGTCGCTGGGCGCGCCGATGTCCTTACCCGCGGAGTATAGGACTAGGTCGCATCCCATTCTGATGAACTTCGTCAGGTTCTCTAGCGGAGGAATCTCTGCGGCAGCGTCAACGATTACAGGAACACCGTGCCTGTGGGAGGTCTCAAGAACTGCCTCAAGAGGTAGAACTCCTTCCTGCGGATCGTAAGCGAAATAGGCTACTGCCGCTGTCTTCTCACAGATCGCATCTTCAAGCGCTGCACGCGAGGTCACAAGCTCGTCGCCGATCTCAACGATCTCAGCACCCGCTATGTTGAAGAGGAACTCGAATTCGTTATGTTGTAGTCTCTGAACGATCACTTCGTTTCTCATGCCTTGGGTTCTGGGAAGCTGAGTCATCTTCTCGGTTTCTCCTCGGGTCATGCATGCGGCTATTGAGATCACTAGACTGGCTGCCGTGCCTGCAGTGATGTATGCAGATTCAGCTCCTGTCAGTTTCGAAATGAACTCGCCGGCCTTGGCGTGAAGTTCATTCATGTTTAGATAGACTCTGGAAGCTTCCGCCCAAGCCTTAGAGACTTCGTCAGTGAGCGTCGTGCCTCCCAGAATCGTAAGCGTTCCAGAGGCGTTGATGATCGGCTTCACGCCAAGCTCTCGCAACAAGGACTTTGAGTCTCTGCTCATCTTCAGCTCTCTCTGTTGTTAATGCAGGTGAGGAAGGACCCTGCGTGCAATTGATTTGATCAGGTCAGGATACGGTCCGGTCTCTAGGACTATGTGATCTGCACCGGCTTCTTGGTACTCTTTCATAAGAACAACCAAATCTTCCACTTTCGGCAGAACCTGGAAGTACTCTCTGATCATGTTCTCTTCAACGGTCGCGGCTGAAGCTTCTATGTGTCTTGGGTCCGGGTCATCATAAGCTCCCTTTACAAGAATACCGGCCCAGCCAGACCTCAACTTCCTCATGCTCTCTTCTGGATCTCCAATTGCCATGTTAACTAGGACCATCCTCTCCGCCTCATCTCGCTTCTTGCCTTGCAGTCCGACTCCTTCATTGAACTTCGGGAAAATGATTTCGCGACAGATTTCCGGGGACCTGATCGTGGTCAGGTTGTCTCCGTATCTTCCTGCTAATGCAGCTGCCTTCGGTCCCATCGCGGCAATGTAGATCGGTATTCTCGTCTTTGGTTTCGTACACAGTGTCACATCTTTCATGGGGAAGTATTTCCCGTTGAATGAAAAGTAGCCATCACGAGACCACAGTTCCCTGATCAACGTAACTGCTTCTGTCAATCGCTCGATCCTCTCTCTCCAGCCAGGCCAATCACTTTTATGTCCACGAATGAATCTCGCTTCGTTCACCGCCTCTCCGGATCCAACTCCGAGCACGACGCGTCCAGGATACATGTTGTCCAACGTGGCGGCTGCCTGAGCTACTATTGCAGGGTGATACCTTCCTCCGATAGGGCACGTCACATTTGGGCCCATTCTGATTCGATTTGTCCGTTCAAGCGATGAAGCCAGAAGAGACCAAACAAAGACCGATTTGCCCCCAGTATGAATCCACGGCATGAAGTGATCTCCAAACCAGAAAGAGTCAAAGCCCTCTTCTTCGGCAAGTAATGCGCACTCAAGAAACTGTCTTGGCTCAGCATCGTTCTCCCCGACATCTACACCTACTTTCAACTTGCTCATAGGCCCAAGATTCACTCGGACCACGTATAAGACTCATTCAACGATTGTGACACACAAACAGATGGACGCATGCAAAGCAACGCATTTGATGAAGGCGATGGAAGACCTGAGATTTCAGACAAATCTGGTTTGGGACGGAAAAAGCGGTACGGACCGCGCTTCCACCAGAGAAAGGGAAAGAAGAAATGCAAATTCAATAGAATGAGTAATCAAGAAGGGCAAGATGGGACAGATCGTGTACATTGTGAACCTTGAGCAGAAGGTGCAGTTCCAGGCTCTCTCGAAGGAGGGCGCTGAGAAGGTGAAGGTCAAGTACCTCATAAACAAGCCAGCTGGCGCCCCGAACTTCTACCTCACCTACTATTCTGTTGAGAAGGGAGGTCACACCTCACTGGATAATCACGTGAATGAGCATGAAGTGTTCATCATGAGAGGCAAAGGCCTCATAATGGGAGCAGGTGAACAACACGAGCTGGCACTAGGAGACACGATCTACATCAAGTCGAACGAAGCCCACCAACTCGTCAACATTGGTGACGAGCCGCTAGAATTCCTATGCGTCAGAGCAGACGAACTATACGCCTTACAAAACAGCGGTACCTAGTCCATACCCCCCAATCGGAGGGGGAACCTGAGACCGAGATTGTGATTGGCTCTCACTAATCCAAGACCGAATTCCACAGCTGTCCTGTCGTGTGTTTCCGTCTAACGGAGAATGCCAAGGGCGGGAAGTGCTCTGTACGCGACTGCGCCTGTGAGCATTGCGAGGGCTATAGTCGACATCATTATCGCAAGCGTATTTTTCCGGCCAAGTTCCCTTGCGAGAACAGTCATTGTTGCAACGCAGGGAAAGTACAGTGTGACGACGAGTCCGAACACGAACAGTTGGAGTGGAGACATGAAGAGCAAGAGATTGCTGGCTGATGGTCCGTACTGCATCGCCGCTAGCGCTATCAGTAGCTGCAGCGTCAATTCCTTGCGGAGTACACCGAGGATCAAGCATATGCTCGCGATGGCGGGCAGGCCCAGTAGCGCTAACATAATTGGGTTCACAGGTGCAAGAAGCATCTGAAGATAGCCTGTCTCGTACAGTGCGCCTAGTGCGAAGCTTCCTATCATGATAATTGGAAGCGCGAGTAACATGAAGCTCTTGAACCTGAACCATGTGCGCTTGAGGATCGCCGAAATCTTCGGTAGTCTGAACGTGAACATCTCCATGACCATTCCAGATGTCCTTCCGGGAATCAACCTGTTGAGCGACCAACCCACGACACCCATTATGGCGAGATCGATTGCGAAAATCGCTACGGCGTATTGCCATCCCGCAAAGAATCCCACCGCGGCCATGATAACGGCCGTTCTGGCACTACATGGAGTCAGGGTGATCAGCGTGCATGCAAGTATCCTCTCTCTTCTGGTCGTAAGGACTCGTGTTCCCATGATCGCGGGGACATTGCAGCCGAAACCCATTATCATCGGAATTATCGCTCCTCCGTGAAGTCCGACCCTGTGCATCACCGTGTCGGCGAGGTACGCTACGCTGCTTAGGTAGCCGCTGTCTTCCAGTAGTGAGAGTATCAGGTAGAACGTGAGCACGTAGGGTACTCCAACAGATAATGCGCCGAATATGCCGGCATCAAAGCCCCACAGAAGAACTTTCGACAGCAGCGCGGTTCCCACAACAGTTGTAACTGCAAATCTGATCGTGGGCGACGCGAAACTTGTCCATAGAAATGTCGTGGCGTCGCCAAGAAACCCTCCTGCACTTAGCATAAAGGCAAAGATGCCTGCGATTACACTCAAGGCAAGTGGGATTCCTGTGTACGGTGATACCGTGTAATGCATCATTTTCTGAGACAGAACGGGTGTTCGTCCGGCGAGGATTTGCGCGGCCTCAGTAAGCTGCTTTGCCAGTTCGTGTCTTTGGCGAGCGATCACCAGGCTAGCCTGTTCATGGTATTCAGATTCAATCGATTTACCAATCTCTTGAGACAGTTCGATGATTCTCGGCCCATGCTCTTGTTGACCGAGAAGTCTAGTGAATTCTGAATCATTCTCAAGTAGTCTGACAGCCAGAGCACGAGGGCTTAGTCCAAACGGCTTCTGCTCAATATCATTCTTGATCGCCTCTTCCATCCTGTGTATTGCTTGCTTGAGGTTGATGTCAAATGCTGTGATTCCACGGGCAGAAGTGATGGTAGCTCCGCTCGTCAATTGCTCAACTAATTCCTTGATGCCTTGGCCTTTGGTTGCAACGATTGGAAGAACAGGTGCACCGAGCATTTTCGAGAGTTTCTGGAAATCAGTTCTAATCCCAAGCGTCTCGGCGTGGTCTATGAGATTCAGCGCAATTACGACTGGTAACTCCAGCTCTACAAGTTGGAGTGTTTGGTACAGGTTCCTCTGCAGATTGGAGGCATCAAGAACCGCGACAACAACTTCTGGCCTCTCTTCCAGAATCGCTCTGCGAGCCACCCATTGATCGTCCGACGTAGGGTCGAGGCCATACGTCCCAGGCAGGTCTATGATTCCGATCGTCTTTCCCTTGTGTTTGAGGACGCCGCAATTCAGCTCGACAGTCTTGCCGGGATAGTTTGCAGTGACAACTTGCAGTCCTGTTAGTCTGTTGAATAGGGTACTCTTGCCGACGTTTGGGTTTCCTGCCAGCGCGATGGTCATGTCGACCTTGTGTATGGCCTTCTCGATGACCGCGTGGCAGGACAAGAGTCTCAAGACCTAGGGGCTTACAGCCTCCGGGCTTGCATGAGTGACGCCACATTTCTTCCGAGCGCGTATGAAGCACCCATGACCTTCACAATTATGGGACCGTCGAAAGGCGCCTTCTCTTGGACCTCCACTATCGTACCAGGCATTAGACCTAGAGATGCTAGATAGCGGAGCATGTCGGACTTCTCATCTGTGATCTTGACAAGTACAGCCTTGTCTTTTGGCTTGAAGTGAGAAAGAGGCTCGGACTTCTCTTCACGAATGCGGCCCGACTCGTCCGGTATTGGGTTGCCGTGAGGACAGGTAGCAGGCTCTTTCAGCGTCTTCTCCAGTGGCCCGATCATCTCGTCCGTCATCGCATGTTCCAGTTCGCAGGCCGCGTCGTGGACGTGGCTCCAGTCCATGTGCAACACTTCAGTTAGGAGCCGTTCAGCCAGACGATGTTTTCGTATTACACTGAGGGCTCTCACTCGTCCTTTCTCTGTGAGCTTTAACCCCCGGTATGGAGTTCGAGCAATCAGTTTGTGCTTCTCAAGATGGCTCAGCGTGTTTGTGACTGCACCTGGAGTCACCCGAAGCTGCTGAGCCAGTTCCCCCGTCTTGACAGGAGTGGCTTTTTCCTGTAACCTCCAGATGGCCTCCAAGTATTCTTCCAGTGTGTGAGATATTGCCACTCGCAGAGGCATTCTTTGTTCCTCGTAAATTCGATCAATACATGTCTGACTATTACCCTTTGCTGAACGCAGACCAGAAGGGAGTTTCTTGCCCCTGACGGTATGGAAGCGAGAGCAGGGGAGTGGCGTGAGTGAGAGTATTCAGTCAAGGGGGGTACGCAGGCAGCTTCATTCCATCTTGTTATGCCTGATCCACGTCAGAGGCTGGATACTACTTCTTCTTCTCGCTGGTTTCTTGGTACGTGCACAAACAGATCAAAGAGGGATAGTGGCTAGGGAGGTTTGAGTTCGAGTGCACCAGAGTGTGCGAACCGTTTCCGACTAAAAGGCGCGAAGGCTCGACCTATTCTCGCGACCAGATATTTCTTTGCGTAGAGGTCATTTATCTCTTGCATATCGACATCTTCAGTTTAGACTCTCTCTCGTATCCGACTGGGCACTCTGTATCCAAAACGAACAACCTGTCTTCGGCGTTAGAACACGTCATCATGGAGATTCGAGACTAATATTGAGCATTGTCGACTCAGTAGACGTGCCGCTTTATCTCTGACGTTGGGTGAGGGTGTAAGAGATGATATGCATGGAGAGAACCGTGAAGGTTGTGAGTGTTCTGAAAGGGTCAATGCCTCCAGCGGATCGACTTAGGCTGACGGTTCTCGCTGAAGATACCGTGAACAAGAGGAGGCCCCATCTCGTGGCGAAGCACGGTCTATCCCTCCTAGTCGAGACGACCATGGCAGGTGTGGAAACGAGAATCCTCATGGACGCAGGTCCACCGCCAAACGTTGCGCTGCGCAATGCTACTGCAATGCGTGCTCGGGTGCGAGAGCTTGATGCGATCGTCATTAGCCACGGACACTACGATCACATTGGAGGCCTTCTCCAGATCCTGAAACGTAGCAGCCGACGTATCCCTATCGTGGCTCACCCTAGAATGTTCGGCCCCAAGTTTGCTTTCAAGCCGAATCTCCAGTTCATCGGTCCCGATTTTGATCAGTCATCAGTGAAGGCTGCCGGTGGCATACTTGTGCTCACCCGCAATCCCGTCATGATAGCCGCCGGGGTCACAACAAGCGGGGAGATAGCGAGAGAGACCGACTTTGAGAAGACGGAGGGATTCTGGACTGTAGAGGATGACCGTTTTGTTGAAGATGCCATGAATGATGAGCAAGCCCTCCTGATCAACGTCAAAGACAAAGGCCTCGTTGTGATAACCGGCTGCGCGCACTCGGGAATCATCAACACGCTGAGACAGGCACAGAAGACGAGCAGTGTAGACGATATCTGCGCAGTCGTCGGCGGCCTACATCTTGAGAAGGCAGCTGACGCAAGGATAAAGGAGACCGTGGAGGAATTCTCAAGGATTGATCCGAAGGTGATCTACCCATGCCACTGCGCAGGTTCAAAGGTGATAGATCGTCTTCGTGAGTTGCAAAGAGATTGCAGGCGCATCCAGACGGGTGACACCCTTGAACTCTGAAACCACAAACCCGAAAGCAGATGATCTATCGCTGTTGCCCCATCTGTAGTCAGATATCTTCGCCTGCTTTTTCGCGCAAATCTTTGTACCATTCAGCAAGCCTGTATTGGTCTGCTCTGTAGTCATCCCTGTAAGGTTTGATGTCCAAAACCGGGGTTCCATCCAAGCAGTCTAGGCCGGAGACGGTTAGTTCTCGCCCTCGTCTGTGAAGAAGTCTCACGAGGCTCAATGCGATCGGGTTAGGTCTAGTGGGAGAATCGAGGGCGAATACTCCTACAAGCGGTAGCTCTTCGAGCTTGAAGCCCTTCCTCACTAGTCGCCGAGGTCTCACCTTCAACACGCCGATCTGCTCAGGCCTCAATCTATTCAAGTGGCTCAGTACAAAGATGTGCGAGAAGCCATCTAAGCCGTCAAGCGCCTCTTGGAACTCCGGAAAAATCTCTATCGTAGCCTCAAGTTCCCGACTGCGCTCCCTTATCTCATCATCTGAGGCTTGAGTCCTCACGACGCCTACTGGACGGAATGTGACATCTTTGTTCGTTCCGTGAGTGTGCTCGTCTTCTTTCGTCATCTTTGTCGCCAACTAAGCAGCTTCCTTTGCATACGTAAGGCTTCTCAACTCTTTCTTAGAAAAAGCATCGAGGACATGTTCTATCTCTGATTCTTCACCCAGGTCGAAGAGTTGAACGGAGCTGTCTCTGAGTACGTGATAGGGGCCTTCGCCGACTTCCCTAGCCACGAGAACGTCCACCTTGTGCTGGACGAGAAGGCGCGCAGCCTCTATCCCTCTCTTCCTTTCGATCTTCGCTCCATGATTCTCCACGACGAGCCAGCTTCTCAGGCCATTCTCATGAAGATCGATGAGTATGAAGTACGGGCTCTTGCCAAAATGGTACGATACTCTCGAGTGAAGCCCCTTGTCCTCTTCTACCGGTATAGCGATCCTGTACATGTCCTTCTTCGAGGGCTCTACATGGAGCATCAGAGAATCGACCTCCTTTATCGAGTCTCTGATTCTCTCTTCGATAGCTCCTGAGATCGCGTCAGCCTCATCCATCCGCATTGCCCTGTCTACTTCAACGTGCATCTCAGCGAAGATGAAGGGGCCCGACCTTCTCACTTTGATTTCATGAACGCCTCTGACTCCGTTGACTTCGGCTGCGATACTCTTCATTTGGGAGATGAGTTCTGGCCTCAAGCAAGCATCAAGCAGAACAAGGACCGCATCCTTGCCCATTCCGAGGCCGAGCCTGATGGTCAGGAGACCTATCAGGACACCCGCGATCCCTTCAGCCCACGGAAGCCCGGCGTAGTGGACTAGTATTGCGGCAAAGACGAGGGCTGACGATAGCACATCAATCAGCGAGTGTTTGGCTTCGCCCTGCAACGCCTGCGAGTTGGTCTCATTTCCCACTCGGGATTTGAATCGATACAGCAAGTAGGAGACAAGCGATGAAATGGCTGCCACCGTGAGAGTGGCGGGAGCAAAAGCAACCGCAGACGGGTTCACGATTCGGTTAAACGAAGCCAGGAGGACTTGAAATCCTGATGCTGCAACAACGATTGCGACGATCATGAAGGCTAGGGTCTCGACCCTGTAGAAGCCGTATGAGAACCTCTCAGATGGTTTCCTCTGAGATAGCTTCATCCCGAGCCACACTGCGAGTGATGTGAAGATATCAGAAAGCGAATGCACAGCATCGGCCAAGAGCGCAATGCTACCCGACAGCAAACCCGCGACGACTTTGATGCCGGTCAGCGCGATCGTCACGTACGTAGAGGCCTTGGCTGCTCTCGCTCCTTTCCCTAGAAGCTGAATCTTCTCTTCAGTAGACATACTCTTCCTCACCACCCTTGTCGCAAGCTAACATCTCTTTTGGATATGACTGGACGCATCTCCCCTCATTTCGACAAGTTCCAGCCACCGCCATCCGATTCAACTGTGTTTTTCATGGATGCCGACGTGTATCGTAGTTGAATCCACTTCTTTGAATTTCTCTTGGACTCTGTCTTCAACCTCGTCTGCTATCGCGTGGGCCTTTTCGAGGCTGGTTCTTCCGTCCATCTCAACATGTGCTTCCACGAAAATGAACGGTCCAGCTCTCCTGACTTTCAAGGCGTGAACGCCCTTAACCTCGGGAGTACCGACTATCGTCTCTTCGATTGCCTTTCTAATCGCCGGCTGCGGTGAGACATCCATGAGTGCGAAGATAGAATCCTTGCCGAACGTTAGTGCCGCCCAGAATATGAAAGCGGATATGATCACCGCTGCCAACGGCTCCACCCATGATACGCCCATATAAGTGAAGAGCACACTCCCACACACTAGACCAGAGTTCAAAACATCAGCGAAAGAGTGTCTACTCTCGATCCTTAAGCCTTGAGAACTTATCTCTCGTCCTGCTCTCTCCTTGTATCTGGCTAGGAAGTAGGAGACAAACCCAGAGCCGATAGCAACGGCAATCACAACCGGCCTAAACGAAATCACAGAAGGACCGTACAGCCGCTCTATGGAATCTCGCAGGATTTCTGCCCCTGTTAAGACCATGATGATGCAGACTATCAACGCGCAGACGGATTCCGCCTTGTAGAAGCCATAGGGGAACAGGTCGGTAGGTTTCCTCAGCGATAACCGTAGACCCAGCCATACAATCACAGATCCCGCAATATCCATGATAGTATGTGCAGCATCAGCAAGCAATGCTATACTCCCAGACAACAGACCGACGACCGCCTTGGCGATGGATAGAACCACTAGAACAAACGTGGATCTTCTTGAGACTGTAATGCCTCTTTGCAGCAGGATTCTCTTGGCATCGCCTGCACTCATCAGTCCGTCATTCCTTTCTGTTCTCAGTATGAAGGTATATTGGGATCTGGGAAAGTCAACCTTGAGAGGCGATGTCAGTATTCATGCCAAGTTTCGGCTTCGCGACAATGAATCTCGTGGGGGCCTTGTTGTGGTTTTCCGTCCAGCATTTGGATCTCGAGACGGGTGAGCCGGCGGGCGATGGAACGGGATCACGGACGCCCGATGGCATGAATCGTCAACCGTGTGGAAGGCCGTGACGAGCCTCCTTGCAGGGTTCGGTCAAGCAGCTTAGTCTACCAGCCAAGTAGGCTTCGACGACCTCACCAAGATTGTTCACCGCACCTGTGAATACAGCGATCCCGCTACTCTGGAAAGCCGCGAGCCCTCTCGGCCCCATCCCCTTAACCACAAGAACATCAGGTTTGAGGTTCGTGACAATGGTCTCGGGTCCACCCTGGCCTCCAAAGTGTTCGCCCAAATTCTTCTCCGACCTGATTGAGATGACCCTGCCCTCATCTGAGAGGTCGACCACTGCGAGCTCGGGGGCTCTTCCGAAATGTGGGAAGACAACTGACCTCTCAATGTCGAAGCTCTCGATCGGAACCACCAGCCGAACCATGCAGATCTCCGCTCTATGGAAGCCCTTATTAGTTTATGAATATTTATTCGTTACTATGGCAAGGCCGAAGAAATGTCGATGGGTCTGCTGCGAACCATCCGTCAACTACTTCAAGCCCAGAGGAATACCCATGACCGAGCTGGAAAGGATCAGCTTAGCGGTGGACGAGCTGGAAGCACTCAGGCTGAAAGACCTAGACGGACTGGAGCAGGAGAAAGCTGCCACCACCATGAACGTGTCGCAGCCGACGTTTCATCGGATCCTAGAATCTGCACACGGCAAGGTTGCAGACGCCTTGGTCAATGGGAAAGCAATCAGAATTGAAGGAGGAGATTATATGGTTAGGGAAGGAGGACGCCTCTTCAAATGTTACGACTGCCAAAACGAGTGGCAGGTGCCTCATGGAACCGCAAGACCAGCCAGATGTCCGAAATGCAACAGCGCAAACATTCACAGAGCCCCAAGCGACAGAGGACACGCGAGGCGAAGCGGAAGGGCGGGAGGACGCCGAAGACTTGGATAGAACTAAGATAGCGATACCGTGTACTGGTGAGGCAGATCTACAAGCACAGGTCTCAGCTCACTTCGGTCGCTGCGATTCCTACGCGATAGTGACGCTAGAAGAAGGTAAGGTCAAAACCGTAGAGTCGATTTCGAATCGGAACCACACCGACTGCGGCGGTTCCGTCAGAACACTAGTGGAGGACGGTGTCGAATTGATGCTAGTAGGAGGGATGGGGATGCGCCCGTACTCAGCTTTCAAAGAACTCGGCATCGAGGTCAGACATGGAGTCACTGGGACGGTAGCGGAGGCTGTCGAGCTCTACCTGAAGGGAGAGACCTTGCCCATGGGGCAGGACAGCTCGTGCGAATGCCACATGAACGCGAATGGACTACAACACTAAGAATGAGATCTCGTGAGTGCCCGAATAGACCCAATCCGCATGTCCGTGGTGGAACTCGTCGAGAGAAAGAGAAGTATCCTTCGGATGAAAGGTGTCGACGTTCTCGATGGAACGCCGCTCATACGCGTGAAGCCGTACGTGTCGAGCTTTGGTCACAGAGCCGATGTCAGAATAGGGTGGCTACAAGGCAAGGCCGAGACGAACCCAGAGCCCCCGGCAGCTAATGCCAGACGTAGGATCTCATCTGGCGGCCATCTCGTAGAGCCGGCTTCCGATGCCCTCCAAGGCTTCCGGCACGCCTGGCAGGTCCGGACGGTCAACTTCGATACAGTACTTGTCAACCCAGAGAGCCTGCAACCATTCTGTTCTATGGCGTAAGCGAAGAGCTTTCTTAATTCCCTCCAAGATACCCTCTGGCTTCCCAGTATCTACGAAGAGGTTATAGCCTGTGCATCGCATCTGAACTACCAGCGAGTGCTCTCGTGCAAGCCGTGCAAGCTCCTCATCGAACTCTCTCGAAAGTATTCTAGGTTCGTGTTTAGGGATAAAACGCAACCTGTAGGGTGCAGTTTCACATCCGAAGTACAACGGTCGATAGTCACCCTGCTTGATCCCCGCCTTTTCCAGTTCGTCTTGAATTTCGAGCCAAGGTTTACCCTGCGTTTTCAGCTGCTTAATCATTTCACATGTCCGTTTGATGACTGATGACATTCTTCTGCAGAACTCCAGGTCGATCTTACGCGGCCTAGTATTATTGAATATCTATTCAAATTAACTCTTTCGACCGCGCTTGGGTCGACACGAGGCCAAGAACTGAGATCAATCTCAGAGCGCCCGAATCTGCTGATTTTGCTGTAATTTCGATGGATTCGCCTATTCTAGGTAGCCACTGCTTGATTGCCTTGCTCTGCTGCCCCATTCTCGTCCTCGTCGGCATCCGGTATGGTCTTGCCCAGGCGGCTCATCTTCATCTTCGCTTCAAGCATCCACTCCTGTTCCAAGATGGGGGACGACCCTGAGATTCATTGCAGAGTTGGTGGCCAAGAAATTCGTTTGAATTGTGTGTGTGCGCACCATGAGACCCGCACACAAGATACATTGGCATTAGGAGTCACATATTCATATAGATAGAAGTTGGAGTTCTCGATCGTGGAGCAAGGACACTGTGGGCGACGAGTGGATAGGCGAAGCCAATTGAGACGCGTTGCGTTGGATTCAACATTGCGCCATAGACGCGTGTTGTTGAGCGTCAGAAGTCATTCAAGAGGAAGCTCTTGACTCTCGGCCACTTGTTCAGTCTATCTAGGATTATTCTGACTAGCTGTCTTGTCTGCTTGTCCAACACTCTCGTGATGAATAACACGATGAAGAAGCTCGTAACAGATATCGAAAGTACGTAGAGCAGCCTAGAGCTGTTGAGTAGCGATATGATCACTGAGAAGATTATCGCGCCCAGCAGACCCATCACTATGTACCTGACTATGAAGTAGAGGTAAAACTCATCGTCCTCGAATTCACTCATGTATCTTCTTCCCTTTCCAAGTTAAATGACATTTCGACCCTGGAACCTACTGGGTCAAGGACCATCAGACAACGATGTAGAATCTGCGCTCGTGCGAACTACTCAATCCACAGAGACCGCATGGAAATCGAACCGAGCGTAACTCTGTCGGCGAAGAAACGGATTCGCTCTTGCCTGTCCTGCAACGCAAGGGCATAGAGCAATGGCAGATAGTGCTCATTCGTCGGTACCGATAAGCGCGCTGCTTGCCCCAGATCCTGATAGTGTATGATCG
>CAZRNA010000002.1:78317-79841 GCA_964601325.1 uncultured Candidatus Bathyarchaeia archaeon
TTCGTCGGTACCGATAAGCGCGCTGCTTGCCCCAGATCCTGATAGTGTATGATCGAGGCATGGTCGCCTGACAAGATCGACTGCTTGATGGCTTCATCGAATTCTATCGCCCAATCATACGCCTTGCCCTGCCAAGCCATCATGCCCAAATTGTGAACGATGTTCCCGCTACCGACGATCAAAATGCCCTTGTTCCGAAGTGGGCGCAGTTCTTTCCCAAGCGCGTAATGGAACGGCGGCGGTTGGGTTCGATCCAGACTGAGTTGGACGACAGGTATATCGGCCATAGGAAACATCCGGCATAAAACGATCCATGTGCCGTGGTCGAGCCCCCAAGCTTGATCCAAACGCACCTGCGTCTTCTGCACTGTCTCCTGAACGAGCCGAGCTAACTCGAGCGAACCTGGCGCAGGATACTTCACTTCGTAGAGCGATTCTGGGAATCCGTAGAAGTCGTAGATCGTTTTGGGTTGCTCCATCGCCGTGACGAGCGTACCGTCGCTTTCCCAGTGTGCTGAAATGCTGAGAATCGCACTTGGCCTAGGCAGGGCTTTGCCCGCTTCCACCCAAGCTCGACTGAATTCGTTGTCTTCAATCGCGTTCATCGGACTTCCATGCCCCACGAACAGGACCGGCATTTTCCTTTCTGAATCGACGAATGTAGCATTTGATCTCTGAAGCGTTTGGGTAACTAGCATTTCCAATGTTCCTCCGTTGTTTTCCCGATGGCTATTCTGTTCTACCTGGATAATAGCACGTGCTGCTTAACGAAGAGGCCGCTTCTCGTCTTGCACCATTTCAGAAGAGATTAAGGGTCACTGATACAGTGTGTACATGTCTGCCGTGACTGGTTTCATGATGATAGTCCTGCGGATCTTTCCGAAGGATGACCTGAAGGACACGTGGGATAGAGTCCTCCGTAACGTGGAGAACATATCCAGTAAACATTGCACGCCGCTCTATGCCTCAATACGAGAAGAAGAGGACTTGATGAGCATCATATATGATGTCAAGGACATCGATGCTTTCGCTGACGTTCTGCTGAAACAGATTCCATCCGCGACAAACTCAGAGAAAACTAGGACCATCACCCTTCTGAAACCGGTCTTTTTCCCAGCGCCAAAGGATAGGCCCAAGCAGCTTGAGAGGTACCAAGTTGCGATACGCGTGGCCTCGGAGAAGCTTGGACACGTGTTTGACATAACCGCGCACTTGGATTATGCTGAGGATCTGTTCCCAACCTATGCGGCCTATTCGTTCGGTGAAGATGACATTCTCTTGTCGATGCTTTCAGCGAGCAGAGAGAAGATTAGAACATTCGTTCGGGAAAAGATCGAATCGCAGAAAGGGGTGCTGGGCGTCGAAGTCGCTCGTATAAGCATCTCGAAGAGACTGGCTCCAGCAGAGATGTGGAAGGATTACAGAGAAAGCAGGTATCTCTCCAAACCTCCCGAGGGGTATGAGGAGTACGATTTCACGGAGACGCGAACCGGATTGTATGCTCGATACATCCGCGAGCGGCTT
>CAZRNA010000003.1:0-73339 GCA_964601325.1 uncultured Candidatus Bathyarchaeia archaeon
TTCCTCTGCTACAATGGGCATCAACAAGAAACGTCCCAACCAAGAAGAGATGCGCGGTTAGGTACAGGCAAATCGCCGCTCATAAGATAACGAGAACTCCGGAATAGAGGCCCGGAAACTCAGAGCCTTTCATCTAGTGCGCTCCTAATCGACATGCCCGGCTCCTCGGAACAGGGCTCTCTCTGAGTTCTTCATCTTGTGCCTTCGTGTAGAGCTCATCTCGACGCTAGCCAACGATTCAGATCCCCTACAGTCCGAGCTTTCTGAATACGTAGTACTTCGGGAAATCCAGAGCAAAAGTGAATGCAGCTGAGAATCCAAGAATGAACAGCACCTCGTACACTGTAAGTTGTGGCACAATGACGCCGTATATCCCTAGCAGCGCAAATCCGACTACGGTGGCTGCGCTCGCGATAAGTAGTACTCGGCCAGGCTGCGATGACCAGCAGCGTCTTCTCTCCCGGACGATTAATACTCTAAACTGACTTGTGACAACGAGCATCAGCATTACGAAGCTTTGAAGCGGTCCCCATGTCAGGCCGAAGTAATCCACTCCGATCAGAACCGCAATCGCGCCCTCCAAGACGAGCAGGGTGCCTATGACAAGCGACGCCAGAGTAATCTTCCTCACGTTCCAGAGATTCGGACTGCTTGTGTACTTCACGTTGTCAGTTGCGAGTGACATTGTGATGAAGTCGTTTGAGAATACGATCAGTACCATGCCCAAAACAGAGACCAAGGCGCCATGTAACCAGAAATAGCCTAGGGTAAGCAAGCCCACAAGCTGTATGACCTTCGTAACCTTGTTTATCACCCACGTGAGCATTCGCTGATAGATCTGCCTGCTCGTCTTTATCGCTTCAATAATCTGCCTCGTACCTGGCTCTGTCAGGACTATGCTTGCAGATGCTTTTGCAACGTCTGTTGAGTTGCTTACAGCCACGCCCACCTCTGCTTGCCTGAGGGCTGGTGCATCGTTAACGCCATCCCCAGTCATTCCGACCATGTGCCCTCTGGATTGTAGAAGTTTCACGATTCTGTACTTGTCCTCAGGATATATCTGCGCGAAACCATCATACTCGTCAAGGATCCTTGCTTGTTCCGCTTCGCTTAGACTAGCAAGATCGGAAATTCGGTAGATCTTGTCGCCAATCGACACTTGGCGTGCTATCTCCCTGGCAACTGCGATGTTGTCGCCTGTGAGCATCTTAGGCTTCACGCCGAGCGTCTTCAACTCTAGTATCATAGTCTTCGAGTCTGGTCTAGGTGGATCAGCTAGCGGGAGGAAACCGACAGGCCGAAAACTGTTCGAAGCATCTCCTTCCGATGTCGCGACTGCTATTGTTCTGTATCCCTTCAAGGACAGCTCCTCTACAATCTTGTTCGCCTGAGCTCGGGTTTCTTCGCTGATCGAGCGGCAAATGGACAATATCACTTGGGGCGCCCCTTTGGCGACTTTGAAGCGCTCCCCTTTCCTGTCGATGACTGCCTCCGATCTCTTGGTTGCAGGGTCGAAAGGAGTGAATGAAATTTGTTTGTATGCGCTCGTATCTATGCCGGCAGCTCTCACATATTCGATTACTGTGAGATCTATCACATCTTTGGTTTCCTCTCTAGACGCCAAGCTTGCGGTGAGGGCCACGTCCTCTTTCTTGAATCCTTGGAATGACATCGGTTCGCTGATGGACAGCTTGTTCTGTGTGATTGTGCCTGTCTTGTCTAGGCAGAGTAGTTCCATTGAGGCTGCGTCTTCAATCGAGTCGAGTCTGGTCACTAGTGCCCCTTTCTTAGTGAGTTCTATTGCTCCCACGGATAGCACGACAGCGAAAACTGCCGGAAGTGCAACGGGAACTGCGCCTAGAAGGAAAGTCAACACGAGGTTTAGCATTGATAGGATGTCGGCGTGGACTAGTGCCGCGTCAGTGACAACCATGATCAGCGCTGCGGTGCTAAGATACATCATGTACTTGACGACGGCCATCATTATTCGCTCTTGATGTGACACTGGCTTGGCTATTCTGACTAGTTGAGCTGTCTTGCCAAAGTATGTGTTCGCTCCGGTGTTAACCACGATGCACTTGGCTTCTCCTCGCTGCACGACAGAACTCGAGTAGACAATTCCCGGTTCGCGGACGCTTGCCGGAAGAGATTCCCCCGTCAGAGCTGACTGGTCGACTGAAACTCGACCGTCACCCAGAACTTTGGCATCGGCCGGTACGAGATCTCCAAGCCCTATCCCAATTATGTCCCCCGGGACCAAGTCCTTGGCATCTTGGATTTTCCATTCGCCGTTGCGTAGAACCCTTGCCTGGACCGCGAGTCTCTTCTTCAGAAGACCTAAGGCTCTCCTTGAACTGCGCGTGTGCGCGAAACCTATGATAGCATTCATGGTGAGCAGTCCGAAGACTACCGCTAGTTCCAGATAATGACCGAGAACGTATGAAAGTACGATTGCCGATTCTAGGAGCCACGGCATCGGCCCCCAGTAATGTGACAAGAAGTCAAGGACAGGATTCTTCTCTTTCTCCACCACCTCATTGCGCCCGAATCTGCCAATACGCTTCTGGGCCTCAGACTGCGTGAGACCGTTCGGTGATGTCTCCAGTAGCCTAACCGTTTCTTCGATCGAGGCTTCCTGATACTCGGATGTGTTTCTGAGCTTCATGAGTTGCAGTCTCCTGGCCGAATGCTGCCTGGCGAGCTAGTGCACCTCCTGATGTATCTTGCCCTCTGAAAAGTACGCATTGAAGCGAACTTCGAGGACTCTGCCTTAGGGTAGAAGGACATAGTGAGGGGCATTGCCGGGTTGTCCGTCTCCACCTGATAGAATCGAAAGAGTTAATTTGAATATCTATTCAATATTACTAGCCTACGAAGAACATCGGGAGTTCTACAGGAAAAGATGTCAGGCGCCATCAAACGAACCTGCGAGATGGTCAGTGAACTGAGGGCGCAGGGTAGACCTTGGCTCGAAATCCAAGACGAACTGGAAAAGGCGGGGATCAAGCAAGGTGATTATCGACCGTTGTACTTCGGGTGTGAAACCGCACCTTACAGGCTGCGTTTCATTCCCAAACGCGAACCTCGAATACTTTCGAGAGAGTTCGACGAGGAGCTTGCACGGCTTGCACGAGAGCACTCCTTGGTGGTTCAGATGCGGTGCACAGGCTACAACCTCTTCGTAGATACTGGAAAGCCAGAGGGGGTCCGGCAGGGGATTAAGAAAGTCCTTCGCCTGCGCCATAGAACAGAATGGTTGCAAGCTCTCTGGGTTGACAAGTACTGTATCGAAGTGGACCGTCCAGACCTGCCCGGCGTGCCGGAAGCCTTGGAGGACATCGGAGGCCGACTCTACGGGATGGCCGCCAGATGAGACGCTAACACTGGCATCAACTTCACGCCAGAGACTCTGGATTCATCGACGACGACAGTTCGCCGTGCATGAGATTTCATTCTTGATGACATGACCTATTCGCGTTTGTGTGGTCTTCGCACGGGCCATCCTGCGTCATTGCAAAGGTTTCTCCCTTCAAGTAGGACTCGACAGCCTCTGCTGTCGTTCCTGTTATTCCACATCTGACCTCGATCCCAAGTTCCTTGAAAGCTAAGTATGGACGCATCCCCATCCCTTCTACGAGCATCAGATTGACTCCCTTCTCTGCCAGCGCTCTCACGGGGCTAGCGCAATCTGAATGCACTCTGTTCAATATCGACTCTGTGGCTTTGATCTTCCCTTTCTCTACTGTAACTACTAAGTAGGAGTCGCATCGGCCGAAGTGAGACGAGACTCGCGCTTGGAGACTTGCCTGACCTACGCATGGTATCGCTATCTTAGTTCCGTTCACGTTCTTAGCGTTCTCCTGTCCTTCCACGTTTTCCAGTGTGTTTTCCTTCCTTAACCACATATTTCCCGCCTTCAATTCTGATTGCTTTACCGTTGACCAGGGCGTCTGCGACCTTGCTATGTGCAGATTGCAGGATCCGATGAAACGTTGGTTGGGACACATTCATCGTCCTGGCAGCTTTCTCCTGCTCCATGCCCTCGAAGTCTTTCAGTCGGAGTGCCTCCAACTCGTCTACTGCCAAGCTGATCCTATCGAGTTCGGTCAGCGGTATCCCCCTCGGTTTGAAGTAATTGACCGATGGTTCACAGCAGACCATCCGACATATCTTCGGCCTAGCCATGATAACGAATAAACATTCATAACCAAATAAGCTTTTCAGGTGATTAGAGGATCTTCAAGCAAATTAAGACTTGGGTTTCAAACCATGAGCATTCGAGCCCACTTTCCGATCTGTTGGCATCACCCTCACCCCAAGAATCAGAATCAAAGCCGGCTCGGTCAAACATGTTGGAAAGGCACCGGAGTGGGCGTGCAAGTGCAGTCTAATTGCGACTTCGATCAAGATTTCAGTTCTTTTTTGAACCTATGATCGAGAGAGAACCGTAACGCGATTGTCCCACAAAGGCGAGAGGAACCGGCCCTGGGTCTTGACGCATTACGAAGCAGAACTAGGGATGGAGCTCAAAGAGGGCCATCCTCGAAGCTACTCTGAAACTATGGTTTGGGATTGTTCTCTGATGAAGCTCAGGAGGTAGTGGGGGCCGCCTATTCCTTTGCCAGTAGCTCCGCTGCCCTTCCATCCAACGAATGTTTGAGCTCCGGGCCATGCTCCTGTTGTGGCTCCACCGCGTCTGTTGGCATAAGCTACTCCGAATTCGATCGTGTTCATGAATTTCTGAACCTCTTGTGGATCTTCTGCGAAGATGCCTGCAGTGAGACCATAGTCCGTATCGTTCGCCTTCCTCAGCGCCTCATCCAGAGTCTTGAACTCGTCAACTACAATCAGCGGCACGAACAGCTCCTCAGTGAAGAGTCGATGCTCCCTCGGAAGGCCCGTGATCACAGTAGGCTCCACATAGTAGCCTCTAGCGAGGTCTCCGTCGCTGAGAACATGACCGCCGCAAACGATCGTGCCTCCACTACGCTTTGCATCCTCGACTGCCTTAGTGAATCTCTTAACTGCGGTCTGGTTGATGAGAGGCCCGAGGAATACGTCCTTGCGTCGCGGGTCGCCCACGACGAGTTCTCTCACTCTCGTGGTGAGCATATCGAGGAACTGTGATTTCACGATGTCCTGAACGTAAACTCGTGATGTTGCGCTGCACTTCTGGCCATCGTACCCGAACGATGCTCGGATGATTCCTTCCACTGCTTTCTTGAGATCTGCGCTCGCTGTCACTATGGTCGGGTTCTTGCTCCCCATTTCTAGCACCATCGGCTTCGGGTAGGATTGATTGGCAAGGAACTCGCGACGGAGTCTCAGTCCAACATCACGCGATCCAGTGAACGCGATTCCCGCGACATCTGGATTCGACGTGAACTCTTCCTCGAACTCCGGACCTGGACCTGTGACGTAGTTCACCACTCCCTTGGGCACGCCCGCGTCACGATAGATCTTGTAGAGCATCAATCCAGTGAGGGGCGCTTCGCTTGTGGGTTTGAGAACGATAGTGTTCCCCGTGAATAGAGCTCCGAGGGCCATGCCGTTGGCGAGCATGAACGGAAAATTGAACGGTGAGATAACCACCCACACACCATACGGCTTGGAGACCACTCTGCAGTCTTCGCCGGGGGCACCCGGGCCAAGCTTCTTCGTGTAGCCGTTGTTCTCTTCCATCAGGTTTGCGTAGTATCGTATCGCGTCCACAGCTTCGGAGGCTTCAGCCGATGCCTCTAGCCTCGTCTTGCCGACCTCGTATGTTATCGAGGCGGCAATCTCAAATTTCTTCTGATCCATCAGATCCGCCGCTCGACGCATAATTCGGACACGTTCCTGCCACTGCATGCCGCTCCACGCTTCGAGAGACTTCTTCGCAGCCTCGATTGCGAGTTGTGCATGTCTTCTTGTGCCCTTTTGGAAATGTCCCACAACTATCGAGGTATCAATGGGGCTTCTATGCTCGAACTCTCCGTCATCGGACTGAACCTCCTCACCGTCAATATACATCGGATGGTACTGATCCAGATCGTGTCCAAGGCGCTCGAGCGCGGCCTCGTACTCTGCATCCATTCTCTCATCCCCTGAGAGCGTAACGTACGTAACTTTGGAAGTCAACAGAACACCCTCAGCAATTGACATAAGGACCCAATGGCTGGGATTTTAGGCTGGGTTCTTTGACAAAGCAATCCTAGGTCAGTATTTCATCTCAAGTCGACAAGAATCTCTGCGCTCACTTGTCACATTTAGCAACAAAAGAAGGTCGTCTGGGCCATATGCAAATGTCTCTTCAAATGGCCCCTGGCGTACCTTATGTTGCGTGAGGACGGTCCATGAATACCTGCCAGACTCTGAATGTTTGCTCTCGAAAGGAATGGCGGCGTTGGTTGTCAAAACACTACAAGAGCAAGAATGGCATCTGGCTGGTTTTTCACAAGAAGTCGAGTGGAGAACCAACAATCGACTACGACGAAGCCGTAGAGGAGGCAATCTGCTTCGGTTGGATCGATGGGCAGATCAGACGGGTAGATGACCACAAGCACATGCGACGCTTCACACCGCGCCGTCAGAGAAGCAATTGGTCAGACAGCAACAAGCGTCGTGCCTTGGGCATGCTGCGCCAAGGAAAGATGACTGAAGCCGGCCGATCGGTGCTGCCACTTGATGTTCTGGATGATAAGAGAAAGAGAGCGGAGATCTGAGTCTCTGTCTCTTGAGTTCTCACTGGTAGTAACCAAACGGGAGTTCTAGTCTCTCTGCAACCTTGCGTGCTGTTGCCGCGTCAAATATCAGTTCTAGCAGTCTGAGGCCGAGGTCTATCGAAGAGGAAACCCCGGCAGAAGTGACTACGTTGCCGTCAACGTGCGCTCTCCCTCCGGCAGGCTCAGCGTACCCCTCAAGTTCCTTCACGTACCACTGATGAGTCAACGCTTTCTTCCCGTCTAGTATTCCTGCTGCGCCCAGTAGCAGAGATCCTGTGCAGACCGAACAGATCACGTGGTCGTTCCCGAATTGGCGCAGTTTCTCCAGAAAACCGTCGTCCTTCATGAGCGGCCTAATGCCTCCCCCGCCTGGAATTATCAAGGCGTCATAAGGGGTGAAGTCAGATGAGACTTTGTCCGGTAAGACCTTTAGTCCGTTTGTGCATGAAACCGGAGATTCAGTGGCGAGTACATCAACGCGCAGAGGTCTGTCCAGCTTCAGCGCTCCCTCCTTCAGCATCGTGTTCGCGCTGCCAAGTACTTCGTAGACCCCTACGAAATCAAATTCTTCAACATCTGGAAAAATGAAGATGGCAAAGTATCTGATTTTCTTGAAGTCTACCATGTTTCTGATTCACGGCTCAGACATTGTGTTCCATCAGGATTATCAAATAGATATGAAAGCCTCGCTACGCAGACATCAGATAGACGAGTGATGCACGTGAAGAGGTCCGAGCTGTGAGAAAGACCCTGTCTCCTGCGTTCGTGCTATTCTTCTTGGCTCCCGTGATACCGGAACTACTCACGGGAAGCACGCCGCTGGCGAATTTCTTGAACCCATTCGGGTTCGGCTTGTTGGTCGGGCTGTATGGCAGCG
Organism: uncultured Candidatus Bathyarchaeia archaeon; assembly: GCA_964601325.1. GTDB lineage: Archaea > Thermoproteota > Bathyarchaeia > 40CM-2-53-6 > 40CM-2-53-6 > CAVPLU01. Next base: position 7,582 of record CAZRNA010000003.1, read on the forward strand.
GTGCCGTGGTTGTGCGTGAACTGACGTATCGCTGGGGGAAGGGCTGGCCAACTGTCTTGAGCCTTGGGGCTGCATACGGAATCATCGAAGAAGGGCTTATGGTTAGGAGTTTCTTCAGCCCCAACTGGCCTGACTTGGGCGTCTTGGCTCAGTACGGTCGCTGGGCTGGAGTCAACCTGATCTGGGCTCTACAGCTCACCGTCTTTCATGCGGTTTTCAGCATCACAATGCCGATTATGTTGGTGAACCTGATCTTCCAGACCCAGCGGTCGCGGTCCTGGGTCAAGGGACGAACCCTGTTCCTGTTAGGCGCCGTGCTGGTGATTGAGGTCATGCTGGGTTTCCTACTGTTCCCTTACAATCCGCCTCCGATCCAGTATCTTATCGCAGTCTTGACCGTGGCTGGACTGTTCTGGTTAGGAAAGCGTCTGCCCCGCTCTATTTTCGGGAGGAGAGAAACTAGAGTCAGAAGTCCGTTCATATTCGGACTTGTGGGGGCCCTAGGTACCGTCGCATTCTTCCTGGTCTTCTGGGGGCTCCCGAGCACAGGGCTTCCTGTTCCAGTGACAATTGCTGTGAGCACGGCGTATCTTGTGGTCGTTGCTTGGATCATTCTGAGAATGACAGGCAACGGGCATCTTTGGTCGGATATGCATCAACTAGGACTAGTCAGCGGAGCTGTCAGCCCGTTCATTATCTTGGCACCACTGCGGGAACTTTCCAAAACCCAGCCGAAGAACCTCGCAGGCATAACTCTGGTAGCTTTGCTCTTCGCGGTGTTGTTGGGGTTGATGGCATTACGAATCAGGCGGAGAGAATCCCGTGTTGTGCGAGCTTACTGCATGAATTGTGGGGTCGCCGTGACGCCAGAAGATATCTACTGTCGCGAATGCGGCGGAAGATTGTGAGCACTACGTCCTCTGTTCGGTTTCGTTGGCTTGTTCTGGAGATTCTCGATTCTGTATGCCGATGATGACGCCGACTCGAGTCTTCGGATCAATCCTCATGGAAACCCCGAACACCCGAGTTGAATCATCTCGAGTCAAATACCGGACCTCAACGTCGCGCACATTGTAAGTCGACATTTCGCCGGATAATTGCATCGCTGTGCCACATCGAGTACAGAATCGAGCTTGGGCATAGTCGATCGTAGAGCATCTAGGACATTGAATCAGGTTCTTGTTGAGCAAAGTAATTCTGTCGAGCAGGCCTGACAGCTGTCTCCCGTTGCCGAGCTCACTGTAAGACTGACTAGACAATGCCAGATCAGAACGTGAAGCACCGTATAGTTTCGTGCGTAAGATCCCGCGTAGTAGAACAACGGCCGCAGCCGTTCCAGAAAGCACTGAGAAGACGAGGAATGCACTCTCAGTTGCGAGTGGAGCCAAGCTCATACTGACGGCAACGGCGGATTGGATATATCAATGTTCCGCAATAGGCACATCATTGTACTCCATGAGGCTCTGACCCCACAAGAAACTCATGGGGGCTCCCTCCGGAACCTCTCTTGCTGGCCGTTCAGACTGGGATGACGAAGTGCATGAGCGAGCGCCTCGGCCTCAAGCCCGGCATAAGCTGTGGGCATCATCCGAAACAGAGACGAAATCCAAACGATGAGAGAACTATGACCTCTTTCGAAATCGTTTGAAGTTAAGCATGAATAGTCCGAGGATCACGCCGAGAAGAACCGCCTCGATTGAGAATCCCGGGATTTCTCGTTGTGCCGCAGCGGAAGAGGATTCAGAGAGGATCGATGATGAAGTCCATGCCGTTTCCGTTGTGATTGGTGGCAATGTTGTGCCAGAAGATGAAGTCGAACTGGTTGTTGTCGACATTGTCGGACTTGGCATTTCGTTGAGCAAGATCGCTGCTGAGTAGGGAGGCAGTGTGACGCTCGTCACCGCTCGGTAGCTGACCTCACCCGTCGGGTTGCCAGATGGGGATACGGGTCCACCGCCGCTGGTTTGTGCCAGGTAATAGGTTCCTCCTAGGTTGACTGTGATTGTTGTTCCGCTACTGTCCTGAGCATTGAGCAACACGAAGCCATTGTCAAATGTGCGGCGATAGACGTGTTTCACCGGGTCGTACAGGTTAGCGATGTCCGAGCCTGCGCTCTGTGTGGGGGCGCCTATCGGAATATCATACTCTGGATACCATTCCGGCCCTTCGCCCTGCATGATGTTCAGGAAGGTTTGAGTGCCTTTGACGAGCAGGTAGGTCCCTAGAACGAACGTGCGCTCCTGATCACCACTGACGTAACTTTGTCCAATGATTACTTTGTCTTGCACAACCAGTCCGAGAACTCGGTTCGTCTGCAGCTGCCAGTCGCTGTAAGGATACGGGCTTTGGTCTGCTTCTATGGCGAAGCCCTCTATCATCACCCCATCGGCTGGACTGTAGTCGGTGCGGTCACGGGAGTTGATCCAGTTCCCAACGTTTGGAAGGATGTAATAGCCTCCGATCGGTTGGGTCTGCAACCAGGATAGCCAGTCCGAAATGCGGTTTGACCACGCGTTCTCAAAAGCCTCGTCCACGGCAGGCAAGCTAGGATCGTAGTGGTCGTACCCCATATAGTTGGGCACACTGAGGCTGTCCATGAAAACGCCGTCATCATCGTTGACTTGAACTTGTCGTAGGACTTCGCCTTGCCAGTAGGTGCGCCAACCGCTTTCATCTAGATTCATCAGGTACCAGCCCCAATCACAATTGTAGACGCGGTTCGCACTTCCCTCAGGGTAGCGATAGAACCAGTTTTCCTCAGCAGAGTTCGGATATTCGCGAACCCAATCATTGCCCTCGATGATAGCAAGCCAATCACCGGTTGGTTGACACCGGCTCTCAGGAGCACGATAACCTAGCCCCAATCCTAGCCGGTAATGCAAGATGACGAAGCTCGGGTTGATACCGCGTAGGCGATCAGCGTCGATTCGTAGCATTTTCTGTGTTCCGGCGTAGTGAGTGGCGGAGAAGCCCCACTGGTCGTCACTCATTCCCGCGGAAAGTTGATCACTGAAGATGTGGACGCCGCGCGTGGTATCAGGGAGCCGACGTGCAGAGACGGCGGATAGATTGTCAAGGTCCCTGCGTGAGGTTTCATGAGCAAAGCTGCGGTCGTAGCTCCAAACGTAGGTCGGAAGTGTTAGCGCTAAGAGGATTAGAATGAATGTTGAGAACAGCAAAATCTTGGTCTTCAATGAAGCTCACGTAGTTATGCACCTTTGGCAACATAACATTATGTCACCTGATCCCAAAGCAAGTGAGCGGCATCTATCCTATGATTCGATCAACGGGAGACATGAGGGCTCTCAACAGAAGGCTCGGGCCCGGGGGAACTCTGTACCGAAGGTTGAGGAAACCGATTCTACTAGGCCAAGGTGGATGGCTTCTCGGTTTTGGGCCTGTACCGACCTTCTGTAGCGAGCATTTTGAGGGCTTCTAGTTCTCAAAAGTGACTTGCATGATGAGTTCTGCGTTGGGGCTGCCAAGTCCGGCCCTATTCAATCAGTTCTTGGATGTGTTAAATGGTCTTGCTTTCTTCGTCTCTATTGAAATCCTGTGCGTCAGAGAGGCACTCAACTCTCATCTGTCAGGATCTGGTGTCGTTATTCATGAAAGATGAGATGCTTCGCGACTGGTGAGAGATCATTCAATGAGTGAAGGCTGTTGTAGCCCGAATGGGGGGTCGTGGGCGTAGGCCGCTGATGTGTGACTCAGCTGGGATTTCTGCTTGATTTCGTACGCTTCCTCATGCCTTGCTTTTTCTTCTGCCTTTTTCGCATACCATGGTCTGACTTGCTCAATTTGTGGGTCAAGCTACTATCTCCTGCAATTGCTGGCCGACATGTGTTGCCGCCTCTACTTCAGGATACCTAGCGCCGACGTGGTTTCGGCTTAGGCTGGATTGAACTCGCTGGAGTCTTGGTTACTTCTCCGCGAGACGAGACGGTGGCTGCAAACTGCTCTTTCACGCCCGCCTCCGTGACGTAGGTTCCTTTGACTTTCCAAGCACCTTTTTCGTCCGGGCCTTCAGTTTCTTCCTCAGTGGTCAGAGAAACGATCTTGCCGTGAAAAGTTCTTGTTCCGAGGAAGTATTTTCTTACTACGCTTCTTGCGTCCTCAGCGTTTCCTATTCGCATCTTCGCCCCTACTTTGAACAAGTGAATAGGTGAAGGCACAAGATATTAGAGCATCGACTGAGGCCGCAACTGGTGATGCGTTTCATTTCACCTCTCAGCATCTTCCGATGCTGAAATAGGCAGCGTTATTAGTGTCGGTGCCATGATGACCGAACAGGTTAGCTGTACGGGCTGAAGCCAAGCGTCCTACCGTAACCATCCGTGTCGGCGTCTAAGTTTTCTCCCGAAAAACTAGCTGAACGAAACGAACGAGGTGAAACGCATGAGCTTTGAACGTTCCTTCAACAAGCCGGTTGAGGAAGGTAAGGAGTACGAGCTTGAGATCAAAGAGACTAGCCGTCGAGGAGACGGAGTAGCTCGGATCGAGGGCTTCGTAGTCTTTGTTCCACAAACCAAACCTGGCGATAAAGTGAAGGTCAAGATTAATTCTGTTGGTCCAAGATTCGCCACAGGCGAAGTCGTCCAATAGAACCCCGGGAGGATTTCCTCCCGATTTCCCTTTTTCTCTTTTTTTCTCTTCTCTTGATGTTGACTTTCCGAATAGCAACCGCTATCTTAAGCTTGATCGGAGAAATTGCGCGTCGGGCTGAACTCATGCTACTACTTCGAAGTAGTGGCGGTTTCCTTTCATATCTTCCTCGTAATCGTACTTCTTGCCCGTCTTTCGATCAACGTAGAGGCCTGAGCCGATGTGGTCTATCTGCATACCGTTGATTCGGGCCGTGTCATAATCGAGAATATTGATGTAGTTGCGGCCTTCCGTTGGCTTCCAATCCTGCATTGGTTGCGATTCGCTTGTCTCCAAGATCTGGAGAAAAGTCCGCGGTGAACTTGTTTCCTCATGGCCGTTGGGGCACTTGAATATCTTCGAGTCCATGAAGTCATTAAATTTCGTGTATGTCCCCGTGAATTGGAAGTTGGTGCCGCATTTTCGGCAAGTGCACACGAAAACTCGATCTGACATAGCCTACTACAGGACGCCCGCCTTATAGGTGTCCCTATAATTCAAGAATGATTGTTGGATCGTTGACGATGCGAGGAACTGAAAAAAGGATCGGAGATGGGTTGCGTCACCGAATGAATTGCTTCCGTCGGCGGTCAATCTCTGCAGCTAGCAACTCAGGAGTGCGTCGCTGCGCCCAATAAATGCTCTTCAAACAACCTCACCGCCCCAGAATACCACATTCTTCCACGTATAAGGAGGATCAGATGCGACATATCAACCGATAGCAAGCACTATCGAATCTAAACACCCTTGAGAGACTCGCATCCGCGAATTCACCGTAGCGACCACTTGCATATGAGAAGAGAATCCTGCTTGAATCTGACAAGTCTAGGCGTCTGGCAAGAATCCTTAGGGATCAGTTTGAAACCCACGCTTGGGACCGTCAACTGGACACTTCTTGAGGCGACTTTTCTCCGATTCAGGTTCTAGAGATGACTTGTGATACGTTTCACGGTTCCTTCCAATAACTCTCTCGTCGCTCATCATCTCCGCGTAGTCAGAAACGTAGAGACAGTTCGGATCATCTATCTTGAACTAGTATATGCGTTGTGGCATCCGCAAAGACAGTGGCGGAGCGGCTTGTAGGTCTCAGGGGTCGCGAACGAAATGGGGCATTTCCCGTGGGATTTCCAGAGAGAGTTCCATGAACCCCCGATATCTCTCATCCACATGCCATGGTGTTTGATAGATCAGTTTTCTGACGCCATTCTTCTCTATTGTGTAGGCGTTTGCTTGGCGATTGTCCATCAGCTCTTTGAGTTTCGTGCGGGCTGGTTCAGGGTGACAAGCCCACAAATTGGTGCCGATCAGTTTTTCCCCGCCTTGGTCACGGAAGTCCTCAATGGCCTTATCGTTTAACTCGATGATGGTTCCAGTTGAGTCGCAGACAGTGATTGCGCCTGGGAATTCCTTTACCCATGTGTGACCTGAAGTCCCGCTCATTGATCTCAACCCATCCTAGGTGCAGTTCAGTTCTGAAGAACATTTACCGGTTATTTGGCTTCTGTGCAGGCCATTGGACTCACCTATGAGAAGCGTCTAGCGTTGTGTTCTCTGCGCTGGCTCATCTGTGTAGCGTTTGTGTTGTGTGCGTTGTGGCGTGCACAACCCGTGCTGACCCACTGAAGTCCTTTGATGACGACGATTCTGCTGATGTACACGGAGGAAGGCAGACTTGGTCGGCGTTGTCCAGTAACCGGATTAGTTCGTCAGCTACTTCAGTCACGTCTGCCTTCTGGGACACTACCACCTTCGCGCAGCCGGCTTCTCTGGGCACTTCGATTTCATAGTGTGAGCCCTTATCCGTGACGGAGTAGCGGACGCCTCGAAGCAGGTCTGTCACTACGTACACGTCGCTGGTGCTATCTTTGAGTGTCTGCAATTCCATTTCGGTCACCTCGAAGGGAAGTCTGGCCATTGGTTTGTTGGAGAGCCCCACTAACCATTGATTCCTCTGGAGTTGCTCGGCGGCCTCCGGTGGAGTCCAAGCCTTCGAACGGTCAAGCGTCATGTTCAATGGAACCGCACGAATGAAACTCAGTTTGAACTCGTCGATCTTCGGCAGGTACGAGCCGACGATCCCGAGCTTACGGATCACGTTCGTTGCGATGCTCATTCACATCACCACGGGAAGCATACTACATCGAACTGACGGTTGTGTCTTCTACCGTCGTATGATGGTGACTTTGAGTCGTCGTATGGTAAGATCGCGGTCCCGTCCTATGACGGCACAGAACTTATCTTCCAAGAGCGTACCATGAAACTGATGTTCGGCAATGTTCGAGGTTGCATTCAGGGTTCAGCACGACTGCCCATACACCAGGTTCACCGTGAAGCACCCGGAAGTTCGAATAACTATGTGGTGCAACAATCGGATACATGTGATGGAGGTCGACGTGCCCGACATTGAGACTTTCACGAGGATCGAACCAGACCTGAACGAACTTCTCCTTTGGAAGGGTGGAAAGATTCTGAAGAAGAACTTTCTTGCGGGGAACCTTCAGCTCATCGTCAGATCCTGCAGCTGCAGCAAGATCCAAACCAACGTATTGTCAATTGTGGAGAGAAATTCCTGCTTATCGATTCCTCCTGAAGTCTACTACGAAGGCTGGGAGGAGTACAGAGTCGTAGGGTTCAGGGAGAGTGATTACAAGAAGATGTTTCAGGAACTGCACCGGATTGGCCAAGTGAAGATAATCCAGAAGAGGGTTGCTGCCGAGAAGAGCATCCGTGATACGTTCGTCGTCTCTCTGAACAGTGTCTTCTCGCAGCTAACAGAGAGACAGGTGAACTCCTTGATTGCAGCTCTGGAGGCTGGCTATTACCAGATCCCGAAGAAGGCGACGACAACGGAGATTGCTGGCAGACACAAGGTTCCTCGAACAACATACGAAGAACACCTCCGGAAGGCAGAGAGCAAAGTGGTCCAAGCCATCGCGCCATACGTTAGGCTTTACACGTCAGGCGTGAAACCGCTTGAGCAAGTGCTGCAAATCCCGACAAGGTGACAAACGGGTTCAAGGGCATGACTCGTCGTACCAGACGCTAGGATGGTCGTTCTGAGTCCCGGCCGGCGATCGAGCGGCGTGGTAAACACGGGCTGGGCGCGGGCTATCAGGTTCGCCCGTCTCTGTAGTCAGTTACCATGCCTGCCCCTAGAGGGGGGTGGTTCCTACGCGCTAGAGCATAGAAACCGGGCTGGTCTTGCGTGGGCTACAGGCGCCTCTCGCTGTATCTCGATAAGCCTCAGACATCATCAGGGCGCATATGTCCGTAATCATCGCAGGTCCAGCAGGCGGCGTCGTAAGCAGCTACTGACAGATACGCAAGACTGCAGCGATGTGGCATCTGACGGCTGTACGGCATGCGCGCACTTACTGCTTCAAGTCTAGTAACCTGTTGAGTCGTTCGTAGATTGGTCTAGCGAAAGTTCCCGCTTCCAGGCTCATGACGATCACATACTCCGGCGTCTTGAAAAGCATCAGGGTGAGCGTCTGAAAGCATAGTAGCGAGTACCTGATCGTGCCGATATGATCCTTCAGTTTGTCGGCGATTCCGAGTATGATCTCCGGGAGGAATTGGATGAACTCTCTGTCTTGCTCGCCTGGTGTGATTGACTTGACGCCTTCCCTCATGCGTGATTCCTTGATCTCGTAGTCTGGTCCGGGGCTAACTATGCCGACGTATCGTATGTTCTTGTCAACTGAGAATATCGTTTCGACTAGCTGCGTTGGCTCCATGATTAGAAGGATGGTCGAAGCACAATAAAAACGAAGCCGTAGCCCTCAGTTTGAGAAGGTGAATCTCAGGGTTCTAAGGGTCAACCGACAAGACTAATCGTGTCGCAGACGGGATGTTTAAGCTAGACTTGCGCCCACGCTAGATTTGAGCCGGGTTTATGGTTTGGCCTCTTCTCGCGACGTGGCGGGTAACCTAGTTCTGGCTGTTGACGAGGCGCTGCTGGTTCCCGGTGAGATTGTGAAGACGGCTATCTACGAGCGTGTCGAGCGGAGCTACCAGCTTAGGCGAGAGGAGATCCCTGAGAAACTTGAGACCTTCCACCGAGCGCTACGGGACTTGCTTGGTGAAGGCGGCAAGGTGATGGAGATGCTGATCGTGAGAAACCTCTATCGCCGTCTTGGATTGAGCTTCGAAAAACATGACGGGCGGACGCTAGTCGATTATGTGAATCATGCGAAAACATCTGCGGGAGGTCATTGAAGAAATGGAAGACGACTCGACATATTCTAAAGAAGTGACCCCTCAGGAGTCACAGGGGAACAAAGCGAGAGGAGAAATGTACGGTCTGCTGAAGGCGGTGAATGACGTACACCGGGCGCAGCTGAAAGCCAACAGCGAGGCTGATTTCTTCCAACAGATATGTGATTCCATCAAACGAGTAGATTATGTCAGGTTCGTTTGGATAGGTCTCGCGGAGAAAGGGAGCTTTCAGATTAAGCCTGTCGCTTCTGCAGGGTTCGAAGATGGATATCTCTCCTCGATCCGTGTTGCCTGGGATGACTCTGAACACAGCCGAGGCCCTACCGGCATGGCCATCAAGACTGGCCAGCCATTCGTGATGAGAGATATGACAACTAGTCCCACTTATTCTCCTTGGAGAAAAGAGGCCCTGAAGAGAGGCTACGCGTCCAGCGTTGCTCTGCCACTGATTCACGAGGGAGAAGTGATTGGCGCCCTCAATGTGTATTCCGAGAGAAAGGATGCGTTCGGAGACCAAGAAGTCCAGTTTCTAAGCGCAGTAGCTCAGGACGTCGCTCTGGGCGTCAGATCACTAAGGTTGCGTATGAACCTCCGAGAGAACGAGGCCAAGTATCGGACACTGGTCGAGCAGTCGCTGCAAGGAATCCTGATAGCTCAAGGTTCACCTCCTCGCCTAGTCTTCGCTAACCCGGCTATGGCGAAGATCTTGGGGTATACTCCTGATGAATTGATGTCCCTCTCACCTGAAGAAGCGGAGGGGCTGGTACACCCTGAAGACCGAGCGGTCTTCTTTGGCCGTTTCAGTGATCGGCTGCAAGGAAAACCTGCGCCGCCACGATACGAGGTCCGCGGAATCCGCAAAGATGGCGAAACCCGCTGGCTGGACTTCTCCTCAACCAGAATCGAGTACAAGGCAGAGCCAGCCGTGCAAGCAGCATTCGTAGACATCACCGAACGCAAGCGGGCGGAGGAGGCATTGCGGGGGAGCGAGGAAAGGTATCGAGGGCTGTTTGAGGAGGCAATGGACGGCATCGCACTGGCCGACGCTGAGACCGGTATCCTGCTTGACTGCAATCAGGCGCTGGCGGCTTTGGTTGGCAGGAATAGGGCAGAGCTGATCGGGCATCATCAGGCCATTCTGCACCCCGCGGACAGCGATGACAGTGCGCTTTCACCAACATTCAGGCTGCACGCGACCACCCGCGAGGGGCAAGTGCTGGAAACGCAAGTCATCACCGCCACGGGTGAAATCAGAGAAGTGGAAATCAAAGCCAGCTTGCTGTACCTCCAAGGAAGGAAAATGCTGCAAGGCATATTCCGTGACATTACTGAACGCAAGCGAACGGAAGACGAGCTGCGTCGCCGGGCCGAGGAGCTGGCTGCGCTTCAGGCGACCGTCTTGGATATTACATCTCGCCACGACCTGGCGGGTCTTCTTGAGACGATCGTGGAGCGAGCAGCTCGACTGCTAAGAGTCTCAAGTGGAGGTATGTACCTCTGTGATCCGCAGAAGAGGGAAGCACGCTGTGTCGTCTCCCACAAGACACCGTACAGCGTCAAGGGAACGGTGCTCAAGTATGGAGAAGGTGCGGCGGGGGCGGTCGCCGAGACTGGAAAGCCACTGCTGATTGATGACTACCGTACTTGGGAAGGTCGAGCTGCTGCATACGAGGAAGCGAAACCCTTCGTTGCGGTCCTAGGCGTGCCCGTGATCTGGCGAGGACAAGTTGTGGGAGTGATCGACGTCCTCGACGATACACCTCAGCACTTCACGAAGGCAGACCAGGAGCTTCTCACTCTCTTCGCCAATCATGCGGCGATTGCGATCGAGAACGCGCGACTGATGGAGCAGGAGAAGCGCCACGCCGAGGAGCTTACACGTTACTCCACAAACTTGGAACAGCTGGTCTTTGAGAGAACAGGTAAGCTAGCGGAAAGCGAGAGGAGATTCAGGGAACTGGCGGACCTGTTACCGCAAATTGTATTTGAAATTGACGCCAAGGGAAATTTCACATTCGTCAATCGTGTCGCGTTTGCGACTACAGGTTACAAGGAGCAGGATGAGGAGAAACTACGTGAAAGTCTGAATGCACTTCAGATGTTTGCCCCAGAGGACCGCAGCAGGGTCATGGAGAACATGAGTAGGATTTTGGGCGGAGAAGCGCTTCCTGCCGGAGAATACATGGTTTTGAGGAAAGACGGCAGCACATTTCCCGCACTCGTGCACTCCAGTCCAATAATCCAGAACGGAAAGCCTGTGGGCTTGAGAGGCATTGTCATGGACATCACGGAACGCAAGCGGGCGGAGGAGGAGCTTCGTGCCACTAGAGAGCAACTTGAGTATCTTGTCACATCGAACCCGGCCGTAATCATTAGTGGTAAGCCTCTCGCAGATTACTCCGATTGGCACCTGACATACATCAGCAAGAGCGTCGTTGCACTGCTTGGCTTTGAGCCTAAGGATTTCGTTGGTCATCCCGAGTTCTGGGACCGTCATGTTCCCCCTGAGGACGCACGCTACGTTCTAGCTGAGATACCTCTTCTCTGGAAGAAAGGACAGCATGCATTCGAGTTCCGGTTTCTGCACAAGGACGGGACTTGCCGGTGGATACGTGAAGAGGCGAGGGTGGTTCGTTATGTCGATGGTAAGCCGATTGAGGTCAACGGATACTGGACTGACGTCAGTGAGCGCAAGCGCTTGGAAGAAGAGCTTGCCAAGTCTCAGAGGCTTGCCACAATCGGGGAAACGGCATCGATGGTGGGTCACGATCTCAGAAACCTACTGCAAGGGATCGCAGGCGCCGTGTACTATCTCGCAACCAAGGAGCGCCCAAAGCTCAGCAGAAGGGGGAGAAAGATGCTTCAACTGATCGAGGAAGGCATAGGACGTTCTGACAAGATCATAGACGACCTCTTGGAATACTCGAGGGAGTTGCGCCTCGAACTGTCCGAGACCAACCTGAAACCAATCATAGAAGACGCCCTGGCAAAAGTGAAGATTCCAAAAGGAATACGCGTGGTCAACTCAACCAAGAACCAACCATCCATGCGGCTGGACTTGGAGAAGATGAGACGAGTCTTCCTGAACCTCACAGTGAACGCCGTTGACGCCATGCCCAAAGGAGGCACACTTACAATCACAAGCACTCGATCCGGCGACAACGTTGACATAACCTTCAAAGACACAGGAGAAGGAATGACAGCAGAAACCTTGGCGAAGCTTTGGAGCCCACTATTCACGACCAAGGCGAAGGGGATGGGCTTTGGCCTACCTGTCGCTAGACGCCTTGTCGAAGCACATGGGGGCTCGATCAGCGTCGAAAGCAAACTTGGGAGGGGATCAACCTTCACCGTGAGGCTTCCGATCAAACGTGAATTGGAAGGAAAAGAGGTGAAGAAGAAGTGAAAGAACAGGAACAGGCGAGGATTCTCGTCATAGACGATGACGTGACCGTACGCAAGTCGCATGAGACTGTGTTGAAGGCGAACGCATACGAGGTCGACGTCGCCGAAACCGGTAAGGAAGCAATCGCGAAAACCAAAGCGAAACTCTACAACCTAGCATTAGTCGACCTCCGCCTGCCAGACATGGACGGCATAGAACTATTGACGGCCATGAGAGAAACCATACCAAAAACGGTTAAGATCATCATAACAGGCTACCCTTCACAGGAGAACGCCATAGAAGCCGTAAACCGAGGCGCCGACGGATACATAGTCAAACCATACACCATGGAAGACCTGCTACGGAAAGTGAAGGAACAACTGCAGAAGCAACAGGAAGCTAGGAAGTTCAGTGAAGAGAAAGTCAAAGAATTCATTGAAGCGCGCGCTGAAGAATACGAGTCAAGAACCTCAGCGAAAGGCAAACAGAAAAAGTAAGTACTCATAAGTGGAACGACGCATTCACTGACCGCTAAGAAGAGTCTCAGAGGCGCCCTGAGATGAAATCGTTTAGTGAAGTCCTCTATGAGAAAAAAGACAGAGTTGCAACCATCACCATCAACAGACCGAAGCGGTACAATGCTTGTCTCCCCACTACAATAGAGGAATTGACTCAAGCTTTTCTTGATGCCTGGGCTGACGGGTCCATTGGTGTTGTGGTCTTCACGGGTGCGGGGGACAAAGCCTTCTGCACCGGCGGGGACCAATCAGTGAGGAAGAAAGGAGGATACAATGCGAGCGGGGAAGAGCATGCTGGACGAATAGCGAGTCTGCCGCTCGAAGTCGGCTGGCAGCTTGTAACGTTCTTGATCAGACACATTCCGAAGCCGGTAATTGCTAGGGTAAACGGTTACGCCATCGGAGGGGGACAGGTATGGCAGGTTAACTGCGATCTCTCAATCGCGTCTGAGACAGCCAAGTTCGGACAAGCTGGACCAAAGGTTGGAAGTTTCGACCCCGGCTTCGGTACTGGAGAGTTGTGGCGTAATATCGGAATCAAGAAAGCCAAGGAATTATGGTATCTATGTAGGATTTACTCAGCAAACGAAGCATTCGAGATGGGGCTCGTTAACAAGGTCGTTGCGCCCGAGAGGCTTGACATCGAGGTCAAACAATGGTGCGACGAATTGTTGGAGAAAAGCCCAACAGCACTCAAGATGCTCAAGTATGCCTTTCTCGGAGAAAGCGAGGGACTCGCTGGACTAACGGAACTGGGCGTTGGAGGCTTGAGCATGTATTACTCAACAGACGAAGCTCTCGAAGGAGCAAAGGCTTTCATGGAGAAGAGGAAGCCAGACTTCAGAAAGCACTCGCAGAAAAACTAGGATGAGCTGACTGCCTCTAGATCGTTGTGTATCCGCCGCTTACACTAATCGTCTGTCCGGTAATCCAGCTAGCTTCTTCTGAGGCCAAGAAAAGCACTGCGCCAGCCACATCCTTGGCAGTCCCTAAGCGTCTTAGGGGATACGCCTTTACGATTCTGTCGCGCAGTTCGCTAAACTTCGCCAATTCCGGCTGATTCCACAGGCTCAGCTTGCCTTTCTCGTCTTCTGGCGGTATGATTGTGCCTGGGCACACTGTGTTGACAGTTACAGAATACCGCCCAACTTCCTTGGCCAGAGCCTTAGAGAATCCTATGACCGCAGCCTTGCATCCAGAATACACGGCTTCTCTCGGCTCTCCAACTCTACCTGCGTCAGAAGCGATATTGATGATCCGGCCGCTTTTCCTTTCGATCATGTGAGGAAGGATCGACTTTGTGCAGGCCAGTACGCTCCTGTAGTTGATGGCTATGAGCCTGTCCCATAGGCTGGGATCAGTATCTAGGAATAGCAACATTTTGTCCCAACCAACATCGTTGACCAATATGTCCACCTTGCCAAAGAGGTCTAAAGTTCCGCTCAAGGCGCGCTCGAACTCCGCAATGTTTGTGACGTCAGTCCGGGTGAACGCCACTCTCCCTTTGAGTCCCAAAGTCTTGGATTCTTGAACCACACGAGCAGAGCTCTCGTCGTCGAGGTCACAGATCATAGTGTCACATCCCTGGGCAGACAGAGCTAGAGTTATGGCACGGCCTATGTTGGACGCTCCACCAGTTACGATGGCCGACTTTCCAGACAGGCTGAACTTCATGTGAACGCTGACACCTCAAGAACCAAATTACAGCATCCATCCGGATTAGCCAGGCAGCCTCTTTTCTCTCTTTGCACCCTTGCAGAAGTTGGCAGTCTCAAAGTACACAGCGAAGGCTCGAAGAGGAGGTGCCTGGAGATAGAAGGTAGGATAGTCTATTACATGCTGACGCGGAAATCTTACCAGAGAGATTCAGCTCAATCGCCGGTTCAACAGACTCCCACGCCCGCCTCGACGTACTGATCTGAACTTTCGTCCATTCTGCCGGGGAACTCTATTGTTCATCTTGGAAGGCTGAATTGTGCAACCAGATGTGGTTCAGCTCCTTTCCACTTCTTCCTTCTGTCCTGCGATCACGCATGACTTTCGCAGGTACCCCGCCCACCACCGCATTAGGAGGCACATCATCATGGACAAGGGCCCTGGCGGCAACAATCGCCTGCTCTCCTATGGTGACGCCTGGCAGGATCATTGCGCCTGAGTTGACCATGACGAAATCCTTCAAGACCACTTTCTCGTATTTCCTGATAATGTGGTCTGACTCCGAATGTTTATGGGTGAAGACTTGAACGTCCTCGGCGAGGCCCACATGGCTTCCCAAAATGACGCCCCCTTTTGTGTCGAGGAATACGCCGCGATTCAGGAACACATCGTCGCCGACTTCAAGGTTCTGCGGGAAGTTGAACCGCACATTCTCCTCTGCAATGAAGTCACGCCCACACTGTGCAAACAATCTCTTGGCAAGCATCCTTCTGAACGGAATCGAGAAGTCCACGATGATGCTTATTGGAAGCTTGTCCAATGCATCCCATAAGAAATGCATGTACCTTTGCGGCGCGGTATAGCCCACTTCATCTACCATTGGCAAGCACTCACTATAGAGTCTCAACTCGCTCAAGATGTCTGATGAAAGGCCGGCTGCACCTAGGAGGTCTAGCACTTCACAGGTCCCATGGACATCTGGGCCTGAATCGAGTATCTTTCTGATTGCTGACAACCTCTCCCCGATCTTCAAGGCGATCACCTTGCGAGGTCTTGGTTCCACGGTCTATTCGGCGCTTTAGGGCCCGGCGTTGGCGGGCGATTTCGGCTTTCGCATCGCCACCATCAAGATGACGAGAGCTATCAGGGTCCAGACAACTATGTCCGTCACCAGGTTCACCAGGTCGACCTTCCAGGGGAAGTACTCTGAAGCTACAACCATCCGGATCAGCCAAGCGAGAGGATATCCGTACCAGCTAGCGCCAACAAGCATGGCTGGTGTGTTAGGCATCAGGCCAGTCACTAGGGTTATCACCATACCACTGACCAGCGCCATCAATACCTTTCTCAGTTCGACCATCGCTTGTCCCGTAGTCGCAATCTCTTCAGGTCATATAAGGGTGAAGACGCCCGTGCAAATGTGTGTTATTTCTTGTAGAGAGCCCCGAGAATGATGCCATAGCTGGCAAAATTGAAGAACCCAACGAAGACCCAATTTGTTGCCAACGGCACAAAGGTATAGGCTGCAAGAAAAGTCGCGGGGCGGACGCTTGAAATCAAGTACAGGAGCAATCCATAGCAAAGCCCCTTCGAGATGCCTTTGCCTGGAATCACATCATGAACCGTCGCGTACAGTGCCCCGAAGATGAGGCCCCATGATGTGTCGAGCACCAAACGGGTTATGACAACGTCTATCATAGGGGGTGGAAGCTGCTGAAGAAGCCCGATGAACACTCCTACATAACCAAAAACAACCGCAGCTATGCCGCCCACTAACCCTGCAACAAGACCAGCCGCAATACCCGCCAGAGTCTTGCTTCTCAAACCATAGTCTCCCTTGCTTCTAAAACAGATGATTCTGTTTAAAAGACTGTGCACGGAACAACGGATTACGACATGTAACGTTAGCTATTGACGATGCCACCTTACTGACATCGATGTTTTCCAGCATCACTCTCTTGTGTGCCTTTAGGAGAAGCGTGATTGCGGTAACAGAGCTCAGGGTCTTTGGCACTACGTCCCGGGCGAATGGCATTGGATCGGAGCGACGTGAGGAACCGAAGAAAGGTCACACCGTGAACACAAAGAATGTCTGCGCTAGACGGGACAGAGATACTTTGACGACCTCGTCGAGCAATTGCGGCAGAGGTTGCTAGAATTGTGGACGACGATTCCTGTCCCTCACCGGTCGATCATGCGACCGGAACCGACGAGAGCTCCGCAGAAGAATGACACCTTGATCTCTTTCAGGCGTCTACTGCACTACCTCAACTTCTTCTAGGACGCTTGCTGGGACGTTGAGCTTGAGCTGTTGTGCTCTCTTGATGTTGACCATTGGGACCGTTCTTTCGGGCGTCATGATTGGAATGTCTCCAGGCCTGGTTCCGTTCATTATCTCGAGGGCTATTTCAGCGGCTGCTCTTCCTTGTTCGCTTCCAGGCAGAGTGACTCCACATAGCGCCCCACCCTTTATCGTGAAGTCGAAGAAGGCAAATTCTGGAAGGGTATTGTTCTGCAGCGTCCATCCTAGGACCTGCTCGGGAGGGAGGCTTTCCTCAGCCTCGCCTTGCTTGACAGTGTGATAGGTGAACAAGCCGATCGCGTCGACCTCTGACTGAAGCTCGTTGATCTCCGCTTTCCAAGCGTCAAAGTCGTTTGTAGTGTAAACCTCCGCAATCTCAACCGGCAACGATATCTCCCTCATGTATTCGAGAAAACCCTGCGATGTAGCACCATCATCCATAACCATCGCGACCTTATTCACATTCGGCACAATTCGTTTCAGAAGGTTGACGCATTCTACGTAGTGGTGTACTTCAGCAACTCCTGTTATGTTGCTAGCCGGAAGCCCGTAGTCCTTCGGCTTACGGTTGACGCCGCAGAAAACGAACGGAAGCGTCTGACCCACGAATTTCTTTGCCACATAATTAGTGGCATTGTCATCAAAGACGATCACAAGATCAGGCGTGAGTTGTTTGATCTTCTCCACAGCTTCCTCTGTAACCTTGTCTATCCATTCTGAGCTTGTATGCCTCTTGGTGTCCATATAGAACTCTTCGATCACGAATCCTTTGTCCCATAAGACCTCCCTCACGCCCGTTGTCTCAGCCATTACCCATGGATGATCAGGGCTGTAGCTGAAGATCAGCAAGACTTTCCTTGTCGGCTTGACGGTGGCTTCGCGAGGTATCATGTAACCAATAGCTGTTCCTGCCGCCAGACCGACTATTCCGCCTCCAACTATTCGCAGATAATCTCTTCTGCTCACGCCCTCTTCTCTGGACATGACTGAAATCACTTTCCGGACTGAGACGCTCCAAACTCGATATATCTCTTGCTTCCACATTTCTCGAGATTGTTCTTAGATATGCCGCGGAATCTCGATGTATCCAGACCTCTTCAGCCTCACGATTTCGTCCAAGACCGCGTCTACCTTTCTACACTTACCGAATTGCGATAGCACAGAACGGGAGAATACTGAATGCATGACATGATAATTCCAACTCTGACGACGAGCTGGCGTTTTGTATCGGTTCACCAGAAGCCCCCGTGAGCAAAGAGAAGCAGGGGAATGGTGACTAGGCTGATTAGGTACGTGCAGATGACCAGAACTGCTGCAAGCCCGCCATCGCACCCGCACCGGTCGGCAAGCACTGCCGCAATAGCCCCGGCTGGCATTGATGCCATGACGAAGAGTACTTGCTGATGCATCACCTGCAAGCCCGCGGCGTAAGCCCCATACGAAACAAGGGCAGGCTGAATAATCATCTTGACGGCGACGACAAGAGCAAGGAACGGGGCCAGCGTCCGGAGTTTTACCGGCCGGACCAGAAGGCCAATCGCTATCCAGACAAGCAGGTCCAGCGAACTCCGGATGACCACAAAAAAGTCGTTAAAGACATCCGAAAAGATGCCGGCACCGGGAACATGGAGATATGTTACGACAACGGATACACAGAGCCCAAGAACGAATGTAATAAGGATGGGAGTTGCAAGGAAGTTTCTCAGAACGGTGGCCGGATGCTTGTCCTCTCCTTTCGTTGCACCGAAATATGTCGCGATAAACACGCCAAGCGTGAAGAAGGGGATAGCTACGGCGAACGTTCCGATCATAAGACCAAGAGACATCTCCTCGCTCTGTGGGCCAAATACCATGCTGATCAGCGGCGAAGCAAAGGTGTAGGTGCTCCCGAATGCGGAGAGGAGCACGATCGATCCTTTCGTCGTCGCGGACGGAATTCCCCATAATCGGCAGACGCCCCACGCGATTAGAATGCAGGCGAGGATTGCAAGAAACATTGTGAGGACCGGAATCACCCACTCTGCCGTAATGCTGCTCGTTGCAAGGCTTGCGAAGATGGTCGCCGGCAGGGCAAGTTCAGTGACAAGACGGTCGAAGGCCTGTATGTGGCTATCATTGAAGATTTTCCGTCGCTT
The DNA here is from genome assembly GCA_964601325.1 of uncultured Candidatus Bathyarchaeia archaeon. Taxonomy (GTDB): domain Archaea; phylum Thermoproteota; class Bathyarchaeia; order 40CM-2-53-6; family 40CM-2-53-6; genus CAVPLU01. The sequence continues at coordinate 26,440 of CAZRNA010000003.1, forward strand.
CAGCAGCTGGACAATGAGGACGATGAGGAGGAACATGATGACATATTCGTATTGTGAGATTACGAATGGGATCATGATGAACCACTTCGGCCTACGATGTACGTCATGACATTTGCGCGGCGGTATCGAGTTGCGCAGTGATCAATCCTTTTTGGAGTTGGTTTCTTGTGGAAGGTCACAGTCGGTCCCTCAGACAGAGAAGTAAGTGACTATCGGGATAGTCAGCAGGCTGACGAGATAGGTTGCGACAACGATGGTCGAGGCGAGCCGGCCGTCGCACTCGTAACGGGCTGCAATAACTGCAGCGATGGCACCCGAGGGCATCGCTGCTTCAACGACGAGTATCTCGGTTGGAAGGGCGGAAAGGGATGCGATCGAGGCGCCATACAGGACGAGGATGGGGTGCAAGAAGAGCTTGAGGCCGACGATCAAGAAGAAGAGTGGGAGAACGTCACGGACGTGGGCAGGCCTGAGCATGAGCCCTATCGATGCTGCAACGAGGATCTCAAGACCATTTGTGAAGTATCCGAAGAACGTGACCCAGAATTTCTCGCTCATGAACGATGACGCCAAAGGGATTTGGGATACGGCAAGCCCGGAGACGAAGGAGATAAAGATCGGAGAGACAAAGAAATTCCTGATGACCGGCCACACCTCGGGCTTCTTGTTCTCCTCGCAGCTGCCAAAGTATGCGGCCATCAGGATGCCGAGCGTGAACAGCGGGATGATGGCTCCGAACTCGTTGATGAGAAGCCCCAAGGTCATCGCTTCGCTATTGATGCCGAACGTCTGTCGTATCAGGGGGTAGGCGAGCGTCGAAGTGCTCCCCCACCCAGCCAGTAACACGAGTGATCCGGTCACGCTCGGGGGAAGTCTCATTGCCCGGGAGGTTAGGTAGGCGAGAAAACAGCAGATCATGATGGCTACGAACATTATGGCGGCGGAGAGGAGTTGGGCTGAGTGTATTGTACTTACGGCAAGGGTGGAGAAGATAGTCACCGGCAGGGCAAGTTCGGTGACAAGCCGGCTGAAGACCGGCTCATAACTCTCGTGGAGGATCCCACGACGTTTGAGGAGATTGACAAAGAGGACGAGGATGAAGAATATCGCAACGGATTTGAGAAGCGGGTACAGCTGCTCCATTCTTATTCCAGCCGTACTTGGGCCAGTGGATGTCGCCAGAAAGCAAGTACATACATTCCGACCCGGCAGGTCGCGACCAAGAAGTAAATCATCATTTGATCGACAGCGCCGACTTCTTCTCGTCTCACGGGGTTTCCTCTAGTCTTCTTTGATATCAGCTCGGATACGCGGGGACCACTTCTCTCAGCGTCAGCCAAGAACGGAACCACGTGGTCGCCTGGAATTCCGAGGATCTGACCCACATTGTGGTCTGCAAGCCTCTCAAGCAGGTACTCGGGAGTTTTCAGAGCGCTCACTGTCTCCTTTCAAACCATGATTCGTTGCACACGCCTGAATTGCTCTCTGATCTTCAAGATTGTCACATTGCTATTTGTACAGGGGTCTTGCCTAATTACACTGCTCGCGATCCGGACTGAGACGGCGACTTAGGACACAGTGAGAATATCAAGACTCAGAAACCGCGTGTGCCTTACGATGGTCTTCTTTCTGTAAGCGTGATTGTCAGCCGGCATGGCTTGCCATTGGAGGGAATTATGACCTCCCCATCAGACAATCTGAGGTCAAATTCCTCATTCCCGTCATCTGAATTCATCTGCAGTATGCCCGGCAGGCTTTCGGAGTATCCCTCGCATGTAATCATGTGTGCCCATACCTTGAGCTCGCGAGACTGGCTTCCCGCTAATTGGACCGTGAGGCGACGGAGCGAAGGGAAGGATGGGATCTCTCGGGATGCGGCTTGCAGCTTCTCTTCCTTGTCGGGATACTGGAGCGAGACTTCCGCAGTCTTGGGCTGGCCACCTTCCGTGATGGCGAAGAACGCTCGTCCGCCTTCACATTGGTCTTCCTGCAGCTCAAGAGTCGTCCGCTTCACAAACGCCCCACGATGCGCCATCACTACAGTCATGCCCACTGTGAGAACTCCGATGAGAAGAGCCAGAGCGCGTGATGGTAGGTCCTTCCAGATAACCAAGCCATGGAGGAAAAGGGTGGCCAGGAACAGGAGATACACACTCGCCGTGATCAGAGGATGACCAAGAAGTCTGTAGACTACAGATGGCAGGCGCTCGCCCTTTCTGCGGCTAGCGATTATCAATAGATCCGGGAAGATCCCTCCTAGCAGCGGAACGAGAATGACCCCGATGAGGCCGAGCATTTGACTGAAGGAACCGGCTCCGGTGACGACGAGCCACTCGGTCAAGAGGAAGGCGGAGATCGCCGGGATCAGTGGCAGGTAGGAGCGCCCAAGTTTGCTCAGCATGACTTCTGTCACCCATTGAGAGAGACGTCCCCTTCCGACAAAACCGGTTTCAGTTCTTGCTGGTCGCTCTTCTTTCTCGAGTGCTTTCCAGATTTCTCCGGGAATCTTGCTTCCTCTCCTGAGTGTGAGAGAAAGCTGATAGCGAGTCTCACCGGTCCTTGCAGCGTCTTGTGACGCTTTCACGACGCCTTCAGATACCAACGTATCCAGCATGTTACGAATCTTCATCCCATCCTCGCCGAGATATGTCGCGGCCTCGGACGCGGTCACTGTTTGACGCTTCATAGTCCCCTGACGCAGAAGCCAGTTGACAAGCCGTCGCTGATCTTCAGGCAAGGCGACGAGGTCAGCCATCGTCAGGCCAGCGGTGTCCCACTCCCCCCTCGGAGTTAGCTTCAGTGACGAGTCAACGTGCACGAGAACACTCTCTTGACTTGCCTCCTGAACTTGCAGAGCCAGATAGACACCGTGTTTGCGGAGCGTCGGCATTTCTTCGAGGATTGCGGTAGCGTTCCACGTTTCCGCGAAAGCCATGTGCGTGCGGTGAATAGTGCCGTTCGATTGGATGTCAAGGCGGAACTCAGGCTTGTCATCGCTGAGCCCGAGATACGTGAGGCTAATGCGAAGTCCTGCTCCTCGGGTGCCGCCTCTAGCGACCGCTCCCTTGTCGCTTAGGAGTAGGTGTCCTCTTTGGCGGGGCAATCTCACAACCACGTGCCTTCTTCGGGGAAGCCACTCGCGAGTCAGATTGAGGACTCCTAGCGCCGTGATGATCGAGCCCATGCCGAGTCCGAGAATGACGAGCAATGATCCAAACAAGTACACGATGGGACCGATTACGGCAACGAGCGGAACCAGTGCTGTGCCTGATTGACCTGCGAAGGCTTGCGGCGCCACGGCACCATTTGCTGCCAACACCCATACACAATAGATGACCATCGCCGCGGTCATCCCGCCAACTGCACCGAGGATCAGCGAACGCCCACCGGGGTCGCGGCGGAGTACAAGCTGAGCGCAGCTACTCAACGATGTGTGGCCGAAATAGGAGAACAGGACAACGCCGAAAATTACGTACAAGACCGAGGGGTCGAACGCGCGCCCACTCAAGACGGGTAGATTCACGTAAAGCAGATTTGCCGGTTGCAGGTGGCCGAACGCAAGGAGAGAGAGGATGAGAATTAGGGCAATGGTGATCGCACCAACTACAATTGCAGAAGCCACAGTGGCACCGAGCGATCTGAAATGCACAAGATAAACGCTGACAAGGAAGAGTAGCCCGACCCACAGCTCGGCGCGTATTCCTGTGGTATCTCCTAGGGTGGCTGCAAAGCCGATGTAGTTTGCAATGAGGCCGAGCCAACAGATTGCGAATAGACTCGCTGCCAGTGTGAGGCTGCCGAGTCGCCCGAGGTAGTCCTGTGCAAGATGGCCCATGAAGGCGCTGCCGTAACGGATGCTTCCGTTGCGGGTGACCGCTTCGGACAGGAAAGCAATTGTCAACACGTTGGCTAAGCCCAACACGACCAGGATTACCACTCCAGCCAGAGGGCCGATACCGGCCAGCACGATTGGCAGAGCCAGATAGCCTCCCCCTACAGTCTCCGTCAGCGTCAGCGCGAAAGCAATCCAGAATGGTGGTAGGGAGTCGATCTGATTTCCAAACCGAGTCCAAGCCCATCGAATCGATTCGGTTACCCTATTACGTGTGGCAAAGACAGTGTCAATCGATTCACCGTACATTTGCTCGTAGGTCTGCTGGACTTGGTCCCCATCCAGCCCCAATGCTGCCCGAATTCCCTTTACATCCTGACGAGTGAATCTGTACTTCTTGCCCAGGATGTGGGCGAGGGCAGCTCGAATCTTGAAGTTGTCTGGTACTAGAAACGCCCATTGTGGTGCGTAGTGCTCCAAGTCTTGAATTGTTGGACGAAGCGGAGGCTCACGACCCAGGGCCACGGCTTCCAGAAAGGCTAGGCTACGCTCATCGGCCGCTTCCTGCGTGAGAAACCGTTCCATCGTTTGCCGGGATTGCGCCTTGTGCCGTGCCGTCCAGCTCTCAATAGCGAAGAGTAGCGTGCTCGCTCGTCTCGCTGGGAAGCCCTGCAACAATTCCTCGCGGTTGAACTCGGGCTCGCCGGATGGCAGAATGACCGTCACGTCCTTTCCTTCAAGAGTCCATACTTGCAAACAAATATGAGTAGCTTTCATCGAGTAAGCGAGCTTCTCAGCTACCAGTGCGGATTGAAGGTCCTTGAACCAGTCGGGTCAACGGTAGCGCTCGCAAGCTTGTCTCAATCCTCTTTCGAGGATGGTCGTTCTGCCCCTTTTCGCTCCCGGCAAGTGCCATCTGTCGCACGTGATCCGGCCATGCACAACTTGTTGTGTGTCGATGCTTCTCTAGGATCCGCCATCAAGTGATTCCTTCGCACGCAAAGTCTCACAGCCCGCCCCTTCACCCCAGACACTACGTTTCCTGCAATGATGACATTTCAGGCCACCGTGCCCGCGGGATGTTGAATGTAGAATCTTTTCGGTCCTCCATTCAGGAACCATCGAGTAATGTGAAGGAACTTAGAGCGGTTCATCCGGACGGGCCATCGGCGTCATTTTACCTTTTTCTGATCGCAACGTAACATATCAGTATGACCGCGAAGACTGCGGAGACTACTGCTACCACGATCACGGGCCCGATGACTATCCCTTGGGGGGTTGAAATCTCACTATGCAGCGTAGCGCTCGTCGCGGCTGTTGCGGTTGTTGCCGTTGATGCGTTCCATGGAGGCGGGCTATTTGGATCAAGGATGAGCGGCTGTCTTGGGGACTGGTTGAAGTCGAATTCTTCGGAGAAACTGTTTGCCATCGTGTCTCGGTTCGTCAGGCGTCTTAGCCCGAACTGGTTCTCGATGAAGGCCAAGTACGAGCTGTGTTCGTACTGCGTGTGGCTGATGTGGCCTTGCCTCGCATACGGTGAGATCAGCAGAACCGGTACCCTGAACCCCAGGCCGTACTGGTCTACCTGTGGCGGCGGGACGTGGTCGTAGAAGCCTCCCCAATCATCCCAACCGATGAATATCGCAGTCTCCTTCCAGTATTGACTTTGCATGATGGTGTTCACGAGGGTCACCACGTACTTCTGTCCCACTTCGGGGCTCTTGGGAGGATGTTCACTCACGGCTCCTGCTGGCACAATCCACGAGACCTGTGGTAGGCTGCCTGACTGTACGTCGTTGTAGAACTCGGATCCGGGGACATCGCGAGACAGCAACGAGGCATTGCTCATTATTCCTTTCATGTGCGGTAGCGGATTTGTGTAGTCGTAGAAGCTGGATTCGGGCTCATCGTGAGCCATCAGCTCAGGTTCGTTCGTTGTTGCTGCGCCTGGAAGGTTTGTTTCATAATAATACTTCCAACTTATCCCGGGTGACAATTCCTCCATTATCGTCTCGAAATCGAAGACAGCGGGAGGCTTGCCTTTCACATAACCGCCGGACTGGGCGGAGATGAGGTATAGATGGTTCGGGAGACTGAAGCTTAGAACAGAGTGGACGCGTTGTTGTCGCTTATACATTATTACGACGCAGTCGAATTGCGGAGGTCACTTAGAAATATCGGTCTGGAAATAGCTAAGGAATATGTGCAGCCGGACTCCATCTTTCTGCTGACCAAGCGATCCAAGGAAGGGAAAGATCAGGCGACAAGAGAGGCTCTTAGGGTAGCCTAGGCGCCGGTTGTGCGGAGCCTAACGAGACGTTGATTCGGACGCCTAGGACGACGAGCGCATTGCTATGATGGCGAGTTAGTCATCTCGTATGCTTGCAACGGCGTTGAGCGTGGCCAGAGCCTAGCGGAAGACGGTGCCGCAATCTCCTGCAAGTCTCGTGATGAGCATCGCGGGTTGAACTTGTCGTCATTGCTCGTCTTAGTTTCGTGAAGAAGGATGCTTCCCTCCGAGAGCTTCTATTCTCGGATTTCTTTTCAGTTCTCACACTCGCGGCAGAGATGTTCGGTCAAGAGAGTACGTTCGCCAAGGGTAGTCCAAGAGCATTCCTGTGACGTGTGATGACCTTTTTTCATCTTCGACCAACCGATGATTGTTGTGGGCGGTGTGGCTCAGGCGGACCGAGCGCGTTTGACGGCAACAAGTTGATTCAAGAGATCCTTGAAGAAGTCTGTGCCCATGATCTTCTCAGCCTCTTTTCTGACATGCTCTTCGTCGATCACAATTTCGAGCTTTGCCACTGTCGCCTCTAGGTCGGATGAGTATTTTCTCAATCTACCTATCTCGAGTTCGCGAATGCGTATCTCCTTTTGAGTAAGCTCTTGTTGAAGCCGTTCCTTCTCGATGGCCATATTTCGTTCCTTGGTTACGTTGCCGACGATGAAAGTGAATATGGCCATGCTAATCGAGTTGGTCAGCGCCATTGGAAGATACAGGGCTTCAACGACTGAGACCGCCTGGCTGAACGGTTGCGCCATCACGAGCGTCAAAAGCATATGGAGCGTCTCCATGGAGAATGCGAAAGCTGCTGCCCATACGGGACCGATAAGCTTCTTCTTCGTCAGCCACACTAAGCCACCGAGCGTTCCCGAAATCACTGTTGACAGTGCCGAAGGGACAGCTGAGAACCCGCCCATGAAATACCTGTATGTACCGCCGATCAAACCGGCAGTGAAACCGATCAAAGGGCCCCCTAGCAGCCCAGCAATCATTGGCCCCGGGTCTCTGACATTGGCGATGGCTCCGAGGATCTCAACGCCGCTGTAGTTCCCCAGAATCGACATCGCAGAGAACATGGCCGTCGTAAGAAGGGCGCTCTTTGGCGTGATCCTGCGGTTGCATACGTCGAAGAACCAGTCTGTCCTACTCACAAGGTAGGCGACTATTGCGAAGACGGCCATCAACTTGACAAGTTCAACAAGAGTCTCGAATACAGTAGTCAAAGGACATCTCTCCCCCGATCAAGACGAGATGTGTGTGATTATTGGTCGCAAGTCTCACTACTAACCTTGCCTCAGAAGCTCTGGAAAGATCTCCGAACGTACATTGCGATTACAAAGGGGTGAATGGCACCCGCTCCCATCATTGCGTTTCTGACACTCTCGGAGCCTGGATTCATGACTCCAGCCCCCCATCGGCCAACGATCGCCACGACTTTGCTCATTCCCCATGACCGAGTCTTCTACGTGTTGTATTGTTTTGCCAGTTATCCAAGTCTCGTGAATATTGTGTCGACCGCGTCTGCCACTCTGTTTCTTTGTGATGATGGCGGCTGTGTGGCTTGGTAGACACTCACCGCCCCTTCCTGGCCCCATGCAGGATTCACATATCCGGTTGGGGCTCGAATGACCGTAACAAGGCAACATGTCTAGCCGTGAATTGCAGTTGTCCTACCGCCCTACCACCCAAGCGGCCTTCTAATTAACGTGAGTTATCATGTGATATCGCTAACGACGGAAAATACAGGACAAGCGAAGGAAGTGAGGCGATGCCGGACAATCGAGTGTTAGCTGCTGCGTTCGGAGTTCTCCTAGTGGGGTGGTTCATGTTCCGTCATGCTCTTGGATTCTACATTGGCGTACCCACTTTCTTCATGTGGAAGGACTTCGTTACTTTCCTGCTTGTGCTCATCTTCACTCCAGCGGTGATGTCGAAAGCTCGTTGGACGGCTCTCGGCGCGGTGGTCGTGGGAGCAATCCGCATCATAGCAGGCCTTTATGGACTCTATGCGGAGCTAATATCGACGATGTCAAGAGCATATGGACCAGCGATATCAGTCGTTTTGGCCCTGATCTTCACATACTTCGCATTCCGAGTGTACCAACAGAAGTAGCAGACCTCGAGATACTTCGAGACTCCCGAAATTCGCCACGAAAGAGTCATGCGAATCAGAGGGGGTTCTTGGTATCCATCAGTCGATGATGCTGTGTATGCAAACTTCACCGTAGGCTGAATAGTTTCAAGTAGTCTGGAGCGCCAATAGTCTTTACCGGCTATGCCCACTGAGATTTCGCTTCTAGTCGAGCTGGGAATCATAGCTGGTTCGGCTCTAGCCTTGAGCTTGGTTACTTGGGCACTTCGCCTGCCCACGGCATTGGGGCAGCTTATCGCAGGAATGATTATCGGACCGTTCGGATTCAGACTGATCACCGATCTTGCCACCATCAATGCGATGGCAGAGGTCGGCATCGTACTTCTCCTGTTCATCATTGGGCTCCAACTTGACCCTCAAGAGTTGGTGACCATGGGAAGGAAGGTTCTCGCATTCTCATTAGCGGAGATTACGGTCTCTTTCACTGCTGGATTGTTCGCGGGGTTCCTCTTGGGATGGTCGGTTCGCGAAACCATCCTCCTAGCCGCGGTTATTGGTGTCAGTAGTACCGCTCTCGTGGCAAAGACGCTCCACGATCACGGAGTCTTGACTCAAGCATATGCGCGTATGATGATTGGCGCGTTGATCATAGAGGACATAGTGGCAGTCATCATCCTGTCGCTTCTGCCAAGTCTAGTACCCGGTGGTCCGTCTGGACTAGCTGAAGTGGGTCCATTGATTCTGCGCGGGGTTCTCCTGATTTCCCTTATACTCATCTTTGGAGCTTACGCAGCTCCTCATCTTATCGACAGGATCAGCCAACTTGATCTCGATGTGGACGAAGCGGGCTTCCTTCTGTCGATAGGTCTCGGATTTGCGATGGCAGTTCTATCCTATGTACTGGGGTTTTCTGCTGCGACGGGTGCGTTTCTGATGGGTCTCATGATTCGTGGAAAGCGGGCGAGGTTTGTCTACGAGAAGATCCGCCCTGTCCGGGATCTTTTCCTAGTCATCTTCTTTGTATCGATGGGCATGCTAGTGGACCCTTCACAGTTTCTCAACGCGAGTCTTGTCTTGCCCGTCATTGGGCTGGCGCTCATTGGTAAGTATGTGGGCTCCTACTTGGGGGCGTTTCTCTCGGCTCAGCGGGAGCGAGCGGGAGATATTGCTATTCGCATGACTCCGCGTGGAGAATTCAGTTTCGTCATTGCTGGTGAGGCATATTCCGTTGGAGCTGCGAGAGCGTTCATCTACCCAATCGCAGGAGCCATCGTTCTTTTCACCACGATGGTCTCAGCGATTGCTCAGATTCCTAGGAAGAAACGCCCGAGATGATCCATGTCCCAGATGTGAACGGATATCTGTTTCATAGTGTGGTTCGTCGGGAAGCGCCGGGGGTGGGATTTGAACCCACGAGGCCCGAAGACCATCGGCTTAGCAAGCCGACGCCTTACCTGGATGCCCAACACGTTCCCCATGTGTTTCTAGGCAACCCCGGCATCCAAACAAGTGTGAGCAGTCACAGAGACTGATAACATTTCCGAAAACTGCGTCATTGGCATTCCCTGATTCCGGGCAAAAACCGGACATCGTACAAGCGATTCCGGATCAACTGCCGACAACGTGCGACAGAATGTAGAAGAAAACAAGAGGATATTTCAAGCCGCATTCGGCCTGGCTTGTTATCGGATTCTTCGTTACTTCAACGAGTCCAAGATTTCGGGGAAGTCATCTGGCCGACGAGCTGCTTGTTTGCGTCATGGTAGGCCTTGGCAAGTTGACGGGATACGTCGTGGTCGAGGCCGCTTTGGATGAGTTGTTCCTCGAAGACACCAGTCATGTGGCGTATGTTGCCTCTGATGCTGATTGGAAGCCAAAGGAGGCTTGGAAGTATTTTCAGGACGTAGTATCCTGACCGTGCTATGGCTGTGGCGGAAACCATGTTTCATTTCCCTCCTTGAAGCGCATGCCTTGGGCTGCTAATCTTTCTCGAGTTCGCGCTTGATCTTCTCCTTCACGGCCTTGCTGACATCATCGTCATCTTCGGATTCTCGTGCAGCTTTGATCACGTCACCGATTTTGGTGAAGACGCTCACGTATTCCTGCGTCATACGCAAAGCAACGTCGTCCGGGAATCCTCCCGCCTTTAGCTCCTTGTAGTATGTTGCCGCTGCCTTCGCCATGTTTCGCGCCGCGTCTTCGGAGAATACTGCGCCGACGAGTCCTTTGATGAGTCCTGGAACCTTGTCTGAAACGACAGATAGGATCTCAGCGACTTCCTCGGGACTGTCGTGCCTACTATGCTTCTTCTCATCGTCCATTATTCATTCACCTCGTCTTTCTGATCGTATTGATATCGAGTCTGGTCAGTAAGGATAGGTATTCTGTGAAAAAGTGACCAGTTAGCCGCGGTCGACTGGTCACTCCGCGAGCTTGTAGACCGTACCCTTACCTTTCTCCACCAGAACGATCCCTTCATCGATCAACCCACGTAGCCTTGATCTCACTATCCTGCGTGAGGCGTGTCCTCTTGCTTCTCTTAGGGCTCGCTCTATCTGGGAGGTGTTCTGAGGGCCTTCCAGTGCGAGCGTCTGGATGATCAGGCGAGAAAGCTCATCCTTTTCGACCGAGCGCTGGTGAAGGTACTTCCTTGCTGCCGACAAGCGTTCAAGCGCGGCGATCGGTTCCTTGACGAGCAACACTCCGGCGCGCAAGTTGCTGACGGTGGACGCCAGTTCTGGGTGTTCGAGGGAATCCGAAAGAATCCTCTCGATCGTCTCCAGCCTACTCATGATCGTGCCGAGCTCACGATCAAGTTCTTTGATCTTGGCATCCGAAGCTTTGGGCAACACGATCACGAAACAATAACTCGTCTACACGATGCTTGAACTAGACTTCCTGCTCAATACGATAGCTCGTCGTCACTTTCACGTCTGGACGGAATATCCCTCTCACCGAGCAGTATTTCTTCTCTGACAGCTCGATCGCTCTCTTGACGGCTGATTCTCTGAGGCCTCGCCCACGTACAACGTACTCGATTTGAACGGCTTCATAGTACATGGGATCCTTCTTTCTCCTAGTTCCTGTAACCTTCATCTCAAGTCCGGTCACTTCTTGGCGCTGGCGTTTCAGGATCCAGATGATGTCCATGCCCGTACATCCGCCGAGTCCGACGAGTACGAGTTTGACTGGCCGGAACCCGTGTCCCTCGCCTCCGCCTTCCGGATCCGCGTCCATCGCAAGCGAGTCGCCTTCCTCTGTTGTGGCGGTGAAACGCATGCCCCCCTCCCACTTCACATTCACCAATACGCTCGTTCTCCTGAATACTCAAGATGAGCCCACATTCGTCAATACAAATCCTTGCATTCGTCAACTTCCAGGCGGGCAGGATCTATTGTGCAAGAGATACTGGCTTGATTCTAGAGATGGAACGCTTCAACGTTGACGTTGCCTGCTTGCCCGTCAGCGGAACCTGCGTGATGACTGCAGAGGAAGACGTGGAGCCCACTAGATACATCAAGTTGAAGGTCGCTATACCAATGCATTACGGGGCGATTGTCGGTGACGATCGTGACGCTGAGAGATTCAAGACGCTAGCATCGTGTGATGTTCGAATACTCTCGAAAGAGTGATTCCGACAGTTGCGTGTGCGACAGAGTGGACTTCTTACAGTCTGCGCCTTATTCGGCGCAGAGTCCTCTTGACTCGTCGCTTTGTATTTCTGGCTCCTCTCTTCGCTTTGCCTCGCAGGGTTCTCGGGCGTCCAACTCGTCGTCGGCGCGCACGTTTCTTCTTTCTTGGCATGGTCCTGATATTGTCTTTATGCAAAGAAAAGCGTTGCGGAAATCGTTTTTCAATTCGAATGTTGACCGATTGTGTTCTTGCTATCTGAGATTTCAGATGAATACTCGTAACGAGTACATCATACCAGTATCGTCGACTGGGTTCTTCGCGAGTCTTCTACCAGAACTCGTAATGAACACTTGCGAGATTTCTTTACTCCCAAGTCGATTCTGCTAGAGCAATCTCAGATTCCATGATCAGGTTTTCACGAGAGCGAGAATGAGACTCGATAAGTGCTGCTCTCCGGCTTCTATCGGTCTAGCCCAGCCATCTGCTATGGGAATAAGCCTAAATGAGTGTTCACTGCATGCAGGCGCCTCAAGCAGGGAGCAACGCAACTATTGTCTTGGACAGATGAGCGCGCGAAAGTTCTCGCGGATCTAAAGAAACTCGAACCAGCTGATCGTCTCTCGCTGTACGCGAGTCTCATTAGGCTGAACTCCGCTCTTTTTGAGAGCGTCCGCGGTTGGGACGCCTGGCTAAGGAATCCCCCATTCATGGAGACTTTCTCACAGGAAGAACTCAATGAGATATTCGCTAGTTTCAAAGATGTTACAACGAAATTCTTGGAAGAAGACGTCAAGTGGACCGGAAAGAAGGAACAGAGCCCTCTGAAAGTCAGCAAGACTGAGAAGGGCGAAGGCGAGAGGCGCTACGCCTAGTCTCAGATAGGAGCGGGGGATCATGAGCTGTGCACCGTTCGTGCAAACGCCGGTTGAAGTCGCGAAGAAGATGATTCAGCTGGCGGATCTGAAGTCAGGCCAAACCTTATTCGATCTCGGTGCCGGGGACGGCAGATTGGTGATTCTGACTGCCCAAGAGACAGAGGCTTCTGCGGTCGGAGTGGAAATGAGAGATGATCTCATTGAGAGAGCACGCTCGGAAATCAAGAAGCTGAGCCTTGAGAGTAGAGTCAGGATGATTCACGATGACTTCTTCAATGTGGACCTGGGGGAGGCCGATGCGGTGACTCTCTACCTGACCACAAGCGGCAACGAGCGTCTTCGTCCAAAACTGGAACGTGAGCTCAAGAAGGGCGCGAAGGTCATCTCGCATGATTTCAAGGTAGGCAACTGGAAGCCATCAGTTGTCTACAACGAACTGCTCGGGCACACGATCTATTCGTATGAAGTCGGTGCACAACTCTAGACGTATCTGATCTCAGGCGATCGCGTGAACTTTCCTAAGCGGCCACGCCTGAGCTACGAGCGAACCTGGTGAGAACAAGGCTAGGCGACGATTCTGAAGACAAGTATTCGTGTCCCCGTGAGCTTGATAGCTTTCTCCGGCGTTCTGTGGGGGACGTCTTTCGTCGCTATGAAAGTGGGCTTGAAATACGTTGACCCCTATTCGTTTGCCTTTCTGAGACTGGTGACGGCCTTCGTTTTCTCGGCCGCTCTCGTGTTTGTCAGAGAACGCCCTAACTTGAATGTGCTTCGCGACTGGAGAATCTGGGCTCTTGGTATTCTGAACGCCGGAGGTTTCATACTTCAGTATGTGGGAATATCGTATACAACTGCGAACAGGACGGCTCTGATCACTAATTCAAACGTGGCCTTCACAGCATTCCTGAGTTGGAGTTTGTATCACGAGCCGATGGGTTTCGGTAACTTGCTTGCCCTCCCATTATCCGTCTTGGGCCTGTTCCTTCTCGTAACTGGTGGTGACCTCAGCACCCTGTCGGGCGGCCAGGTGATGGGCGATCTTCTAGTCCTACTGGCCGGTCTCGTCTGGTCCTTCTTCCTTGTGCTGAACAAGGACATGGTTTCGAGAAGGAGCACAAACGTCTCACAGATGGTTGCGTGGGTGATGCTCGTCACCACAATAGGGACCGCTCCGGTCGCTTTCCTTTTGGGGGATGTGACGAGTGTCGCTGTTCCATTGGAGGGATGGGTAGCTGTTGCCTACACGGCAGTTCTCTGCACGGTCGCACCTTACTGGCTGTTCACAAGAGGACAAAGGTTTGTGGGTGCAACTTTGTCGGCGCTTGTTCTCTTGATCGAGGTCGTCGTGGCTATCATCTCGTCAGCTCTGATTCTCGGTGAACAGTTCGCAATTGGTAGCGGTCTCGGAGCCGTACTTGTCTGCGCATCCATCGTGCTCGCATCCAGAGGTTCCAGCTCGAGGTAGGATTTCGCAAATCTCTATACGAAACGCGACACTTCTTCATCAGAGGCGACGCATGTGGGCATCCGCCGGAAAGAACTTGCCAAGATGATTGATTACACTTTGCTGAATCCTTCAGCAACCCGAGATCAAGTGGAAAGGCTCTGCGACGAAGCAAGGAGCCACGGGGTCTATGCCGTATGCGTCAACTCGACTTGGGTTTCACTCGCAGTCAATGCATTGCGGGGTACAGATGTCAAGGTCTGTTCGACGGTGGGCTTTCCTCTTGGTGCCTCCTTGCCAGCGGTTAAGGCATTTGAGGCTCAAACTGTCCTGAGCCTCGGGGCTTCCGAGGTGGACATGGTCATGAATGTTGGTGCATTGAAGTCCCGAGACTTGGCGGCGGTTCGGGAGGATATTGAGCGAGTCGTGAAGGCATGCAAGCAGGCTCCGGTCAAGGTCATCATAGAGTCAGGGTACTTGAGCGACGAAGAGAAAGTCCAAGCATGCAAGCTCGCTCAAGAGGCAGGCGCGGCTTTCGTGAAGACATCGACTGGTTTCGGCTCGGGCGGCGCCACGGTGACCGATGTCATGTTGATGCGCAGGACGGTTGGAGAACGGTTCGGGGTCAAGGCTGCAGGAGGGATCCGAACCTACAAGGACTGTGTTGCGATGATCGAGGCTGGCGCGAATAGAATTGGAACCAGCAGCGCAATTCAGATTCTCAAAGAATGCCCGGTCTAGGTTTTCCCAGTCTCTCTTATGGTTGTCTGTTGATCAAATCTGTTGTTGGGTAAGGTGATTTTCACCTTTATTTCGCATCCGTGACACTCAGAAAGCCGCATAAGGCGAAACGTCGAACTGGAAATAGACGACGAAAGTTGTAGCACAGAATCTTCCCTCAACGTTCAATTAACACACAAACATAATGAGTCGTTATGCTAGAGGTCACGATGCCACGATTGGATGAGTCTATGAACACAGGGAAACTCATCGAGTGGCTGAGAAAGGAAGGCGATCGTGTGAAAGAAGGCGAACCGATCGCCGTAGTTGAGGGAGAAAAGACAACGTTCGAGATTGAGGCTCCAGCATCCGGCCTCATCCGCAAGACACTTCATCCAGCAGGCTCAGAGGTTCGAGTCGACCAGCCCATCGCGTTGATCGACACTGGCACGAACGGCCAACACGAATCCACGGGGGGGCCATGCGTAGCATTCAAGGTCGAATAACATCATGTCTGCAAATGTGTCGGACGATCTGAATCTGGCCAAGAGAACACTCCGTGAAGAAGAATTATCTCTCGCTGTTGCAAAGAATGGCAGGATTCTCTTCAAGAGCAAGTCGCACGGCGTCAGCGATCTGCTCGCAATGATTAGTGATGTCGGTGGGCTAACTGAGGGTGCTTCACTTGCCGACAGCATCGTAGGCAGAGCTGCCGCGCTGCTCTGCGTGTACTCCAAGATAATCGCCGTCTACGGTGTGAACATGAGCGAAGGCGCGCTGTCTGTCTTCAAGGCGAATGGCATCAAGTGCGAGTATGGAACCTTGGTTGCAAGGATACTGAATCGCGAGAAGAATGACGTTTGTCCTTTTGACAAGGCTGTCCTGGGAATAGTCGACCCAAGCATCGCATTGGATAGGTTGAAATCCCTCAGGCTTTAATCCTCTATCACTTGGGATGAAGTGAGGAACTATGAACACGACTAATCGTCTCGTAGCATCAGTCCTTGGTGGAGAAATCATAACCCTGTTGACGGGACTATTCTCGAACACGCCAGAAATGCTGGTGGGTGCGGAACACTATGGCTTTCCGCTCGCTTGGCTCATTCGGATGATAGTGGCCCCGGAATACAACCCCTGGAGAATCGAATTCGTCAACTTCCTAGCTGACGTGGTCGTCTCGTCCGTAATTCTCTTCGTGATCGTCTTCATCGTGGAGAAGATAAGGAAACCAGCTAGCAAGTGACAACATCCGGGTCTCGAGCATAGACTGCTGAAGGACCTTTCCGCACTCGTTCGTGCGGCCTCACCGTACTGGGAAGTGGGGTACGTCACGCTCTGTGGAAAGCGATATCCGAGCAAGGCGCGATCATCAGGGTGGACAGGTGGGCAGCACGAGTAGTCCAGAAGCGAATCCAAACGCGGTGAAATGGTGGGGTTGGGGTCTCGAGTCGAAAACTTATCCGCTCGATGACAAACCGCAATTCTGGCCCTATCTTCTCGAAACTCTGAAGCTCGCGAAACTGAGGGAATGTTCACGCGTTACGATCGAGGAAGTCAGACTTCCACCATGTCGACTTAATGACAGGGCTTTGGCGAGGCTGAAACAGGCCGTCGGCGCAGACGTTTCATCAGAGAAGTATGACCGGCTTACGCACAGCCTCGGGAGATCGTACCTCGACCTCGTCAATCTGCGTCGGGGTCTGATCCGAAATCCGCCCGACGCTGTAGTCTATCCAAAAGATGAACGCGATGTAGCGAAGCTGCTTAGCTTTGCTCGTGCAAACCGAATCTCAATCGTCCCATTTGCAGGCGGAAGCAGTGTCGTCGGGGGAGTCGAACCGATCAAGCTGAGAGGAAGGAAGGGTGCGGTCACCGTTGATTTGCGACGGATGAAGAGTGTGCTTGATGTGGACGCGTTTTCGCTCACCGCGACCGTCGAAGTAGGCATATCTGGACCTGAGTTGGAGGATGAACTGAACAAGAGGGGCTTCACGCTAGGTCATTTTCCTCAATCATTCCAGTTCTCTGTGCTAGGCGGATGGATAGCGACCCGATCCGCGGGGCAAGTGTCAACGAAATACGGCAAGATCGAAGACATGGTTGAGAGCCTCACGCTTGTCTCGCCCACTGGTAAGTTGGACACCAAAGCTGTTCCCGCGTCCGCGTCTGGTCCACAACTCAAGCAAGTCCTGATCGGGTCAGAAGGTACTCTGGGCGTCATTACGAAAACAAAGCTGCGCATTCACCGTTTTCCTGCGGTTAGGCGATATGAGGGCCTGATGTTCAAATCATTCCGAGACGGCATCAACGCAATTCGAGAGACGATGCAAAGCGGATTGATTCCTGCAATGATGCGTCTCTCAGATCCTGACGAGACGACAGTCTCACTCATGCTCTCATCCCAAAGCGCCACGACGAAGCTGGGATTATGGATGCTTGAACGAATGGGGTATGTTCCGTCTCGGGAGTGTGTAATGATTCTCGGAGTTGAGGGAGAGCCGACAGCCGTCAAGGCTGAGCGACAAGTCGCGGTCAGGGCGTGCAAGCGGAACGGAGCTTTCGCAATTGGCAAAGGCGTTGGTGCCACCTGGCTGAATGAGAGGTTCGAGTTGCCGTATTTGCGGGACGTTCTCTTGGACCACTGCATCTTGGTTGACACCCTTGAAACTGCGACGACTTGGGATAAGCTCGAAGCACTGCATGGAGCCATGAAGAAATCGATCGAGGAGGCCATTGCGGAAATGGGCGTAGCCGGGCTCGCATTTGCTCACGTCTCACATGCGTATCCGGACGGTGCCTCGATATACTACACGCTCGTGGCGCCGCAGGTCAACGGGAAGGAGGTGCAGCAATGGTTGAGAATCAAGAAGGCGGCAACAGACTGCATCATGCAGAACGGAGGCACGCTCAGCCACCACCATGGTATCGGAAAGGATCACGCTCCGTGGATCAAACAGGAGCTCGGCGAGAATGGGCTCGCTCTCCTAGGAGCCATGAAGAAGCAGCTTGACCCCGAAGGAATAATGAACCCGGGCAAGCTACTAGTATCCTCCTGAAAGAATGTAGGTGTCAAGCCATGTCGAATTATCCAGCTCGCAAGAGCGTACTCATCGTGAACCCAAGATCAGCTAGCGGGACAACAGGAAGGAACTGGGCGAGAATCAATCAGGAGATCAGGCGCGGACTCAAGACCGATCTTGATGTCAGATTCACCGAACGACGAGGTCACGCGACCACGCTAGCGAGTGAAGCGATCAAGGAAGGTTACGATCGCGTGGTGGCGGTCGGAGGAGACGGAACAATCAACGAAGTCATGAATGGCTTCTTCGAGAAAGGGAAACTCATCAACCCGAACGCCGCACTAGCAGTGATGTCGATCGGAACCGGCAGCGACTTCGTGAAGACACTCGAATTTCCGACAACGCCGTTTGAGGCCGCGGAAAGGATACGACTAGGGAAAGCTTGGGCAATCGACTTGGGAAAATGCGCCTTCACGGGTCTCGACGGCGAGCAACAATCAAGGCTCTTCATCAATATTGCAGACTTCGGTTCAGGCGGAGCGATCGTCGACAAAGTCAACCGGACATCCAAGGTCTTCGGAGGGCAGATCTCATTCCTGTGGGGAATACTAACCACACTACCCACATACAAGAACAAGTTGACGAAGTATCGAGTCGACGATGGTCCAGAAGAGGAGAAAGTCCTCAACACGTTCATAGTCGCGAATGGCCGATACTACGGTGGGGGTCTCAAACCTGCCCCCAACGCGCAGCTAGATGACGGACTCCTTGACATCGTGTCGATAGGAGACGTAGGCTTCCTTGAAGCGATCTCCAGCCTAGGAAAGTTCAGGAAGGGGACCTACTTGGAAACCCCGAAAGTCACGTTCTCCAAGGGGAAGACCGTTGTTGCAAGCTCAGAGGAAACTCAGCTTGTCGAGATGGAGGGCGAAGTTGTCGGTCGCCTTCCTGCACGGTTCGAGATGCTCCCGAAGGCGATGAAGATCATCGTCTAGCGCTAAGCTCGACAACTATCTTGGCTAATGCGCTCAGTTTAGGCCGAGCTTTCTACACGATTGGCGGGCCGACTTTGAAGTGCTCCGCCTTCTTCAGGAGTTCCTGTGGAGCGTTGTACGATCCGATGTAGTGTGCGAATTTCTTCTTGATGAAATTGTCCCATAGGTCCCGGTCTAGGTAGAAGACTCTGGCTCCTCCAAGTTCAGTTTGGAACTCAGGATAGGCCTTCGATTTGTGGGCCCATTGTAGCCCGATAACCCGGAGCCCATTGTAGCTTTCGAAGCAGGCTTCCCACATGTCTGCGCCAAGATAATCGAACGCATACTCAGCTTTCGCATAATAGAGGGCTGGTCCTGCATCGGCACCTCTCATGAAGCTCATTGTGTGGAGGCTGTAGGCGACTTTCTCGTTGAACATTCGTGCGTTGGCTAAGCCCGCCAACTGTCCATCGATCATGCCAACGAGCGTATAGGCGTCCTTGATTCTATGGACCTTCTGGGCAAGGACCTCGCCGTATGTTCGAACTCCCACTATGTCGTAGAAGTCCTTCGATGAACATGTACGGTTTGATGGCTTCCAGCAGCTGATCGAACTCATCCTCTCTGAGGGATCTGACTACCATCTGTTGGCCGCCTCTCAGAGTGACAACTTTGGGCTTCCACGGCTTCTCCTTCATAATTTGCATTTCGGGAACGCCGCATCTGAGAATTGGCTCCATGTCTTCGACCTTGAGCTTGTGCTCCGGGTAGGCCACTATCTCGGGCGGCGGATAGTAGGTTGAACTCATCATGAATACCTCGTCTCTGTCATTCGGGCTATCCTGGTATTGATAAGCGATTCTCCCAAGCCGCACCTGTTCTCGAAACCGCTGACCCAGAACTGATACTCAGTAAGTGCTCTCTGTAGATACTATGCCAAGTCATGCAGACCGAGCGCGTCAGCGATGATTTCGGTCTCTTCTTTCTTGAGGGCGATATCCCGTATCAGGCTCAAAGCTAGAATTGCTCCTACTGCGATGTCGATCCCGGATGTGTGTCCTCTGGGCAGGAGTGTCTCTAGGGCGACTACTAGCGAATCTTGATCTCCGTTGGCGGCAGAGTCGATTAGGCGATGCAATTGCTCATCTAGGATCAGATGCTGCATGTAGTCCAGCAGCTTTGCGCTAATCCAACTCGTCTTCTCTTCGAGCAGTCTTGAGTCCATGAGAATTGGCGGGCGATCGATCGCTCTCACAAATGAATTGTATGTGGCGAGGAATCCGCCCAGCGCGTCGTCACCGGATGGAGTGAATCCCGATCCCGCGCCGACAATTTTCAGGGCGGCATCGCGAAACGGTCTTTCTGTTCCGGGGCGTCGCAGAGGCATGGCTCCATCAGAAACGAACTCCACAATCCCAGAGTGAGCTAGGGCGTGAGGATCCAGCACACTCTGACCCGTATCTACGATCCCAAGGACGAACGAAATGATGCGCAACGACGCGCCGATTCTCGTGAACCCGGGACTGAGTTTACTAACTGGCTGTACCCGGTCTTCGTAGAGAGATGCGGTGCTGAGTTCGATGATGGTGTCTATTCCTATGTGTATCTCTTTTCCTTGCATACTGAGAGGTTCCAGTGGCTTGACCAGGTGTTCCAAGTCAGGTGTCGCATCGAGGTTGATGGTAATGGGAGATCTTAGCGGACGATTTGTGAAGAACATGAGTTCATTTTTGCTGGTCTTCGCGTAGAACGAATTCGAGAAGGTGTTCACTACTTGTCCGGCGACTGTAGTATTCCCAGTCGAGAGCGCCCTGAGCGCGAGTGAGCCTATGCACTTGGCTCGCAGGGTAACTGGCAAGCCTCGTCCTTAGATGCCGTACTTCTGCGCGTATGATTTGAGTGCTTGCTTGAACATATCCAGCGGGAAGGAGACCATTCCAGCGCCGACTTGTCCGATTCCAGCTTCTTTGTGAGCTATCCCTGTATTGATTGTCGGTGTGATTCCAGTCCTGACCACTTTGCGCAGGTCAACTCCGGTCGGTGTGCCTTGAAAGTCAAGGAACGGGATGATGAAGTACTTGTGTTTCGTGCATGTGATCTCGTACATTTTCTGTGTGTTCTCGACCGCATAGGCAACGGATCCACCGACCCATGATACGATTCCCGGTGCCGCAGCCATAGCAAATCCTCCATAGCCTGCGGTTTCAGTGATCGCGCTGTCTCCCAAGTCCGGGTTTGCGTCCTTCTCGCTGTAGCCTGGGAACCAGACGCCTTTTGGCACGGGAGCTGGGGCTGTGAACCATTCGTTGCCGAGCCCGCTCACCCAGATTCCTGCGTCTGTTCCGTTCCTGGTAAGCACAGTCACGACCGTGCTGTACTTGATTCTGTGTGCGGCCAAGCTCATCGCCTTGCCGGCCGCCATTCCCAGATTGAGTAGTGTGAAATTGTTTTGAGCCATGAAGTTGAACGAGTCGATCAGTGTCTTCTTGTCGAGTCCGGTCTGCATCATGTAGGGGACGATCTCTCGGAGGAAGAGTGGGGTCGCAGCGTTGTAGCGGTTGTGGCAGTCATCACCCATCGTCAGCGCTTGGATGATGATTGGTTTCATTGCTACGCCGTCTTTCTCTTTCTTGATCTCTTTGATCGTTGCCTCAAGTGTCGTGGCGAGCGTGTCGCGCATCCAAGTTAGCCTTTGAATGACTTCGCTTGAGTGGGCTCCGTATCTGAGGACCTTTCCGATCCCCTCATTCAGGTTCGAGTACGTGTCGTTGCCGTACTTGCGGTCGTGCACGACATAGACGGGCATATTGGGCGAGACGATCCCCGCCATGGGTCCGGCGGAATTGTGATGATGATTCGGAACGAAAGTGATCTGGCCGGACTTCGCCAGTTTTTCCGCCTCGGATCCGTCACGTGCCCATCCCTCGTAGACTGCGGCTCCCATTACGGCCCCTTTCATCGGGCCAGCCATACGCTCCCACTCGATGGGCGATCCCGCGTGCAGGAGCATCTTCTCTTTCATGCCGGGAATGACTTTTCGAGCGAGCCCCATGTCCACCCAGACAGGGTCCGACTCCATCATTCTTTCAACGGCTTGCTGGTTGGCTTTGTCAATCTCGTCCTTGATTTGACCAGGATTCCGCGAAGTCACGAAGTTTCGCCTGCTCGTTGAACCTTGACAAGAGTATAAGAGAATTCTGACAAGACTTAACTTGCGCACACCGTTAGTGAGCAACGGCGCACCGGATTGAGCAAAGTAAGCAACATCGTGAAGAAGAACTTCCACCGAGACTCAGTCCAACTTCTTCACCTCTCGGAAGAGGCGAAGAAGATTGACGGCATCAAGGACGCAGCGGTCGTCATGGGCACGACGACCAACAAGGAGATCCTACAGAAACTCAACCTTCTCACGGACGAGGGCAGAGCGGCCTCAGAAAGCGACATGATACTCGCCGTAATGGCCGACTCCCAATCTGCAATAGACGAAGGCATGAAACAGATTGAAGAAATGGTTCTCAAGCCGCCCGCGGCGAAGGGGCGCTCCTTCTACAGCGTCGACGCGGCCCTGCAAGCGGTCCCCGACGCGAATCTTGCCATCGTTTCGATTCCGGGAGAACATGCAAGGGAAATCGTCCTGAAGCTGCTCGACAAGGGGTTGAGCGTGCATCTGTTCAGCGATCACGTTCCGCCGGAACATGAGCTTGAGCTGAAGCAGTACGCGCGAGACCGAGGCCTGCTCGTTATGGGCCCTGGAGCCGGGACTTCAATCATCGGCGGCAAGGCGATCGCGTTTGCCAACGTTGTGAAGAAAGGAAAGATAGGCGTCGTGGCGGCTGCGGGGACTGGGCTGCAAGAGGTCACGGTCCTCTTGAGTGAGGCAGGGCTGGGAGTTTCCGAAGCACTGGGCACTGGCGGGGGAGATGTAAAGGCAAAGATTGGTGGAATAACAACACTCCAATCAATAGACGCGCTTGAGCGGGACCCTGCGACAAGCACAGTACTTGTGGTTTCGAAACCACCTGACGCTGATGTGAAGAAGAGGATACTCGATCATCTGGCTAGCAATACCAAGAAGCAGTATGTGACGTGCTTCGTAGGTCCCGAAAGCTACGTCGTCCCGGCAAACGCTCGTGCGCGTATCAAAGCTACGAAGACGTTGCACGCGGCTGTTATGGAAACTATCCGGGCGACTGAGCCTAGTCGTCATACCGAGATCAGCAAACATTTCTCGATGTCTCAAAACGAGCTTCTGGATCTCGTCAGCAAGATCTCCAAAGGGCTGAGTGAGAAACAGAAGTATGTCAGAGGACTCTACACGGGTGGCACGTTTGCCTACGAGACACTTGTGATACTTGGACGTATGATCGGCGATGTATACTCCAACGCCCCATTGGATCACAAGCTGGAGCTCGCCGACTCCTACCGTAGCACGAAGGATTCGATCGTCGACTTGGGCGAGGAGGAATTCACGGTTGGCAGAGCGCATCCAATGATAGACCCGGCGATCCGCAAGATGAGACTAGTCGACGAAGCAAAGGATCCGGAAGTCGCGGTAATCATCATGGACTTCATGCTCGGCTACGGTTCCCACTCTGACCCTGCTGGAGCCATGCTCAGCGCAGTCTCAGAAGCAAAGAAGATTGCAGAGAAGGACGGCAGAGCGCTGCCAATACTCGCGCACGTCTGCGGCACCGAGCAGGATCCGCAGCCTCTCTCAGAACAGGTCGCAAAACTGTGCAATGCTGGAATCGAGGTGTTCCCAACGAACGCACTCATGGCGATTGCGAGTGCACTGATATCAAGAAAAGGAAAGATTAGTGATTCAACAATGGAAGATGTGTACGGAACTTACCTCACAGGTTTCTAGTTGGAGGGAATGGACTTGGTCGACAATATTCTCAGGCTCTTCTCTTCGGAGCTCAAAGTCATCAACATTGGGCTTGAACTATTCAATGACGCTTTGAAGGCTCAAGGCGTCAACTCTGTTCAGGTCTCATGGCAGCCGGCTCCGAAGCTCGAGAAAGAGTATGAGGACATACTCTCTAAGATACTCTAAATCCCACTCGAGCATTTCGCCTGGCGGGGGAGCTTTGAGGTCAACTAGTATTTCGTATGCTCTTCAATGTCAAAAAAGCGTCATCGTTTGAGTGTAAAACTCCTATATACCGACAAGCAGGCACTCATGGACTGATTCGCCATGTCCGATGAGAAACCGCAAATCAAGGTGAACGTGATCAATCCAACTCACGCGATGTTGGTTCGCTCCGAATCAGGCTTGTCTCGCAGACTCAAGAATCTCCTTCGCAGAGACACGGCTGTTTGAGCCGCGGACATTGCACAGCGAGTTACAACTCGTGAAGCCCTAGCCTCAGGGCTTCTACTAATCGCCGCCTTTTCGCCTAGGAGCTGGCGGTCCTCACCGTCTTGTCCAAGTCTTCGCGTGAGCTCCTCTAGGAGGTCGCCAACATTCCTGGCTTTCTCAGGGATCTCTACCTCATCGGCCCCTGCGGCCATCCTTAGTCGGCCGTGCAGCTTGACAAGAATCGACATTGCGACCCTGCCATTGTTGGCTCACCGCTCATATATACTTCTCACAGCTGCGATTGCGAAGGCATATGTGCAGCTTGACAGAACGCCGGAGCGTGGTCAAATCATTCCCAGAAGAGTCAGGATTCCTAGAACAATGAACACCAGAGCTGAAACCTTCTTGACTTTGCCTGTCGGAAGTCGCTTGCCTACATGTCCGGCCAATACTATGCTTAAGCCGTCCACTAGCGCAAGCGCAAGCAATACGCCACAAAAAACCGCGATAGGTTGCGCAAAACGAGCCGCGAGAGTGATCGTGACCACCTGGGTTTTGTCACCCAGTTCTGTCAGGATTATCATGAGTGATGCAGCTTGGAAAGGCTTCCCTGAGCGCGTGGAGGGGGCATCGGTTCCAGTGTTCAATTTGAGCATGAGAATTCCTACCGCCACGAAGATCAGTCCTGAGATCAGAGTGAGTAAGGACAAGGGGATTATCGCAAGAAGTGCCTGACCGATCAGCACGCCCACGCCAGTGACGATGGCGAATCCAGTGATCATACCCAAGAAGATCGCTCTAGGCTTTTGGAGACTGGCACTTAACATGACAAGGCCAAGTTGGGTCTTGTCACCAAGCTCGGCAGCGGAAGTTGACAGCAAGGATATCGCGAAAGCCTCTGTCACCAAATCCATTGCCGGGTCTCCGGAGCTTTGAAGCGAACGCCCAATGTCGCTTAGTCTCTTAGGTATAGGCAGATCGGTCCAAGAAGGAAAGTATTCATCTACAAGCTACGCGGACTGGGCGGAAAGAATGATGATTACGAAGTAGTGAGCTATGACGCAGAGACAGCACGCAAAGGATCACTCTGGTTCGAGGTTCCAGCGCGAGCAACCTTGGCATTCATTACGGGCTCACGATGTTGTCTCTCGTCTTGGCTCGAAAACGGAAGGGCTAGACGAAGAGGAGGCTGAGCTCAGGCTAAGTCGATTCGGACATAACGAACTCGAACCTGAAAAGAAGCCTTCTTCCGCGGGCATCTTCCTTCGGCAATTCAAGAGCGTCCTTGTGATTATCCTACTTGCAGCCACGCTGATATCACTGGCACTTGGCGAAACGGTAGATGCGGCAGTCATACTGGCCATAATTTTCGCCATATCTGTGTTGGGTTTCGTGCAGGAGTATCGAGCCGAGAAGGCGCTTGAGGCTCTCAAGCGGATGGCAGCTCTCACAGCCACCGTGGTGCGAGGAGGCGTGGAGAGTGAGATTCCTGCAAGAGAGCTCGTTCCTGGGGATGTCGTGGTTCTTTCAGTCGGTGATAAGATCCCTGCCGATATGCGACTCGTCGAAACGGTAAACCTCAGAATCGATGAAGCACCCTTGACAGGAGAGTCGGTATCTTCTGAGAAGGGAATTGATCCGGTCCCTCAAGACTCTCCGCTAGCTGACAGAACCTGCAATGCGTACGCAGGCACAGCGGTGTCCTACGGCAGAGGTAGAGGAGTCGTCTTCTCGACAGGTCAGGCAACCGAATTCGGCAAGATCGCCTCTATGATGCAGGCAGCCCCCAAAGTGAAGACTCCATTGGAGTTACGCATCGAGAGCGTCGGTCGAGTTCTTGGTGCCATCATGGTCGGAGCTTCGGTCTCGGTCATGGTGGTGGGACTGGCTAGGGGACAGCCTCTCTTGGAGATGTTCCTCTGGTCCGTGAGTCTTGCCGTTGCAGCTGTGCCGGAGGCATTGCCTGCAGTCGTAACAGGTGGATTGGCTATAGGCGTCCGGAGAATGGCGAAACGCAACGCGATCGTTAGGCGTCTTCCAGCTGTTGAAACTCTCGGATCAACCACGATCATCTGCTCAGACAAGACTGGCACGATGACCAAAGGCGAAATGACTGTTCGTCGGATCTTCGTAGGCAAGGAGCTCTACGAAGTAACCGGCTCAGGATACGAGCCAAAGGGTGGGATACTCAAAGACGGAATTCCGGCTCTCAATGATGATCTGTCCCTGATAGCAAGAGTTGGCGCTCTTTGTAACGATGCTTCCATGACCGTTGCAAGCTTGACTAGGGTCGTAGGTGACCCCACCGAAATTGCCCTACTCGTGATCGCAGCGAAGGCCGGAGAAAAAGTGGAGAGGTTGAAGCTTACTTATCCGAGAATATTCGAGGCTCCGTTCACTTCCGAACGCAAACGAATGACAACAGTGCACAATGCACCTGACGGTCAGCTTTTGTGTTGTATGAAGGGAGCGCTTGAGACAGTTCTACCGAGTTGTGAATCCGCGTACTTCGAAGGCAGATCTGTCCCGATGGACCAGGCCATGATTCGCCGAGTTCACGACATGGGCGAACAGATGGCAAGCGATGCGCTCCGTGTCCTCGCATTCGCGTTCAAGGCCATGTCGAATGTCAGAAGCGACTTCGAGAGGAACTCTGAGAGCGGGCTCGTGTTCCTGGGGTTGATGGGTATGATTGATCCGCCAAGAGAAGAGGTCAAAGAAGCAGTCCGAAAATGCGATACGGCGGGCATTAAGGTTGTGATGATAACTGGAGATCACAAGGCAACCGCTGAGGCAGTAGCGCGAGAACTTGGTCTCTTGAGTTCAAAAAGGAAGGTTCTCCTCGGCGCAGAGCTTGACAGACTTCGGGAAAATGAGTTTGAAAGAATAGTCGAGGATGTAGCAGTATACGCCAGAGTCTCACCAGAACATAAGCTTCGGATAGTCACCGCGCTCAAGAAGAAAGGTCATATTGTTGCAATGACCGGCGATGGGGTCAACGATGCGCCCGCCCTAAAGAATGCAAACATCGGTATTGCCATGGGCATTACCGGAACCGACGTCACGAAGGAAGCCGCGGATATTGTACTGGCAGACGACAACTTCGCTTCGATCGTTGCAGCTGTGGAGGAAGGACGCGCGATTTACGATAACATACGGAAGTATCTTCTGTTCCTTCTCTCGGCCAACACTGGCGAGCTTCTGATCATGCTTTCAGCAGTCTTGTTCGGTTTTCCACTGCCGCTAGTGCCGGTTCAGATTCTCTATGTGAATCTTGCGACTGACGGCCTGCCTGCACTCGCTCTCGGCATAGATCCTCCGGTGCAGGATTTGATGCGAAGACACCCGCGGAATCCTAAGCTCAGCGTATTTGCTGGTCTGAAGGGTTGGATTGCCGGAATTACATTACTGATGAGCTTGGTTATGATGTCTCTGTTTGCCTATGGCTTATCATCGAGGGGCCTCGTCGAGGCTCGATCTCTTATGTTCATGGCTATTATCGTGTTCGAGTTGGTATTCGCCTTCAGTTGTAGATCACAGAGCCAAACCATCTTCCGGCTCGGTGTTACCAGCAACAAGTATCTTGTAGCTGCAGTGCTTTCGCAACTTTGCCTGCTGCTCCTGATCATGTACGTTCCGAGTGTCGCACGTCTTTTCGAGGTTACGCCAATTGGCATCATAGACTGGTTGATAGTGGTAGCGGCCGGAATATCCGGATTCGTGCTAGCTGAAACATCCAAGGTCATCGCCGTGAGATTGCGGAGACGGCCTTGACTGGTAGGCTCGCTCTCCTATCTGCTATCTATGTCATGGCATTTGTGATCTAGGCCAGACTGGCACCTGCACGTTTGCAGGATTGATCAAGCATCGACGAGTCTATGTTCGATGCTCTGAGTCTACTTCATGATCGGTCCAAATGCGGTCGGCACTGTCTTGTTAGGGAAGTCGCTCGAACCTGAAGCCTTCGACGTCTTTTCCTCGGATCTTGCGGATATGTCCCCAGACTGGACGAACTCTGTCTCCGATCTTGATCTCTTCGCTCAGAACTTGGCCTGTGACTCTAACCTTTCCGTCGAACTCGACTATAGCGAGGGTTAACGGCAGCTGTTCGATGCCTTCAGGCACCGTCCAAAGCCTCGTAAACGTCACGATCTTGCCTTCATTACTCAGGGGGTATTCTTCGAAGTCTTTTCCCTTGCATGAAGGACAGAGGAACCGTTTCGGATATGCGATCGCGCCGCACTTCTTGCATTTGAATCCGACAAACCTACTCTCTGCCATCTAGATTCTCTCCAGTACAAACGCCACTATGTTGTTGGCGAATCCTCCTAAGTTGCAGGAGAAAGCTCGCTGGGCGTTCTTTACCTGTCGCCTGTCCGCTTCTCCTCTGAGCTGCCAGGTCATCTCAACTATCTGAGCCACTCCTGTGGCTCCTACCGGGTGACCCCTCGCTTTCAGTCCACCGGATGGGTTTATCGGGAACTTCCCGTCGAGTGCAGTCACGCCGTCGCGAAGCGCCTTGTGCCCTGTGCCCTTCTCGAAGAATCCTGCGTCTTCACTTTCAACTATTTCGAGTATAGTGAAGGCGTCGTGTAATTCTGCGAAGCTCATGTCTCTTGGTGTCGTCTTGCTCATCTTGAAAGCCTGTGCAGCAGAGACCCTGAGTGCCTCCAGTACCGCTGGATCTTTCCTGTCTTGTACGGCCATCCTGTCAGTCGCTTGGCCAACTCCTGCTATCCTGATGGGCGTGTCCGTGAATTCTCTTGCTTTCTCCGTCGCGGCTAGGAGCACTGACGCTGCCCCGTCTGTGACAGGACAGCAATGGTACATCCGGATTGGGTCCGATATGATAGGGTTGTTCACTTCGGCCTCCGGAGAACCGTAGATTCCCTCTAGCGTTACCGGTTGCTGGATGTGGGCATACGGATTCTTCGAGCCGTTCAGGTGGTTCTTCACCGCGACGCGTGCAAGGTCCTCTTCGGTCACGCCGTACCTTTCCATATACAGTCTCGCGAGCATCCCAGCCAAGGACGGGAGCGTAACGCCATGAACGTATTCGGCCTCTATGTTGGTCATCGTGGCTATGTAGTCAGTTATTACTTCGCCCGGCACGTGCCGCATCTTCTCTCCACCTGTGACGAGGGCGGTATCGTATAGGCCGCAGGCAATCGCACAGTAAGCGTTCTTGACAGCCGATCCTCCTGATGCAGGGCCATTCTCCACGCGGTCCGCTGCGGCCGGAACAAGCGCTAACTGGTCTACAAGTGCGCTCCCCACAGCTACCTGATGGTTCAATTCCCCGGCCAACATGCTGGCCGCATATACTGCATCTATGTTCCTATCACCTGCGCCGGCATCCTCAAGTGCTTTGATGCTAGATTCGGTCATAAGACTGAGCAGAGTCTTATCGTCGTGCCTGCCGAACTTTGTCATGCCGCAGCCTACAACAGAGACATCTCTCAGGTCTGCTCCCTCATCACTGCTGAGATATCCAATCTAAGGGTGCGTTCTCAAACGTCGCAGCCTTCTTGAGCACATCATCAGGGACGGGCCTAGATCCCATCACAAGCCGGGGCTTAACCTTTTGATAGATGTCCCTAGTTATTACCCATGCCTTGGCTCCGCCCAACTCATGCTGCACGCCAGGTCTGACCTGGAGTCCCCACTCCACTATCCACCGGCGAAAACCGATCGGACTCTCCGCCGTAACAAGTATCTCTTCCGCTCCCAAGGTCTCCATGGAATGCTCATGTTTGGCTGCGAACAAGTGAGCTCCAACCCTGGCACCTCGTTTCAGAGCCGTCGTATGATAACTTACGTGGGTCTTCTGATCGTACGCGCGGCTGTTGACGATTCCCGCCAGTTTTCCATCAACGATCCCGATGAGGCAGAACTCGTTCCTGACTCTGCGTCTGTACCAGCCCAGTAACTCAGCGTATTGTCTTGCCGCAACAATGTCGTAGAAGTCCCTCGACACTATTAGGAGTGGTGTAATCGCCTGAAGCAGTTTGGGGGCTTCCTCCCTCGCCGCCTCTCGAACGACCATGCGTTCACCGGTTGGGAGCAGAAGCGTTTTCGGAGGGTAGGGTTTCTTGGGAATGTCCCAGTCTACTCCAAGTATGGACTCAATATCTTCGCTCACAGTAAATTCATCGCGCTATGTGACCCGCCCTTTCATTATAGGCTTTGTCCCATATTGTGCGCAACAACCGGTTTGCATGATAGAAGTGCGGATCATCTTCGTCTCAGTTGAGTTGGCCACATAACATGCTCCTGCAGATTCATTCCCTGCGAGATGATGAGCCGACGCTCTTGTGAAGGCTCATCTCGTCACCACATGAGACTATTGCTTGATGTCAACGATTGGGACAGGGGCTTCACAATCGGCTTCATTGGCGGACTAATCGATAGTGACGGTCACATCCAGAAAGGGAAGCGTAACGGTCACTACGGAGCAATAATCACTACGAGTAGCGCCTCCCTTGGAGACCAAGTCCGAGACTTGTGCAAAGCTCAGCACATCAACGTGCTATGTCGCCTGGATCGTCGGGGAAAGCCTGACGAGAGACCTCGATACATCATACGTATTCCATCGGGCGATCTAAACGGCCTGTGTTCAGAGTTGCTGTGCATGAAACATGCGAGGTATCATGGTGGGCCGGGCCGGATTTGAACCGGCGACCACCTGCGTTTCCTGGATGGCTGTCAGGCAGGTATCCTAACCAGACTAGACGACCGGCCCACGGCTGCGGAGAATGGGTTCAGGAAACATAAAGATCCTTCGAGAACTACGGCGGTGGAGTATCCTACCTTTCGGGCGTGTCCTTCACACGACTCTCATTCGGTTAACGTTCTTGTTCTGCCAAGAGTAGCGTCGAATTTTGCTCGACGCACCAAAGCCGCATGCGGCACATTTCTTCTTCCTAATGTGATAGGAGTGTCGACCGCATCGGCGGCATCTAATGTGAGTCTTGCCTCGGCCTCGTAGCCCAAAGGAGGGCGTGCCCTTTCCCATTCTCGTCCACCCGCATGAGCAAAACAGAACAGGTATTTATGTCAACCTAGCGACTCGGAGGCGGACTCACAAGCACCACGTTGTCGCCTCGCACGATAATTGTTCCGATCTTCTTTGCGTTGTCTGGGTTCGTGATATCATCAGCGTCTTCAAGGACTAGGTTCATGTGTTGATCGTAACTGTAGAGCTTTCCCCTTACAGTGCGGCCCCCCTTGAGTTCGACCAAGACGACCTTGCCTAGGCTTTCCTCGAAAATCTTCGTGGCGACATCGGAAGACATTCTTTGTGTTCTCCGGTTGAAGTTGAAGTCTAAGCATTGAAACCCACACAATTTAAGGGTTAGGGTCTTGGATCAAGGTACAATCACAGAACTTTCTGGAAAACAAACTGGTTGCGCACGGAAAGGCGCATCAATGGGAGAAGAAAACCTCGAAAAGGAGAGCCCTCAAGTCCAGCGAGACAAAGCAACTGCTTCAGGAATTCAAGGAGAAGTTCCCAAGATTCATGACTGATCCTCAGAGCAAACAGGCCGTTGAAGAGATCGTTGTCGAGAACGGAAAGTTGTTTCTCATCGACGACAAGCCCTTCGCGATCTCCACAGGCAGTGGACTATTTCCGAGCCTCTTGAATGAGGAATTGTTGAAGATACTTCCCTCGATCATAGTTGACATGGGTGCGATCCCACACATCTGTAACGGAGCTGACATCATGAGGCCGGGGATTAAGGAAATTCACGGCGCCTTCGAAGAAGGCGCCGTTCTTCTTGTCAAAGACATTAGGTTCGGGAAACCGATCGGAATCTGCGTCGCGGAGACTTCATCCGAATCCATGCAGGCGATGACTAGAGGAAAAGCCGCGCGGAATGTCCATTATGTCGGAGACATGTTTTGGCAGGCCCTGAAGAAATCTGACTAGTTGAGTTTGTGTCAAATTCTAGTTGATTTCTTGGATCCGGCATACTTCACATATACGTGAGACTGCACACGTTCCTGCTAGGAACGGCTGGAACTCCTGAAGGTTTAAACTTGCGCTCTCGGCGTGTCTACTCCAGCCTGTAAGCTACTAGTGTTCTCCCATGATTAAGCAGGGAACTGATGTTGTAGCGGATTCACCGTATGTCCGAGCCATGCCGCTGAGTCACCTGAAAGATCTTGACGTGATCGAACACGTGCTCTCCGCTGGCAACGTTTTGATAATCAAGATCACCCCGATCGCCAAGAGAAGCGTCGAGGAGACGAAGGTCGCAATCAAGCAACTCACGGACTTCGCGAAACGTCAAGGTGGCGACATCGCTAGACTGGGAGAAGAACGCGTCGTGTTGACTCCGCCTGGAATCAGAATCTGGCGAGACAAAGGTCAGGTTTCAGGCAATTCTTCAGCTGTTGAAGGACGGAGCAGCTAGCAGAGCGTGTGAGAATACCTGGCCGTACGCGGTCTACTTCAGCCTGATTGTTTCAAGGAGATCAGGCGCTATCGTTCTGACTTTGAACATTCGTGATGCTGCATGAGCGAAACTGTCTACTTTGTGTCGCTCACCATGCCCGACAATTATCTTGGTGGGTTTTGGCGAGATTCTGCGAAGGAATGCAAGTAGCTGATTCCTATCTGAGTGTCCGGAGAATCCCTCGACGCTCTCGATTCGTAGGTCGACTTTGATCGCTTCGATCTTTCCGTTTCGTCCCATCATTGAGACTTCCTTGACTCCGTTCTTGAGCCGGTTGCCTAGAGTTCCTTCAATCTGATAGCTGACGAAGAGCAAGACGTTCTTGGGATCCGACGCAAGTTGTTTGAAGTAATCGATCGCTGGTCCGCCTTCCAGCATGCCGGATGTGGCCATGATTATTGCCGGTTGACCTGCCACTATTTGTTCCCGGTCGCCCGGGTGGTTGACCACTGTGAAGTAATCTGACTGGAACGGATTGACATCTTTGTGCAGCATCTGGTCTCGAAGCTCTCTCACCAGATATTCAGGGAAGGCCGTGTGAATCGCTGTGGCTTCGGAGATCATGCCTTCGATGTAGATCGGCATTTCCTTGATCGTTCCATTCTTCATGTAGCTATCCAGAACAAGCATGATTTCTTGAGCACGTCCGACAGCTGGAACAGGGATCAAGACCTTGCCGCCCTTCTCGGCTGTTTCGTTCACGATGGTTGCGAGCTTGCCTTCTACATTCATCCTCTCAGGCATGACATCCTCCTGGCCACCATACGTGCTCTCAATCACGAGTGTCTCTGCTCGTGGGAAAACGCATGACGCTGGTTCGAGCAGCATTGTGCGGCCGAATTTGAAGTCGCCAGTATAGACGATATTGTGGTAGCCTTCGCCAATGTGGAGGTGGATGATCGAGGAGCCGAGTATGTGGCCTGCATTGTGTAGTGTTAATTTAATGTCGGGCGCGACGTCAGTGACCACGCCATACTTCAACGGGATCGTGTGCATCACTGTCTCGCGAACATCCTTCTGATCATACGGTGCGTGCACGCCCTCCCTGTTGTAGACATCCAAGAAGTCCAGCTGCAGCAGCGTCATGAGAATGGCCGTAGGTTCCGAGCAGTAGACGGGTCCGTCGTAGCCGTACTTGTAGAGGAACGGAACGAAACCGCAGTGGTCGAGGTGGGCGTGTGAAATCACTACGGCGTCGAGTCTGTCGATATCGAATTCGTCTGAATCGATCTTTGGAAATGCGTGTGAAGGGTCATTTGAACCGGGGTTTATCCCCATGTCCAACAGGACGTTGCTTTCGCCGGTCTGGACGAGCATAGCGGATCTGCCAACTTCGTGAAAGGCTCCGAGCGGAGTGACGAAGACGCCGTCCCTCGTTCCTATCATTGGCCTGAAGATGCGTTCGCCCACATCTCGAAGTATGCGGTTCCTAGCCTCACTCTCCGAGTGGAGGATGTGTCTCGTGCTGGTGACGATCTTCGACGGCATAGGTGGCGCGCGCAGCACCCTAGGTCGCCAACTGGTGCTTCTGATGACCTCTTGAAGTGTCGAGCCGTCCTTCCCGATTGCAAGCCCAGGTTTCTTTGCTTCGATAGTCACTTCTCCGAGGGAAGGATCAAAGGTAATATTGATGATTTCTGCTTCCTGCGGGATCGTGGATTTGATCATTTTCTCCGCTTCCGCTTCGGTTGCTCTGATAGAGGGGTCGGAACGTATGACGACGCGTTTGTGAAGCATGTTGACAATGTCGGTCACTACGTAACTCTGCTCCAAGAGGAGAACGACATTCTTGACGTAGATTGCTAGGCGGGGTCCTTCGAACTCGATTCTGGTAATCTCTGCTTCTTTGGGCATATTCGACAGGATGGTCTCGCGTATTCGCACGTGAGAATCGTCGATAGGCCTAGCCATTGAAGCCACCTTGAATGATAGGAAAGGACTCTGATTCTGTCTAACTTAGGCTGGAAAGGATTCTCTTCTTCTCGTCCTCGCCCAACTCTTCGTATCCTTTGCTCGTAACAAGGGCCACGTCGAAGCTGTCCCCGCTCGCTGAATCTCTCTTCATAGCGGAACTCACAGCTTTCACGACAACCGGAACTGCCTCTTTCACGGCCATGCCGTCCTTGAATTCATTCTCAAGGACGCCGTACGCCACAGGAGAGCCCGAGCCGGTTGAGACGCATTTCTCTTCCATTACGCTGCCTAACGGATCTAGGGCAAATATGTGCGGTCCTGAACTGTCGACGCCTCCAAGCAAGGCTTGAAGGATGAGTGGATAATACCTGTTGGCGAAAAGCAGATTGGATGTCAGGCTCGCGGCTGCTTTGACAGGCATGATCACGCCTTTCTCGTACTTGTACAGTTTCGAATTTGCCCTAACGATCTCGACGACGTTTTGGGCGTCGGCAACGCCACCAGCTATGGTCATTGCGAGATGATCATCGAGCTGGTAGACTTTCTTGGCTCGTTTATGGGCGACGAAATACCCCATCGTGGCACGAGTGTCGGTGCCGAGGACAACTCCATCATGGCAAACGAGGCCGACGGTTGTCGTCCCCTTCAGCACGTACTTCGATACTTTGTCTGTGGGTGGATTGTACATTTCGTTCACTTACTCTCTCGGAGCAGTCTCGGGAAGACTTGAGAACCGCGCTTGAAAGAAAGCGCGAACCTATGACTTGCTGAAACGCTTAAAAACATTTCCCGAGCGCCGGGGAGAAGCTTCTATGCTGGCTTCTTTTCGGCGCTCTCTACGGTCTTCGTCTCCTCAGCCTTGGGAGGTGTTGGCTTCTTGTAAGTCTCAACGAATGAGATTTTCGAGACATCTGGAAAGAACTTCTCGATGTCGGCTGACATCGCTTTCTTGGCTAGCTGGAGGTCTTCGAGGAAGAAGGCTTCTTCCGGCACCTCGATTGTGAGTTCGCTTGGATTCAACTGTAGCCCGAACTTCGCTTGATCAACCGCAGGCAGACGTTTGTGCACGATGCTTCGAATCTTGTCTTCGGTCTTTTCGATCACGTTCTGGATTGAGACTTCGTAGACAAGAGTTCGTCCTGCTAGGGGGTGATTGTAGTCTACCTGTACCCTGCCTGCGCCGACAGTGCGAACCTGTCCGACCTTTCCGTCGAGGGTCACTTGTATGCCAGGCACCGGTGTGATTCCTTCGTTTCTGAATCTTCTCAGTGGCACAAGTCTGACCTTGGACGCATCCCTTGCTCCGTATCCCTTGTCAGGGGGGACCTCGATTGTTGAGGTCTGGCTCGTCTCTAGTCCTATGAGCCCCTCATCAAGACCCTTCGGGACCCAGCCCTCTCCCACAACTATGAAGAATGGTTCGTATCTGTGGATATCAGTCTCTTCGGCTCCTTCATGCTCGTGGTGTAGTCCCTTTTCCTTCGCAACGGATTCTATCGTTGTATCGACCACGTCGCCGCTCTCTTTTACCTTCAGAGTGTAGTTGGCCAGGACGAAATCGCCATTCTTGATCGGCATTGCATGTACCCCAACGATTCCATTTGTCGTGTCCGATTTAACTCTTTGAGAGAATGTGGTGGCCGCGCCGCCGGCACACGTTCGGTGTTGTGATATCAGTTTTGCTTCCCGAAAACGTCGCGAGAAGCTCTTGAGCCGATGCCGTATTCGAACTCAATTCCCAGGTCCACGAGTGTTGACTCGATAGCGCTGACAGTTGTGAGTATTTCGAATTCAGAGACTGTTCCCATCACTCCGATCCTGAACATGGTGCCTTTCAGTTTGCCCATCCCACCAGCGACCACAACGTGATAGCGTTCCCTGAGCAGATCCCTGAACTTCTTGTCATCTACCTTGGGCAGGTAATTGGCCGCCACAACGACTTGTGATCTGAATTCCGCTCGAGGAAAGACATGAAATCCCAGCGCTTCGAGGCCCGCGTAGAGGGATCTTGCACAGAGATTGTGACGGTTGTAGCGGCGTTGAAGACCTTCCTCTTTGATCATCAAGAGCGCTTCATCAAGCGCATAGAATAATGTCACGGCTGGCGTGAACGGTGTCTCGTAGTTCGCTAGAAACTTCCGACACTCAAGGAGGTCGAAGTAGTATGACCTTCGCGCCGTCTCCACGATTTTCCAAGCTCTTTCATTGACTGATAGCATCACAAGGCCTGGTGGAGTCATCAGGCATTTCTGGCTTCCGGCCACGCATATGTCCACGCCCCATTCGTCAACTGGCAGAGCATCACCACCTAGAATCGAGATCGCATCCACAACAAACAGTGCGCCATTATCGTGACAGATCTTGCCCATTTCCTTCAGGTTTCTTGTTGTCGCTCCGGTGGAGGTTTCGTTGTACACCACGGCTAAGGCTTTGATGTTCTTCTCTTTCTCGAATAGTTCTTCGACGCGTGCTGGAGTTATCGCGCTACCCCAATCGATCGGAATGTTAATGCCTTTTCCACCGAAGGCAGTCACGGCATTTCCAAGCCTCTCGCTGAAGACTCCGTTGACGGGAACCGCGATCTTGTCCCCGTTCGATAGGATGTTTCTGATGGCACACTCGACACCTCCAGTTCCGGAGGCCGTGAACACAAAGACATCGCTTTTCGTCTCGAAGACGAACTTCAGGTTGTCGAGCATCCTCCGGTAAAGCTCGCGAAACTCCGGCCCTCTGTGGTTGATCACGGGCTTGGCCATGGCCCGCATTACTCGGGACGGAACATTAGTCGGCCCCGGCAACATCAGAAGCTGCGAGTTCTCCAATTCCCAAATCCCCGATGCGTTGCTGCGTACCGAACAGTGAAAGATGCTTGAAAACTCTTTGCAAACGCAATTAGTACCGCTTGGCCAAGGATGTCATGCAAGGTCCTCTTGCCTATCCTATACCGGTCCGGCTGGGGTAGGTCGTTGGAGGATGCAGAGCTGAAGCATGGGTTGTGCGGCATTCCGGTTGGAAACGTTTTCTAGTTTGAAGATTCACCTGCTTAGACCATGCAAATTGTCACGTTACTTTCAGACTTTGGGAATCGAGATCAGTACGTCTCTGAAATGAAGGGGTCGATACTGAGCCTTTGTCCTTCGACGACTTTGGTCGACATCAGTCATGAAATAGAGAAGTTCAGCATTCGAATGGGCGCCTTCGTCCTCGCTGCTGCTTCAACGTATTTCCCCGCAGGCACAATCCATGTCGCGGTTGTGGATCCAGGAGTCGGCGGACAGAGGCGGGCTCTGCTCATAGAGACCCAACGGGCCACATACATAGGTCCTGACAATGGCATACTTCTCCCAGCGGCTTTGAGAGACGGAATCAAAGAGATGTATTCGATCGAGAACCGGCAATTCATGAGAAGTCCCGTTTCATCTACCTTTCACGGTAGAGATGTGTTTGCATATGCCGCAGGCAGAATAGCCTGCGGCGCAGAAGTGACTGAGGTCGGACCAGAGGTCTCTGATCCGGTTTCAGTCACTCTCGTGGGCGCGGAGAGCTCTCGTGAGAAGATCAGTTGCGAGGTCCTTGCGGTCGACTCATTTGGAAACATAGCGACGACTGCAAGCGAAAAGGATCTGGAAACGATTGGTCTTAAAGTCGGGGAGGGGCTCGTAATGCAAACGAAGCGGCGAGCATACCATCTGAGCGTAGAGAGAACCTACTCGGATACAGACAAGGGCAAGCCCGTCTTGCTGGTCGGAAGCTATGGCCTTCTCGAGCTCGCGATCAACAAGGCAAATGCGGCAAAACGATTTAATCTGTCGCCCGGTGATCGGCTCACTTTCCGGCGCCGGTTGGGTTATCGCTCATAGCGAGTTCCCTGATGCGTTCTATCCCGTGGATCTTCACAAGCGTCTCTGCAACGCTCCTTGGAACCAGCGATTCCCAGTTCTTCCCATTTAGGATCCTCTTGCGGATTTCTGTCGCCGAGTAGTCATGCCGTTGAAGGAACGGGATTCGTTCGACTCTGTATTCACGTTCCTTGAATAGACGTGATGTGAGTGCTTCATTCGTGAAAACTACATCAAACTTGGGTGTCTGGGATACAATGAAGGGAACCCAAGTCGCATGGATGTGGACGTCCCTGATCGGGATTACAAGATATTTGCCTGGGTCTGTTCCTGCTTCCTTCAACGCGGCCCGTATCATCTCAACACGTTCTCCCGCAGTGAACGGATTCTTGTCAGAATGACTGTACTCAGCGCTACCGACCATTATGATGAGCTCTTCCACGTGCTCCAGTGCATTCTTGATCGCGCCCAGATGTCCTAGATGGAATGGCTGAAATCTCCCTACGAATAATCCGCGCTTGAGCTTGGTTCCCACCCTTATCTCACCTCAGAATGGATTCCACACGCAGCTCTGCGAGATCCTGTCTCTGTCGAATTGCACACCCTCACGCATCAGCAGCTCTCGTTTAGTCCGACTCCTGCCGTTTCTCTCAGACCCATAGTTCCCGATTTGAAGCGTTGACCGGACGACTCTATGACAAGGGATGATAAGCGGGAGTGGGTTTCTAGCCATCGCGTTCCCGACTGCTCTGGAGGCTCCTTCTGAGCCGACTACCTTGGCCAGTCTCCCATAGGTGGTGACTTTGCCTTTGGGGATTCTGATCGTCATCTCGTAGACACGCCTCAGGAACTCTGAGGTGGGCATGAGAGCGACCTCTGGAGAATGATTGACGTCTATGCCCGCGTAGATTCGGTGAAGCCCTTCAATCACTTCAGACTCACCTGATGAACGTGTCAAACCGCGCCTCAGATTACTGGGCAGAGACCAGATCGTGGATTTCTCGGCCACTTTCCTGCTACCGCTGAAGCCGCAGGCCATCAGTCTTCCCTTCTCATCGGTCACCGCGGCATACCAGATATCGTTGCGCTTTGCCGAGCTCAGAATCAATGTTCGGGACCCGACTTGGCCGGAGATGCTCGTAAGGGTAAATAAACTAGGGGCATTCACCTGCGACGGGGGCAAAACCAATGATCGAAATAGACGGCAGCCTCGGTGAAGGGGGAGGGCAAGTCCTCAGAACCTCGATCGCTCTCTCAGCCCTGCTCGGAAAAGAGGTCCACGTCAAGAACATTCGAGGCAAGCGACCGAATCCGGGTCTTCGCGCGCAACACATGACGGCGATCCGGGCGGTTGCCTCTCTCTCGGATGCTGAAACTAATGGGCTCCAGCTCGGATCGACCGACCTGTACTTCACGCCAAAAAAGAAGATGTCTGGCTCGTTCAAGTTCGACGTAGGCACCGCTGGAAGCATCTCACTAGTGCTTCAGGCACTGATGCCCGCCTCGGCCTTCTCATTAGGCAAAACGGAGTTCGAGATAACTGGCGGAACAGACGTGAGGTGGAGTCCAACGATAGACTACGTCCGCTTTGTCGTGCTCCCTAACTTGTCGAAACTCGGCTATCTAGCAGAGTTGAAGCTGATCCAACGAGGACACTACCCCAAGGGCGGAGGACGAGTATTGATGATGATCCAACCATGTAAGGGATTGATGCCTCTACAACTGACTGAGCAATCAGAGATCAAGAGAGTGCGCGGAATCAGCCACTGCGTTAGGCTCCCTGCCCATGTTGCCCAAAGGCAGGCAACCGCTGCACAAGACATCTTGAAGGAGATTGATCAACTAGGTGTCTCCGTAACATTGGAGACGTATCCTAGTGCGACTGACCCTCATGTCGCGCCGGGAAGCGGAATAGCTCTCTACACCGACAACGAGCCTGGTAGAGTTCTGGGCGCGGACAGTGTAGGAGAACGAGGAAGACCCGCCGAAGAAGTAGGTCGCCAAGCGGCGACCCAACTCGTGGGAGAGATCAACAGCGGCGCCCCGGTTGATAGGCACATGTCCGACATCCTGATTCCGTACTTGGCAGTGGCTGACGGCAGCTCAGAGTTTCGAACATCACTCATCACGATGCATACGATCACAAATGCGAGAATAGCC
Source organism: uncultured Candidatus Bathyarchaeia archaeon (assembly GCA_964601325.1). Lineage (GTDB taxonomy): Archaea > Thermoproteota > Bathyarchaeia > 40CM-2-53-6 > 40CM-2-53-6 > CAVPLU01. The sequence goes on from CAZRNA010000003.1 coordinate 66,991, forward strand.
GAGCTCATATCAGGCGCAAAGATCACCATAGATGGTGAACTCGGGAATCCAGGAATCGTAAGAGTGAAAGGAATCAGCCTCGGCCCCTAGGCGGTCTTACGGGCCCTCGATATCCATATGACCTGACCGGTCTGTACATTGATGATTCTCATAACACGATGAAAAGGAATTAGCGTCTCCTCTGATTCAGCCGTTGCATACGTGAACCACGATGGACCGACCTTCGTAATGAGGGATGCGTTGATCTCACGCATGTCTCCAGAGACTCCTCGATGAATGAAGTAGATGACATAGTTCCCGGCTCGTTCTCTTGCGTTCCATGTTATCTTCTTGAAGATGTTCCTTAACGGATGCATGATAGGTCGGCCAAGGACAGTAGGACAGTCAACATCAACCTTAATAGAGTCGCCATTTCATGCGGAATCTGCGACTGGTTTCTGGTGACTTGAATGAGTGAACCTTTCATGCCGGGCGCCACCACGATCGGCGTGGTCTGCAAGGACGGCGTAGTGCTCGCTTCTGAGAGACGTGTATCCTATGGGTACTTCGTACAGAGCAAGAGCGGGAAGAAGGTCTTCCGAGTAAGCGACACGATTGGCGCCGCGTGTGCAGGGCTTGTTGGAGACATGCAGGTCCTGACAAAGGAAGTCGCGGCTCAGCTCAGTGTGTACGCTTTCGAGCGAGACAGGGCTGCATCAGTGAGGTCGGCGGCGAAAGTCATGGCAAATCTTCTGTTTGAGAGACGCATGTTCCCATATCTAGCCCAGACCATCGTCGGTGGAATTGACGACGAAGGTCCAAGTCTCTTTGTACTCGATCCGCTAGGGTCGGTGATAGATGACAAGTTTGCATCCGTGGGATCAGGTTCCGAGATTGCCATCGGCGTTCTGGAGGCAGAGTTCAAGGAAGGCTTGAGCGTTGAGCAAGGTAAAGAGCTTGTCAAGAAGGCAGCCAAAGCTGCGTTGGCGCGCGACATAGGAAGCGGGAACGGACTCGACTTTATGACGATCACCAAGAGTGGCATCAAAGAGGAAGGCGAATCTCTCAGCTGACCGTCCGACTGCGAGTCGAATTTCGTTCGATGCCCGTTCGTGGGTCAACTCATTTATCCATCAGAAGCGAGGTCTAGCGGCGAACATAGTTGCTATCGAAAGACGAACTTGCCGGACTGCAGCATAAGCTCACAGATTACGACAAGACAAGAGAGAAGCTGCTGGAGCTGACGAGGAAGACCGTTCGACTTGCCAGCTGGGCGATCGTTCAAGCCCACAGAGGGCAGATTTCAAAGGCCAAGACGACTCTGAGGGAAGCTGAAGAGAGCATTGCTCAGGTGCGAGCTCTCTTGAATGAGCGCTCTGAGTTCAAACAGGTCGGCTATGTGATTGTTGCTTTTCAGGAGTTCTCTGAGGCCAGGATTCTGTTGAGCTACGCAAGTCGGAAAAGGCTGCTGTCACAACGTGAAGTGGGCGTCGATTGGATGCCGTATGTGCTTGGCCTCTTGGATTTCATAGGTGAGCTTCGCAGGATGACGATGGATCAACTGAAGGTCGGCAAGCTGAAGGAGGCTCAAGGGACTTTCGAATCGATGGAGGCTCTCTTCGAAGATTTGCTCTCCCTTGACCGTACGTCAATAGTTCCTACGTTTCGGAGGAAGATGGATGTTGCCAAGAAGCTGGTCGAAGCCACACGCGCGGACGTGGTCGCTGACATTCGAAGGTCCTCTCTTGAGAAGACAATGAAGAATCTTGAGAAGCGCATGCGCTGAGCTTCCTTGTCCTCTAAGAGAATCGCTATACCTCGGAATCCTACGCTTCGAGAAGCGATCATCCTACAGAAAAAGTTGGCCCCTCTAGTATCTCAGCAGAGTAGAATTCCAGAGCAAATACGGTACATTGCAGGGGCTGACGGCGCATACGACAAAGAGCAGGCTTCAGGAGCGGCAGTGCTCATCGAATACGCCACCTTGGAACCAATCGAAACCACGACCGCCAAAGCTCGCGTGATATTCCCCTACATTCCGGGATTACTGTCGTTCAGAGAGGGCCCAGTGGTTGTTCGTGTGCTTCGCAAGCTGAAGATCAAGCCTGATGTCTGTGTAGTCGACGGGCATGGTCTGGCGCATCCTAGAAGGTTCGGCTTGGCTTGCTATGTGGGGGTCGTCACGAATCTTCCCACGATAGGTGTGGCGAAGAGCCGGCTCTTCGGTACGGAAGTTGGAGAAACACTCGTCGATTCAGAGGGGAGCGTGATCGCGAGGGTCCTCCGATTCAATAGGAAAAGTCTCTATGTGAGTGTCGGTCACAATGTATCGCTTGAAGATGCAGCGAGAATCGTTAAGCACTGCATTACCAGACGCGGTCTTGAACCCATCCTATCGGCGCATCAGGAGGCGAATAGGCTGAGATGGTCATCGAAGACGTGAGTCCTGCACTACTGTTGACATTGTGCAAGCTTGCAGAGCTTGGAGCATACTCTGGCGAGCTGTCGATCACCACAGCAGATCTGGCGAGAAACCTGAACGCCTCACAGCAGACAGCCTCGCGACACCTAATAGACCTTCAGACACTCGGCCTAATCAGAAGAACCCGAAGTGCTCGCGGGGAGGCGATCAGAGTGACTGCGAAAGGGTCGGAGGAGCTCAACAGAATGCATCTCCGGCTCAAGGCGATATTCGAGTTAAAACCAAGAGAAGTCGTGCTCGAAGGAACATTGTTCTCAGGAATAGGCGAGGGCGCTTGGTACGTAGGCCAATCTGGCTATCGCAGACAGTTCGCGGAGAAGCTGGGTTTTGATCCCTATCCTGGCACACTGAACCTACGGCTCAGACATGATTACAAGGACGAGAGAAGACTCCTAGAAACGCTTCCGCACGTCGAGATTGATGGGTTCCGTGACGGTGAGAGAACTTTCGGGCCTGTCATATGCTACAAAGCGAAGATCAATGACGCGGAGGATGGAGCGTTGATCTCGGCAGTCAGAACGCACTACGCAGGCGACGTGATCGAGATGATTGCACCAAGCAATCTCAGAGCGAGACTCGGACTCAAAGACGGCGATATTGTGAAGGTTCGTATCATCATCCCGTCTCTTGGAAGAACCTCTGCCTGATCACAGAAGAACTCAGATACTTCTCTCTGTCGAACTTGGCAAGCCGGACTATCCTGACTTCGAGCCCCTTTCTTTCGACAAGCTCGGTGACTGTTCGCGCAACAGAATCTTGGTCATACCCAAGGGCGATAATATCGGGCCTGACGTCATCAATTACCTGCTCATACCCCATGCCCACGTCTTCATAGCCAAGAATAGCAGCATCCACGGGCTTCAGTGACTCCACAAGTGCACGCCTATCCTCTTCAGGAAATACAGGTCTACGACCTTTCAATGTTTCAACCGTGGTATCGGTTGCCACGACGACTACAAGAAGGTCTCCGTGTGTTTTCGCTTCAGCAAGAGCAGCAAGATGGCCAAGGTGGAGTATATCATAGACTCCTCCCACGAGAACTACGCCCAGCTTCGATCGTCCCTTAGGCAACAACGCGTACTTGTCCGTGTCTTGACGTTCGAGCATTCCAGATCTCGTGAACTGTCTCAACATATCGTCAGATTTGCCTGGATCGAGCCCTGTCTTCTCCATCAGCTCCGCTCTCGTGAAGGATGATTTCCGAAGTTGCAGGATGTAGATGGACTTCAAGAGATCCTTCTCGTCTTGCTCACTCAGGTCCATCTCACTCTTGCCTCCTAGTTATTTCCATGGCATCATCAACGAGATATCATTTGTCAAGTCGTGACGATCCGACTGACTTCAGCGAGTTGGTTTTTCCTAGATCCGCTACGCCCATGATGCTCAACGAATCTAGGAGACCTTCGGCGTACGCAACGGAGGCCAGAGCGGTCGTTGGTTTCCCTGTTTCGAGATAGTACTTGCTGTCAGCCACGTATCTCTTGGCATAATCAACTACGCGTAGTGCGTCAGGATTGCTGACAACCTCGGCCATTTGAAGGGCTCTCTCTATGGCTGCTAGGTAGGTTCGTGTGCGTTCTCCAGGGTCTTCGTTCATTCTTGGCCCTCCAGCAGTTCTCGTGGGGCTCCGGCAAGTAGTTGGAGCGCCTCGGCCTCTACAAAATGCAGTCTGCTTGGGATAATGATCGACCATGGGGGGTCCCCAAAATCGCCCTTCAGTAGATCTCTTGCTCTATCCGCTCTCACTAAGCAGTCAGGGGCTTCGACACGTGCGAGTGCAACCATGAGTGTCTCTTCCGTCAGCAGACCTGTTCTCTTTGCGGATTCCAATTTGATGAGAATTCGAATTGCTTCGGGAATCGTCAATCCTCCTTGCTCAAGGTCCAGGAGAGCGAGCGTATGAAGGCCTATTCTCTTGTTGGACGCGATGAATTCGTACACCGATTCCGGAGCAGGGCTGGTCTTTGGCGAGGGGATCGTGACGGTTCTTCCGAACTTGTATACTTCCAACCCTGTGGCCCCGGCTACGGCTGTGAGTATTGACGCCGAATGGATGACTGCTGTCCGGATTCCGAGTTTTTTGGCTGATAACAGAAGTGCGACATGCGTCGTTGCTGACACCGGATCTCCGGGAGTTAGAAGGGCCACGCGTCCTTTCTTGGCCTTCAACAGAATCGTGCGTTGAGCGTCTTCTTCTAGGTCTTTCCTGGTGAGGATCTCGATTTCCTTTCCAACGAGGTGTCGCAATCGATCCAATGAGAGCCCTGGCATGATACTGGTGTAGAATTCTGCATAGACGATGTCCGCGTTCTTGGCGGCATTTAGACCACGTAAAGTGAGGCCGTTTTCGTCATGTAGGCCCATGCCGATGAATGATAGTTCTCCCATGTTGTTCTCAGGGGGGAGTTACGTGTGGGATGGTATTATTCGTGACCGCTGGGGAGGGAACGGCTAGACTACTATCCTGCCGTTCTCGACTATTGTTCTTCCATCGAGTTCCACGGTTGCTTGGCTTAGCGTGCCTTGGAAACCGTAGTCACTGTTGTTCTTGCCGCCGATGCTCAAGCTTGATCCTATCCCGATCGAGACAGTCCCCTTTGCGAGACTGTCGTTTAGGAATCCAGTTCTTACCCGCGGGTTAAGTCCAATCGTAAGACTAGCAATCTTGTCTTTGTCTCCGTGTGCCTTCTCGAATATTGCACCGAAGGCGTCTAGGTTCTTCTCGGCGTTGTAGGACGTAACGTGCCCGTTCTCGAATATCCATTGAAGCCCGTGTATCAGTTTCCCGACCTGGGGTATTGGTAGGTCGAAACTGATTTTGCCTGATGCGCTGTCCTCGACTACAGAAACGGTCACGGATCCCGTTGGGAGAGTTGTGAAGAGCGCCCCGCGTCTGATGTCATCATCATCTATGATACCGTCATTGATCTGGGCCTGCCGTCCGAGTATGGAGAATCTCAGATCCGTTCCTATTCTCGATCGGACTCGCACTTCTCTTGCCCGTTCTAGGTTCGAAGTCACACGTCTCCCTAGGATGCTCATATCATCATATCGAATGGCCGTCGCAGAGTCCGTCATGCGTTTCCAGCGCTGGAAGTTGAAGCCGTAGGTTCGGGCTCTTTCGGGTGTCACCATTCCTTGCTGCAAGAATGCGCTTCGGATCTTCTTCTCGCGACTCTTATCCTCATGTCCCTTTTCACCCTCGAATAGGGCCGCGAACTTTCCAGGCGGTATCTTCCGCATCCGTAACGGGTTCGCTGGGCCGCCGATGAAGATATTCACGGTAGAGTATTCGGCCGTGCCGAGGCAATGTTTCGAGGTCACCTTCAGGTTCTCTTCGGAGAGCGTCTCCATTTGCGAGTAGTACGATCTATCGGTGTCAAGGATGGCCATGGCGTCGGCGCCGATCCTGTAACACTCCTCCAGTATCGCATCAGACAACTCGATGGTGTGCGCCCAAGTGTTCACGGTCACGACGTCATCGGGTCTAATCCTTAGGCAATCACTAACGATGGCATGTGCAACTCGAACCGACATCTTCAATCCAGCCAGACTAATAGGACAAAGTGCCTGATAAGACTTGAAGCACCACGGGTCCTGGAGACAAGATGGTGCTCGATACGCCTGATTCTGGGAAACCGAGTGAAGAAACACCAAGTGAATGATGTGAACTCACTTTCAGCTCCAGCAAAGACCCCCCCAGATCCTTCGGAGATCGCCTGTAGCTTCTGGAGCAGCGAGGACCTGTTTCCTATTGGCCGCGAAAACTTAAGTAGACTTTCCAGTTATGTCCGAAAGCTTGGGGTCCGTAGCTCAGTCAGGCAAGTCGATTTGCCCTCGAAAGGTAGAGCAGCGGTCTCGCAGGAGCAAGGCTGAAGCTCTTAACCG
>CAZRNA010000004.1:0-27430 GCA_964601325.1 uncultured Candidatus Bathyarchaeia archaeon
TTCCCCCGTCGATGTCTTCGTTCAGCTAATCAAGGCGGTTGCGGAGAAGATCGAACGCGGGAAGTCCGATCCCGAATGATCAAGAAGGAGGTTCGTGTTCTCGGAATAGCTTCCGCTTCGCCCCATCAGAGAGATAGCGCTTCGACTCACGTTGTTGGTGTTGTGTACAGGGGAAACCGTTGGCTCGAGGGCGTCATGCGAGCGGTCATACCACGGGAACAGTCGAACTTGACTCCCGAGACAGCCAGGATGGTAACCAGATCCCCACACTTACCGCAACTCAGAGTCATCGTCCTGGACGAATTGATCACCAGATCCGGAAGCTACATTGACATCAAGGCCCTCAGCAAGAAGACGAGACTTCCGGCAGCGGCTGTTCTTCGAAGGGTGATCCCGACCAAGCGTCTTTCGAATAATCGCGCAAGAAATCAACAGGCACTCGAAGCGCTTGCCGATCTACCCTGCATGAAGTGGAAGGCCGCGGGCAAGACATACTTCGTCTACTCAGCAGGCATGGGCGGAGTCGATCTCGATGAGCTTCTCGAAGTTTGTGCCTCAAGAGAAGGTCTCCCAGAGGCGGCTAGGGTTGCAAGGATTACCGCCTCCTCGCTTCAGAAGTTCCTAGCCTGACACGTGCCCTAGGGAAATGATCTAATTTTGCTGATATCCACCGCTTCCTCTGAATGTTTTAATAGAGACAGTGAGACTCTCGGTGGCGGATCGGCGAAAATTGAGATTCTGTCCAAAGTGCGGATCGAGGCTCGTACCCGTCAAGAAGGCTAAGTCGATTGTGCTCAGCTGCCCTGGTTGCGAATACGAGACTAGGAAACCCGAAAGGAGCATCCAACCAGTCAAACCCGAGAAGGAGAACATCATCGTCATCGGCAGAGAAGAGCAGAAGATCAGGACTCTGCCCAAGATGAAGGTCGAATGCCCCAAGTGCGGCCACATGGAGGCCTTCTACTGGCTAGTGCAAACCCGCGGCGCCGACGAGTCATCCACTCAATTCTTCAGATGCGCAAGCTGCGGAACCACCTGGCGAGAGACTTCGTAGAACCGCGAGCCTACGCCCAGCCATAGCTGGGCGATCCAAGCTAGCGGATGCAGAGTCAAGAGTAAGAGTACTCCATATGCAGTCATGGCCGCGGCCCGAATCGCCGTTTTCCGCTCTTCCGCGAAGGTCTATTTGTAAGATCAGGGAGCAAAGTAAGCGTCTAACTCAACAGGAAGGGCAGGCATTCATGAACCTAGAAGAGGAAGCGAAACTGAACTTCAACTCTGGCTACAATTGCGCCGAATCCGTCTCACTGGTCGTGAGCAAACAACTAGGCCGGATGAAGCAGAGTTCCATGTCTTTCGTTCCGCGAATGGCCACGGGTTTTGGGGGTGGTGTTGCACGAAATGGCGATATCTGTGGAGCCTTGGCGGGAGGCATAATGGCAATCAGTTTGGCCTTGGGGCGTGACAAGTCGGACCAAAGTCGAGATCCATGCTATGGTGCCGTCGACCGTTTCTACAAGGAGTTCGTGAAGGCTTTTGGCTCAAGCAAGTGTCGTGAACTCACGGGACTCGACATGAAGAAACCTGAACAGAGAGAAACCTACCAGAACAGGATTCACGTGGAGCGCTGCAACCCTATCGTGGCCTGGTCCGCAAAGAGGGCCTACGAGATTATCCAGAAGCCGTGAGGTTCAGAACCCCCCCTCGGCTTTAATAACCCAACAGAAACCGACTGTTAAGCATAAATCACTACGAGCGCACGTTAGGGCAGGGATCGCATAGTGTTCAAAGCATCCGTGAGTGACGCAAAACTCTGGAAGAATCTCTTGGCTGCCATATCGACTCTGATTGAGGAAGCAGACTTCAACGCGACGCCAGATGGTATCAAGCTTCGGTCGATGGACCCATCTCATGTCGCGATGGTTGATTTTGAATGGCAGAAGACGGCGTTCGAGGAGTACACGTGCCAAGAGCCGACAAAGATCCGCGTGAACATTGCATCAATGTTGAAACTGCTGAAACGCGTCGGCAGTGATGAAATCCTTGAGATGCTCTATGACGAGAAGACGCGCAAGCTGAACTTGACTCTCAAGGGGAAGATGATGCGCAAGTTCACAATCCCCACGCTCGATCCTGCACAGGAAGAGGTGCCGACTCCCAAGATCACGTTCAATTCCAAAGTCAAGTTGACCACGTCAACTCTCAGGGACATCATCGACGACGTGCAAGCCGTCAGCGACAATGTCAGACTCGAAACTACGCCTGAGAAACTGATTGCCGCAGCCACAACTGAGCTCAGCAGCGCCGTCATCGAGCTTGAGAAGGCAAGCGAGATGCTCATTGAACTCGACGTGAAGGAGCCCTCTAAGGCAACGTTCAATCTGAATTATCTCTCGGAGATAACAAAGGCGGGCGCTTCTGCTGCGGAGATCGTGACGGTTGAGTTCTCCAGCAATATGCCGATCAGACTAGAGTTTGATATACCCCAACAGGGTCGGCTCTCGTACTATCTGGCTCCAAGGATTGAGGCTGAATAGGGTAGGCGCCTCTTTCGCATCCCAGTAGACTAGACCTGGGACTTTCCGCACTTCTCACAGAAGGCGTCCTTCTGAGAGATCACGGCACCACAGAACTTGCACTTGTGCAACTGTAGGAAACTCTGGAGAATCTTGTCAACTCTCTCCGCCGAACTCAGCAGATCGTTTCCCATCGGCATTTGCTGATCGGCTCCCTTTCCCGTGCCGCTACATAACATGCGGAATAGTGTCTATAAGCTCGCTGGGCGACTAGGATGGTCAGCTTGGCGACCGCGACGATCCGAGAGAGTAAAGAAATGGAGAATTCATCCACTCTAGACCCTCCAAGCACAATTACAAGCCCAGTGATGTGCATGGGCGCTGCTGGGCCGGCTGGTGCAATTGCTTGACGACGGTCTTGACGAAGCTGGATCATGCGAAGTATCCGTTCACGAATGAAGCGGCAGAATATGTCAAGAGCCTGAACATTGACATCAACGATCTGACCAGCGAGGAATTCTCTGTTGTACTGGATTTGGCTGAGAAGAGAATCATCGGTGCATTGACAGCCGGGAGGATCGATTCTGAACCTCAAGGTGAACCCGAAATACTGGCGTACCCGACGGCGTTGATGTTCATGGCTCTAGCTGGCGACGAGAGAGCCCGAAGGAGATACGCTTTGGGCGAGTCAAAGCGAGCCTACGAGCTGCTCAGGCAAGAGTCGCCAGAGTTGCTGATACAGATCGCCGAGCACACGTTTGGTTGGAATGCTAGAATCGCCAACAGGGAGATTGGTGAAGCCTTCTACGAATTCGGTCTTTCTTATTCTGATTATCTGAGAAATGCCGTGAAGATACGCGATCCCGACTGGAAGCTCACGAACAGGGTATTAGAGCAGGGATACGTGTACTGCGACAAAGACGAGTTTGCGAGGCTCTTGAAGGAGGAAGTTGAAGCCCGAGTCTTGTCACGAATCACGGGTCAACATGGGTCTGTGCCAGAAGCTATCACCCCGAGAGTTGAGAGAATCCGGAAACTGGTGGTCGCTAGGGCGCAGATGTATGGTGTAGAAGAAACTCCCAAGGTGGTATTGGCTGCTGCGATGCCTCCGTGCATGAAGGCTTTGCTCTCGTATCTTTCGACCGGAAAACACATCTCTCACATAGGAAGATTCGCTGTGACCTCATTCCTGAGCAACATCGGAGTCACAGACGAGGAGATCATCAGAATGTTTCGGTCCCAAAGCGATTTCAGTGACAGGATAGCAAGATATCAGGTTGAACACATTTCGGGAAGCAGAGGCGGCAAGAAGAAATATACTCCGCCTAGCTGCAAGACGATGAAAACACACAGCATTTGCATCAACCCAGACCAGTTATGCGCTACCATCGCCCATCCGCTGTCATACTACCGAAAGAAAGCAAGGATGATTACGGCGACGGCAAGGAGACAAAGAACAATGCAAGCCCCGAAGCCCACCTCCTCATAGAGCCTCGGTGAAAGATCACACGTATTCCCATTCATGACTAGTGATAGCGTTTGAGACCGAATCGACTAAGATCTGCACTGCTGATCCTGCTTCTACTGATTCCGATCATGTACTTCTTCACCCTTGAAGACGAAGGTCATCTGGAGCCCCTCAAGGTGATCGATCCATTCCTTTTCCTCGGAAGGGATCCATTGAGCAGTATGAACGCACATTTAGTCAAAGCGATAATCACGTCACCTAGTCCTCTGACACATTCCCAACAAGTGAGGCTTGGTTCGTTGGGTCTGATCATGGGCTCAGTAGGTCGAGCGACAACTGTTGAACTGCCCTTGACTGCGGTCGAAGAAGCTGCAGATCTTGATTTCGTTGCTGGGTTGTTCGCTCCGAGAAGCTTTCATCCCACACTAGATTCGAGCGCATCCGAGATCGGTGCCACGTACGTGTGGCAGAACGTTACAGATGCGCACGGTAGATCAGTTGATGGGTCCGGCGTCCTGATCGGGGTGATCGACACTGGAGTCGATTTATCTCACCCGGATCTGAAGTTTCCGAACGGCACCTCTAAGGTTCTTTACTTGTGGGATCAGACCCTGCAAGGTAAGCCGCCAGACGGCTTCACCTATGGTGTCGAGTGTTCAAGAAGCGAAATCAATATCGAAAGATGTCCAGAAAAGGACACGTTCGGCCACGGCACACACACGGCCTCAATCGCAGCAAGCTCCGGTATCGCATCAGGCAACTACCGAGGGATCGCCCCCGGCGCCTCCCTCGTTGTTGTGAAAAGCGGAGCGCCATTATGTGGCGGTAATAGTTGGACATTTGAAGAGAACGCCATCATCGACGGACTGCAGTATCTTTTCGACAGAGCTCAGGCGCTCGGAATGAGACTCGTGATTAGTCTGAGCTTTGGTGGGAACATCGGTGGCCACGATGATACGAGTCCCCTCGAGCTCGCCCTCGACGACCTCAGCGCCCAAGGGGTAGTCGTGACAGTGGCGGCTGGGAACGAAGCCGACAGCCAAGTGCATGTGACAGGATCCCTCAGCCCTGCGAATTCCTCGCGCGTCGGCTGGGGGCCGACGGGAGAAGCGCACAATGCAGTAGTTGATGTTTGGTATCCAACAGATAGAACCGTCTCAGCAACTCTCGTCACACCCTCAGGTGACACGGTCCCCGGACCCACTAGGACCAATGGCACAAGGACGGCTGATGGTCTAGTTACGATCTTTTCGGCGACTGCAACTGGGGGAAAGGAAATCATGGTCTCGGTCTCGGCCAATGACACGCTGCAGACCTCAGGGTGGAATATTGTCCTCAACGCGATAGATGATGGTCCCGGTCTGAAGTGGGACGCTTGGGTGGACAGCGACAGTTGCTCCTATCCAGCTGCGTCTTTCGTGAACGGCGACGGCTACAAGGTCGACTCAAGCGGCACGGTGGCAGTCCCCGGCACGGCGAGTGGCGTCATCACGGTCGGAGCTTACGTCAGTAAGAATTCTTGGGTCAACCAGTTGGGAAAGAAAGTCTCCATGAAATCCTACACTGTCGGCGAGATAGCTGATTTCAGTTCGCGGGGTCCGACGAGAGATGGACGGACAAAACCTGACGTGTCAGCGCCTGGAGTATTCATCGCTGCAGCCCGCTCATCAGATGTTCCCCAAAGCGAGTACGACCCTGACCAATATCATCGAGTACTCACGGGAACGAGTATGGCGGCTCCTCATATCGCCGGAGTGGTCGCGTTGATGCTTCAGTACAGACCTGAGTCGACGCCACAAGAAATCAGATCCCTTCTAGTTGAGGGAGCGAATCTTGATGACTTCACAGGTTTCATCGATGCATCTGCTGGGTCTAATGAGTGGGGCTGGGGAAAGGCGGACGCGCGAACGGCAACCTCGTTCTTCAGAGTATGCTCGACAGTAGAATCACTTCCTCCGACATTCGCCGTTGACTTGGCTGTCGACGGGCAACCTCGCGGGCTACTTCAAGGCGGGAAGGTCCAAAGCTTGCGCTTCCTAACAGGCAGCGAACACTCATTCCAAGTGACCGGTGAGACGCTCACGGCGAATACGACACGCTACGTACTTGCCCCATATGGAGAGGCATTCTCTGCTAACGGCGCCTTCAAGCCAACGGCGCGGGTTCAGTATCTACTCACGCTAGAATCACCGCTCGGTAGGACTGAGGGTGAGGGATGGTATGATGCAGGAAGCTACGCTAACTTCACAGTCAGACCCACGGAGGTTTCGAAAGGCTTTCCCCAGCTTCTCGGCGTGGCTTTCTTCTTTGACCACTGGATTGACGAGCATGGAAATAGAGTAGCCTCAGGTTCTCTGCGAATGGATTCATCTCACGCACTCAGAGCCTCTTGGGGCGCTCGTCTTGCAGACTGGCGACCGGCTCTCATACTAGTCATCTTGATCGTCGCCGCAGTGCTCGCCCTCGAATCAAGACGAAGGAGACTGCGAAAAGGGCAGGGTCTCGAATGAAGAATAGTTGACGCTTGGGTTAGTAACGGCCGACAAGGCAAGAATACATTTGTCTTCGTGTTGGTAGTGTGCAAACAAGCGGGGGCGGATGCGCGACGGCCTTGGCCAGCGCTCAGGATAGAGAGCGAATCAACTTCATCAAGCAGGCCTTCTTAGGGTACTATGGCAGACAGGGCAGCAGGATCGCTCTGCCTCCGGATTTTCGGTCGAGGGAGTTCGCGTTTCTCGCATTCGGCGAGAAATTCATGACCCGGCACAAAGCAATCGGATCACATGAAGAACTAGTGAACAACATACGGATGCTCGCGCCGTCGGACGTCTACTATTCCACAGCCTACTACGCGAAGCCAGCGGAAGCAATGGAGCGTAAGGGTTGGCTCGGGTCCGATCTGGTCTTCGATGTTGATGCCGATCACATCGAAACCCCATGCAAAGCAGATCACGACATGTGGCGTTGTAGCGGCTGCGGGCTTTCGAAGCAGGGAAAGCCTCCAGTTCAGTGTCCAAACTGTGGCAAGGCGAAGTTTGAAGAGCGTACGTGGCTCTGTGATGAATGCCTCAAAGCGGCAAAGAACGAAGTCGTCAAACTGATTGATTTCCTATCAAATGACTTTGGGGTACCCGAACAGGACATGCACGCATTCTTCTCCGGCCACAGAGGCTACCATCTCCATGTCAGAACTGGACAGGTTCGCAAACTGAACGAGTCACAAAGAAAGGAAATAGTCGACTATGTGCTGGGCTTAGGACTGGACGTTTTCTTTCAGGGGCTCTACAAGAAACCCAAGGATGTTATTGTTGGCCCGCAACGAAGTGATCCGGGATGGCGGGGACGTTTCGCTCGGGAAACCTACCGACTCATCATGAAAGGGACTGAAGAAGAGCTTGTGGCTCTCGGTTTCTCACCCCGTCGGGCACGATTGATCATCAAGGAAAGACCAGAGAGAGAAGAGCGTTGGGAGAAAGAGATACTGTGGAGCGAGTTTGAAGACAGGTTCCACGTGAATGACGTGACTTGGCGTACTATGTTTGAGCGAGCCATTTCGAAGGGCGCACTCCCCGCAGAAATCGACACCGTTGTAACAACAGACATCCACAGACTAATCCGCCTGCCCGAGACACTTAATGGAAAAACAGGCCTTCGGGCTATGGCCGTTTCAAACTTGGATACCTTTGATCCATTTGCCGATCCAATAGCTTTTGAGGGAGAAGAGACAGTTCGAGTCACCGAGGCTCCAGCTTTCAGAATGGGGAACGCGAACTACGGACCGTATGTTAAGCAGGATGTGAAGCTACCAGCCGCAGCCGCTATGCTCCTACTCTGCAAAGGAATGGGTGGTCCCATACAGAAATGAACCGTGATGAACTCTACCGAATCTGGAAGACCGAGAAAAGCGAGAAGACGCTTCAAAGACTTCCAGCGCCATTCTACGCTGAGGTCAGGAAGCTACTAAGCGAATGCAAAGCGTCTTCAGCGGCAACCGGTCAAGACCGAGCTGAGAAAGCCATCACTGAAAAGGAGTTCAAGATACTACAGCGGCTGAGCACAGAGATTGCCAAGGCACGCATGAAGAAGATTATCGATGCCGCCCTATCCAGACAGACTGTCGGAACCGAAATGGTTGCCCAGGAAGAAGCGGAGTTCGCAAAGATAGTTTCGACTCATGTAGGAGACTACTATCGTTTCGTCGACGGACTGGTACTAGGCGGTCTTTCTGCCGAAGAAAGAGCACCAAGCAAGCCGGTTGAAGTTAGGCTGGAAGTCGTGCGTTTCCTCTCGGACTTCCCGGCGATAATCGGCGTAGATCTGAAAACCTATGGCCCCTTCAAATCTGAGGACATCGCCACCGTGCCAGCCGAGAATGCTTCTGCGCTTATCAATCAAGGAGTCGTCAAACAGGTTCGGTTCTCCCAAGGGATAACATCGGCTCCGACATCTGAGTGATATTGCATCGGAGCTACGGCTTGCTGACGGATCCACACATCTAGCGTCTGGGCTTCTCTTTCTTACCACTCAGCAGGGCATCGAGAGATACGCCGTTGACCGCATAAACCTTGAATCGGATTCCCGGGATGTCTCCCATGCTCTTGCCTTCGGCGCCGCCGATGCCTTCGATATGAACCTCATCATGTTCATCGATGAAGTTCAAGGCCCCATCGCCGGGGAGGAAAGCCGTGATGACTTTGCCGTTCTTTATCAGTTGAACCCGGACGCATTTGCGTACTGCGCTGTTTGGCTGGCGACATTCGACTCCAACCTTCTCGAGGACTATTCCTCGACCTTGTGGGGCTCCTTGAAGTGCATCTGCTTTGTAGTCGAGGCCCAGCATGCGGCGCTTGTAGGGTGGATAGTGCCATCTGAATCGCTTGTGCCTGCGTTTCGCCTTGCGAGCGGCCAGTAGGCCCCGCGATGATTTGCCCATTGTGACATCCGTTTCCTGAAACTCCTCGTGCTAGACTTTGACCCGGCTTATATGTTGTGCGCAATTCGCATCACAAATACAGAAGGCTTGAAAGCAATACGCAAGCAACATGGTGTCTGGGTTATCCATGCGGAGAAGCATCCTCGACGACAGAGTCGCGGCGGCGAAGATCGATCGAGAGGACATGCTCAGAGTTCTTGAAGAAACTCCAGAAGGCTACGAGCAAGCATACGATGCCGCATTGGCTTCTGAGGCTCTTCCGCAGGTTCTCCCGGTGCCTCCCTCGTACTTGGCGCTGGTGGGTATGGGTGGTTCAGCGATAGCAGCCGACATACTGAAAGAGTGGCTCTCCGAAGCTGAGACATCGATTGAAGTCATAAGAGGGCCGAAGCTGCCGGGGTCAATCCGCGCGGATACATGCGTCTTGGTTGCCAGCTACTCAGGTCGGACAGCGGAAGCTCTGAACGCCCTGAGGGAGGCTCAAAGACGTAATGCACAGGTCTCATGCATCACCTCAGGAGGCGAGCTTCTTCGGATCTGTCAGGAAGACGGGATTCCTCACATACAGGTCCGGCCTGGGCTGCAACCACGCGAGGCATTGCCTCATCTGCTCTGCGCTTCTCTCGTCACGCTCGAGAGGTGGGCAGTCTGTGATCATCGAACCATCCAAGCTGAGTTGAAGACTGTCAAAGGACAACTGGAAGGGCTGAGGGAGAGGATTGGATTCGAGAGGCCTCGGGCTAGAAACCCTGCGAAGCAGCTGGCCGTTCGACTTGACGGAACAATTCCGTTCATCTACGCGCCTCAATATCTGGCTGCGGCCGGGAGGAGATTCAAGAATCAACTCAACGAGAACGCGAAAGTGCTCGCGAAGTTCGAGGTTCTTCCCGAAATGCTCCATAATGAAGTCCAGGGATGGCACATGCTCAGAGAGGGCTTCGCTGATTCCGTATCGTTCGTGTTCCTAAGAGGGTGCGAAGACGAAGAGGAAGCCGCACAACTAGGGAGACTGAAGCGTCTGATCCGTCAGCGAGGAGGAAAGCGGATAAGCGAGATCTATCTAAGGTCTCCGACACTTCCATCCGCTGTTCTCATGATGATTTACTGTTGCGACTATGTTTCTTTCTATCTCGCAATGGTGCGGGGAATCGACCCGACTCCAGTTAGGACGATTCAGTCGCTGAAACGTCTGACACGACCTTCGACCTAAGGATACCCTAAGGGCTCTCGCAGCCGGCAATGCAAAAGCCTACTAGCAAGTGTCGAGTCTCATGGATTTCGAAACGTCGCTGTCAAGGAGGAATGGAGTAGTTGTCGTTTGAGGAGCGCGCAAAATCAATTGGAGTCAAGATCCCACAAGCTGCTACGCCCGTAGGTGCCTACCTACTCGCGGTTCATGGTGGGACGCTACTTTTCACAGCTGGTCAAGGGCCCATGAAGGACGGGGTTCCCGCATTCAGGGGCAAAGTCGGCCGAGATGTCACAGTTGAGGACGCCTATGAGGCTGCGAAACTGGCTGCATTGAATTGTTTGGCGGCAGCTAAATCGGTTCTGGGTACGCTGGACAGAATTGAACGTATTGTGAAGGTGAACGGCTACGTCAACAGTGCTCCAGGTTTCACAGACCAAGCGAAAGTCATGAATGGTGCTTCCGATCTTCTCGCACAGATTTTTGGAGAGAAAGGACGTCACGCTAGGACATCCGTTGGCGTCAGCGAGCTTCCTCTGAATATTGCTGTGGAAGTGGACCTCGTCATAGCTTGCGCTCCCTGATCGTCAGCCCATTTCGTCGAGCGTGAGAAAGTCACTCCGGCGGGAGAGGAGGCTGTCGTGCCCCGCAGTTGGGGCAGAAGACCGCGAGGATGATCAACGGTGCTCCACAGTTCACACAGTATCTGGTCCCTCGCGCAGGTTGACGAGGTGGAGACGGAGATCCCGAAATCTGAGAAGCGGGAGGAATGGTCGGTCCCACGGGACTTGCGCTCTGTGGACCGCGCGTCCTGTCCGCGTAGATAACGAACAGCAATATTGTGAAGAAAGCCGAGAGTAACGCGGAGATCACGTAGGACACAAAGTTGTTGGCCCGGAACATCAATCCCAGCAGGCGTCCGCCATTCGTGTAGATGTCCGGGTTGGTCAGTTCCGAATACGAGAAACTGGGCCAGACGAATGATGCAGTCCAAGCTGTGACCATCGAAGCGATTCCGGAGATGACAATGTAGCCTATCATCGTAGCTAAGTTCTTTCGCACGAAGGCGAAACTCGACTTGATCGACTTTAGTATTCCAAGATCGTCCATCACGAGGGCCTGCATCCAAGGCAGAAGAAAGACGAAGAGAACGAGTTCGACCAGTCCAACCACTAGTACGATACCGAGCAATCCGAAGATGATTGGGGCAAGTAAGCTGACGATAGAAGTGGGGGTGAGCTCTTCCGGAGGAGTCAGTTGCCCAATATTGAGGGTGAGAACGCTCGTCACCACGGCCACTATTCCAACAACCATCGGAACAGCAAGTATGATTCCGACTAGTATTCGGCCGCCGAGGATCTGCAGGAAATACTTCTTGGCCCCTACCCATAGGTCAGCGAATTCCGTTCGTCCGTCGAGAACCACGCGCTTGTTCATATATGCCCACCCAGCAGTCACGAACGTGTCGAAGAGGAAGATCACGATCAAGAGGAGAAGCATTCCTCCAATTGCCGTTTGGACGAGTCCCCAGGCGTCCCCGGTTAGACCGTATGCCACTATGAGTGGGAGTAGCGAGAACGCCATCACAGCCATGATGACAAGGGGTACAACAACCTGAATCAAGATCGGAGGGACGATCAGCATCCAGTTCTTCTTTATTCGTGCTGCGGATTGACTGATCAGGGTTCCTAGATCCATCTGCCTCGCCACAAAGATTCGTCTGCTCTGGTTTCGACGATGAATTCGGGATTTAAGTGCGGCGTTCAGGGGTTCGCCGTTCAGGGTTTCATGCCTTGTCTGTAATCTCCGGCAACATGATCAAAAGGTATCTTGCGACCCTCGCAGAATGCTGCAAGATTCTCGATGAGTCCCTTCCAGTAGAACGTAACGGAGTCACGTTCTTCTGCGCTCTCGTGTGCGTCGATATGGTCAAGAATGAGTAGTGTGGCCTTGCCTCCGGCTTTCCCTACGAAGCTCCAGATGCCGAATCCGGGGACGATGTCGCTGTATCGATGCACTATCGTGTGATTCCGCACCAGCGCCACTATCTCGGCGCTTGGGTAGTTGTCGCCGGCAAGTTTCCCTCCTACGGAGAACTTGTCGATGCGGCATCGCGGGTCGTACCAGACCTTCAGCGATCTTGTTTGTTGAAACGCTCTGTAGACACGGGCCGCGGGAGCTTTGATTGTCTTCTCAATGTGAACAGTTCCTGCCAACTCTTCCAATACCTCGGATGCTCATTGAGCTCGTCGGGAACTCAATCTTCCGCTTTACAAGCAAGAATGGACATGTGCCTCTGCGCTCTCCAAAAGCACGATCAACGGTGGGTCACAGCTGCTTTCTTCAAGAGACGATAACCTATGTCATGCTTAAATACGCCTCGACGGGGTTCCCTTGATCGATCACAGCGTTGTTACTGCCTGACGAAATCGCCTCAAAGTCCGTGATTCCAGCGATCCGAGCAATGGTTGTCCGTAGGCTTGTGGATGAGTATGGGATGACTCAACTGCAGGCTGCTCGGCTGTTGGGAATTACTCAACCAGCTGTGAGCAAGTATATGCACAACAAGCGGGGGGTCGCGATCAAACTGGAAGGAGTCGCTCGTGTGGACGAGGCCGCGAGTAGGATTGCCACCATGCTCGTGTCAGGAAAGGCAGGGCAGGTGCAGGTAATGGGCAAACTCAACGAAGTGTCAATGCAGGTCAGGAAGAGTAGGCTCATGTGTGATCTTCATAGACGCCTCGAACCAGGCTTGAACCTGGGCAGTTGCCGGATATGCGAAGCGTAACCGGCCTCCCGCGCGGAAGCCAGCGATGAATTGTATGGTAAGGTGACCGAGCATGAGCACAGACCCCTCAAAGGAATCACAGTCGTCGTCTCCTCCTGAGGAGATGAGTCAGCCTCCGGGCATCTGGGTTGGGAGCCTTAGAGACCTGGTAGAGCGGGTGGTGGGATCTGCTCCGCTCAAGTACTTGGTTAACTGGAGTCGTCTCTACTCGCTTTGGCCGGTTCACTTGACGACGGCATGCTGTTCAGCTGAATTCGGTGCTATGATGGGTCCAAGATATGATCCAGAAAGATACGGCATGCAAGCTGTGGTTGGATCGATGCGTCAAAGCGACCTGCTGATAATCGAAGGAACTGTAACTAAGAAGATGTTGAAGCGGATCAAAGTCATTTGGGAGCAGATGCCCAACCCGAAATATGCGATCGCGATGGGTGACTGTGCTTGCTCAGGCGGTCTCTTCCACGATTCCTACAGCATAATCAATGATATTGAGAAGGCAATCCCGATTGACATCTACGTCCCTGGATGTCCTCCAAGACCTGAGGCACTTCTGAACGGCATAATCAAGCTAAGAGAGAAGATCCGAAGGGAGGAGGTCTATCCGAAGTGAGCGCGACACCCTCGAGTCCAGAGCAGGATATCGTCGTCGCCATCAAGGAGCAGCTAGGGAGCGCGGTAGAGAACGTGACTGCGCTTGACAAGGGCCGAATATCAGTTATCGCTCGCAAGGAAGTCGCAAGAGATGTCGCGGTATTGTTGCAACGGTTCGGGCTCGATCATACACTCGCAGTGTCTGGTGTTGATCATCCTTGGGAGAATCATCTCGACGTCGTATACTTCCTATCGTCGTACTCACATGACAACCTCAAACACGTAGTCGTTCTACTCAAGATTCACCTTGAGCGAGAGAACCCTTCGTTGCCCTCGCTGACACCGATTTGGGAAAGCGCCAATCTGTTCGAGCGTGAGACGTACGAGATGTTCGGAGTGAATTTCGAAGGTCACCCAAATCTCCAGAAGCTGTTGTTGCAGGACAACTGGGACGGCCCGCCTCCGTTGAAGAAGGATCTGAAAATCCCGGAGCTGGCCTGACTTGTCCATACTCGACCTCAACGTTGGACCCCAACATCCCGGCTCCGGCCACATGAGGATCAAGCTCAAGACCGATGGCGACATCATAGTCGAAGCAACTCCGGATATCGGTTACGTTCATAGAGGATGCGAGAAGATCGCGGAGTCCCGCAATATCATCAAGAACATCCCGATGCTTGAACGACCCAACATTGCAGATTCTTCACACCTCAACTGGTCCTACATCGCGCCGATTGAGAAACTCCAGAGAGTCGAGGTTCCAGAACGGGGCCTGCACATACGGACAATGCTTTGTGAGATCAACAGGATAGCAAGTCATCTCTATGGAATGGCAATCATGGGTGGAATCTTCTCGGGCCACACTACGATGTACATGTTCGGTTTCGGGGACCGGGAACTGCTTCTCGACTTGCACGAGATGCTCACGGGAGCGAGGATGACTTTCTCGTTCTTCGTGCCGGGAGGGGTGAGGCGGGATCTTCCAAAGGGCTTCGTAGAGAAACTTGCCCAGACACTGGACTATATTGAACGACATCTCAGTGCGATCGACCGTGTCTTCGTGAGTAATCCGCTCTTTGTGGAACGTGCGAGAGGCGTCGGCATCTTAAGCAAAGATGATGCGATCAAGCTTGGTGTTGTCGGCCCCGTTCTTAGAGCGTCAGGCGTGGCTTGCGATGTGAGGAGAGACGCCCCTTATGGTGTCTATGATCGAGTGGACTTTGAGGTTCCCTCGTTCAAAGAAGGCGATAGCTTATCGCGGTGGCTCGTGAGATTCGAAGAAATGAAGCAAAGCATCTCGATCCTCAGACAACTGATGCGAGACATCCCGAAAGGACCTATTGCGAGAAAAAGCCCTCTAATTGTTCCGAGAGGAGAAGCTATCGGCAGAGTCGAATCTTCGCGCGGAGAGATAAACCACTACGTCGTCGGCGACGGAGGGGACAAGCCATTCAGAGTCAAGATGAGCACCGGTTCATTCAAGAACCTCGCAGCACTGCCATTCCTTTTGAAAGGAGTTCGCATAGGTGACATGCCGATAATCTACGGGAGCCTAGACTACTGGCCCGTGGAAGCGGACAGGTAAGAGATGACGCCAGTGTCAGCAGCTGAGGCTTTCTGGGAAGGCGTGAAACACATCTTCAAGAGAACGTTCACGCTGAAGCATCCTTACCAGAGGCATGAAATCCCGGACGGGTACAGGGGAAGACACCTGCTATACGTGGATCGATGCACGGGATGTGGAATATGCGCGTGGATCTGCCCCGAGAAGTGCATCACGATGGTTTCCGGGGCGCAGGAGAAGACGTATCCGCAGAACCCTCAGAATAGATTCCCCCAGTACTGGTACATCCGCTGCTGCTTCTGCCACTTCTGCACGGACTACTGTCCAACTGGAGCTCTGGACTACACGAAGGACTATGACTTGGCTGAGTATGAAAAAGAGTTGATAATCTGGAGCCCCGAGAGGTTATCAAAGGTTCCCGCTGCATACGAGGAATACCGTACGAGATTTCACGGCTGGACTGGTGTCGATCATGTGCCCTTGAGCAAAGAGTCGTGAAATAGTGAATGAGTGAGACACAAGACGTCATCATTCGGAAGATGGATCGGCGAAAGAAGTCTCGGAGACGAACTCGCGGGCCTTATCGAAAGTCATCGAGCGCTGGAATGAGTGCCATCGGGTCATGACGTTGACCTGTTGAAGCGGATAGATTTGGTGAGGAGGGTCTGGGGAGGCCTGTGAGCGGATGGCGAAACGTAGAAGTATGACGTATGTTATGATCACCGGCAGGTCGACGTGCTCTTCCGCTGAGCAGAGGGGAACAGAATGACACTGAATGTGACCAAGATACGAGCAGATTTCCCAATTCTAATGAGGAAGATAGGAGGCAAACCGCTCGTCTACTTGGACAACGCTGCAACTTCGCAGAAGCCCAAGGCAGTCATCGACGCAATAGACCGATACTATCACGAATACAATGCAAACGTTCACCGTGGGATCCACCGACTGAGCGAAGAGGCGACGGTCGCCTTCGAGCAATCGAGAGAGGAATTCGCCCGCTTCATTGGCGCAAGAACCGCCAAGGAAATCATCTTCGTACGAAATGCAACCGAGGCTCTGAACCTAGTGGCACTCAGTTGGGCAAGAGCGAACCTCAAGTCCGGAGATCGCATTCTCCTCACTCAAATGGAGCATCACAGCAACATCGTCCCGTGGCAGATGCTGGCCAAAGAGAAAGGTCTCAGGATCGACTACGTTGAGATCCGCGACGACGGAATACTCAACTGGGAGAACTTCGAACGACTAATCAACGAAAACCCAAAAGTCCTCAGCCTCGCTCACGTTTCAAATGCGTTGGGCACAATCAACCCAGTCAAGCAGATGGCACGGGAAGCTCACAAAGTAGGCGCTACCGTCATAGTCGACGCAGCACAATCGGTTCCACACATGCCGGTCGACGTTGCTGATCTCGAATGCGATTTCATGGCCGCATCAGGTCACAAGATGCTCGCCCCTACGGGAATAGGAATGCTCTATGGAAGACAAGATCTTCTCGACCACATGGAACCGCTGATGGGCGGCGGAGAAATGATAAGAGAAGTTCATCTCCAAGACGCCCGATGGAATGACCTCCCATGGAAATTCGAAGCTGGAACTCCCAACATCGAAGGCGTCATAGGACTAGGAGCTGCAGTCAACTACCTCACGAAACTGGGAATGCAGAACGTGAGGGAACATGAGAAGGATATCACGAGATACGCAATCGAGCGACTGGCAGGCGTGAAAGGCCTGATCCTGTATGGCACAAAGGAAATCGAGAAACGCGGAGCAGTAATCTCATTCAACCTTGGCGACATCCACGCGCACGACTTAGCCACAGTACTCGATACTCAGGGCATAGCGATAAGATCCGGACAACACTGCGCCCAGCCACTGATGGAACGACTGAAAGTACCAGCCACATCTAGGGCTAGCTTCTACATCTACAACACGAGACGGGAAGTTGACATTCTCGTCAGGGCTCTCGAAAAGGCTCGGAAGATGTTCAAGATATGACCGCAGACATCTACAAGGAGACGATTCTGGACCACTACAGACATCCCAGAAACTACGGAGACTTGACAAGCGCAAACGGGCAGGCCAAGGACGCAAACAATCTGTGCGGCGACGTAATCGAGATGCAAGTTAGAGTCACCGCTGGCGTGATTGAGGATGTCCGCTTCAGGGGAGAAGGATGTGCCATAAGCATGGCAACAGCTTCAATGCTCACGGAATTCTCCAAGAAGAAGCGAGTCTCAGAAGTCAAGAAACTCGGGAAGGATGACCTTATCAGACTTCTCGGAGCAGACCCTGGACCAGCTCGAATCGAATGCGCACTCCTCGCGCTGGGCGTCCTGAAGGCAGCGATGAATGCGCAGCAAAGCACCAAGTGAATTCAGAGAAGCCTTTCGCAAGCTTTTCTCATGGTTCAGGCGCCTCGATCGTAACGTTGCATTGGAAATTCACGATAGAAGCGCATAACGCTTATTAGCGCGTCGTCTTTGGTATGGGGGAGTTTCGTTAGGGTTCCTAATTTTCGGGGCCTAATGAGCGTTTGGATATCGGAGAGAGAGGATCGCTTGAAGAATGAGGAGAATAAGAAGGCCATAGACGTTTTCAAGCATCAGCTAGTGCCGAAGCATGAGGTTGTGCCAAGGCGCGAGGCCGAGGAGTTGCTGGAGCGTCTGCATATCAAGCCGCATCAACTGCCTTACTTGAGGGCTGATGACCCAGCCGCCAAACAGATAGGTGCAAAACCATGGGACGTGGTAAGGGTCACTCGTCAAAGCCCCACTGCCGGAGAAGTCGTGGTCTACAGGTACGTTATCGAGAGTTCAGCAGGAGGAGGCAAGGCTGATCAGTCAAGTTGAACCCCAGATGTGGGGACTGATCAAGGAGTTCTTCCGCGAAAAGGGTCTTGTCAGACAGCACATCGACTCGTACAATGAATACATCGAGTCCGGATTGCAGTCGATCATCGACGAAGTTGGCTCGATCCCAATAGAGATCGAAGAATACCCGTTGAAGATCAAGCTCGGGAAGATTGAGATCGGAACGCCGAGGGTAACCGAGGTCGACGGGTCTGAAAGGCCCATCTACCCCACGGAAGCACGTGTGCGCAACCTCACTTACGCTGCGCCACTGCATCTTGAAATGACGCCGGTAATCGGCGAACGGGAAGGTCAGACAGAGATTGTCTACATCGGTGATTTCCCTGTCATGCTCCGCTCGAAGATATGCCCCCTCTCGAGGCTGACTCCTGATGAGATGATCAGCATTGGAGAGGATCCTATCGATCCGGGCGGATACTTCATCGTTAACGGCGCGGAACGCGTTGTAGTCGCACTTGAGGATCTTGCGGCGAACAAGATACTTGTTGACATGGAGAAGACCGGAGTTAACCCGGTCTACAAGGCGAAGATCTTCTCGACAACCTTGGGCTTCCGGGCACGTACTGAAGTCACACTGAAAGCGGACGGGGCGGCCTACGTCATGGTTCCAGGAGTGCCTGCAGAGATCCCGTTAGTTGTTCTGATGAAGGCTCTTGGGGTTCAGGAAGACCTGAAGATTGCGCAGCTGATTTCTGATGATGAGATTATCCAGAACCAGTTGGAAGGTTCATTCGAGAAATCACAAGGTATCCTGTCCGTGAGAGATGCACTCCTCTATGTGGGAAACCGTCTGGCGCCTGGACAGGTGGAAGATTACCGTGCGAAGAAGGCTGAAACGGTTATTGACCGGAACTTTCTCCCCCACATTGGACGGACAGCTGCCGAAAGGAAAGAGAAGGCGTTTTTCCTCGCAGAGATCACCACAAGGATAATCGAGCTGAAACTGGGCAGACGTGCGCCAGACGACAAGGACCACTACTCGAACAAGCGGCTCAAGCTAGCCGGTGCCTTGATGGCGGATCTCTTCAGAATCTCGTTCCGAAATCTCATCCGCGACTTGAAGTACCAATTGGAACGTATCACGATCAGGAGACATCAGGAACTCTCGATCACCAATGCGATTCGACCAGGCATAATTACTGAGCGGATCCAACACGCCGTTTCTACTGGCAATTGGGTCCGAGGAAGGGTTGGGGTTACACAGCTTCTCGATCGAACAAACTACTCCTCCACGTTGAGTCATTTGCGGCGACTTCAGTCCCCGTTGAGCAGAAGTCAGCCTAACTTGGAGGCGCGAGACCTGCACGCGACACACTGGGGGAGACTTTGTCCTAATGAAACCCCCGAGGGATCAAACTGTGGTCTCGTGAAGAACTTGGCGTTGTCTTCCACTCTGTCGATCGGAGTCGATTCGAGGGAGTTCGTGCTTAGACTACGGAGAATGGGAGTCAATCCGATCGAAGAAATGGAAAGCAAGGCTGCAGCTTCCGGCGCCAAGGTCATAGTTGATGGTCTAGTTGCAGGTATCGCAAATGCGCCAAAGGAACTCGTGCAAGAGCTCATACGCATGCGTCGTGCCGGCGAAATCAGCTCCGAAGTAAACGCCGTATACTTCGCTCCAGAAAGAGAGAGCGCTCGAGGATATGTCTACGTCAATTGCGACGGGGGCAGGGTCCGAAGGCCCCTCATCATAGTCGAAGACGGTGTTCCCAAACTAACCCGTGACCATGTCGAAGCCATTCACAGAGGAGAAATGCGATGGGAGGAGCTGGTCGAGAAAGGAATCATCGAATACATAGACTCGGACGAAGAGGAAAGTGCCCTTGTGGCGCTCGACCTCTCCAAGATCTCCAAAGACACTACGCATCTTGAGCTTGCATCCTACACGATGCTGGGCATCTGCGCCTCGGTCATTCCATATTCTGAGCATAACCAGTCGCCTAGGAACGCCTACGAGTCAGCAATGGCGAAACAGGCGCTGGGAGTTTCCTGCACCAATTTCTTCAACCGAGTGGATTCACGGTCGCATCTTCTGCATTATCCCCAAATGCCTCTTGTCAGAACGAAACCAATGGAAATCATCAACTACGATGACAGGCCCGCGGGTCAGAACTGCGTGCTGGCGGTGCTTTCGTTCCAAGGCTACAACATGGAAGACGCTATTGTCTTCAACCGTTCATCGGTGGACCGAGGATTCGGGCGTTCCACCTTCTTCAGGATCTACGAGGGTGAATGTAGACAATACCTTGGAGGGCTCCGCGACAAATTCGAGATTCCTGAGCCGGGGACCAGAGGATACAGAGGCGACAGGTATTATCGCCTTCTTGAAGAAGACGGAATCATTTCGGCCGAGGCAGATGTGAGCGGCAATACAGTACTTGTAGGCAGAACGAGTCCGCCCAGGTTCTTGGAGGAGTATCGCGAGTTTGAAGTCAAGGGGCCCACGAAACGTGATTCATCGGTAGGAATGCGTCCTTCAGAGGTCGGCGTAGTCGACACTATCTTCGTTACAGAATCGATTGAGGGCAGCAAGCTCGTCAAGGTGAAAGTCAGAGATACACGCGTTCCCGAACTGGGGGACAAGTTCGCGTCAAGGCACGGACAGAAAGGAGTCATCGGGCTACTAGTTCCACAGCAAGACATGCCCTTCACGCAGGACGGCGTCGTTCCCGACGTCATCATAAACCCCCACGCCTTCCCGTCCCGCATGACGATCGGACAATTCGTCGAATCATTGGCTGGCAAGGTCGCATCGCTAAGAGGAGAACCAGTAGACGGAACCCCGTTCAGTAACGAGCGTCCAGAGCAACTCCGCGACGCGTTGTTGAAGCTTGGATTCACGCAAAGCGGAAGCGAAGTATTCTACAACGGTATCGACGGAAAAAGGTTCATGGCAGACGTATACGTTGGAGTCGTATACTATCAGAAGCTTCACCACATGGTTGCGGATAAAATGCATGCACGGGCCCGCGGCCAAGTGCAGATGTTGACGCGCCAGCCCACGGAAGGCCGAGCTCGCGGTGGAGGCCTAAGGTTCGGTGAGATGGAACGCGACTGCCTGATCGGGCACGGAGCCTCCGCGTTACTGAGAGATCGGCTCCTCGAGGAATCTGACAAGTACACGGTCATGGTCTGTGAAGTATGCGGCCTATTGGCGTATCATGACATCAAGCAGAACAAGTACGTGTGCCGGATCTGCGGCGAAAAGGCAGTAATCTCCCCGGTAGCGCTGTCCTACGCGTTCAAGCTATTGCTCCAAGAACTAATGGCTCTCGGGGTAGCTCCCAGACTCAACATTTCGGAGCGTGCATAAGATGGCGATGCTTGAAGAAGCAACAAAAATCATCGGCAGCATCAGATTCTCGCTTCTCTCCCCGAGCGAGATACGTCGGCTCTCAGCAGTTGAAGTCCAGACAGCGGACACGTATGATGAAGACGGCGTTCCCATTGTCTCAGGCCTAATGGACGGAAGATTGGGAACACTTGAGCCCAGGCAGAAGTGCAAGACATGCGGAAACACCGCAGTGAGTTGTCCAGGCCATTCCGGACACATTGAACTCGCTGAGCCTGTCATTCACGTCGCCTTCGCGAAACTCATACACAAGCTCCTATCGGTCACCTGCCGGAACTGCGGCAGGGTTCTCATGTCAAACGAGAAGATCGAGAACTACAAGGCAAAGATAGCGGAGGAAAAAAAGCGCCTCAACGAAGTGCCCACGGCTTTCTTTGACGCGATTATGAAGGAAGCAAAGAAAGTTCAAGAATGCCCACACTGCGGAACACGTCAACACACGATCGAACATCAGAAGCCCACCACGTTCATAGACGAAACCGGAGCTAGGCTTACGCCGAGCGCAATCAGAGAGATGCTCGAACGCATTCCTGATGACGATCTTCGCATCGTCGGAATGGACCCGACAGCAGCGAGACCTGAATGGATGGTACTTCAAGTTCTGCCAGTCCCACCCGTGACGGTACGTCCATCCATTACACTCGAGTCAGGTATACGATCAGAAGACGATCTGACACACAAACTTGTTGACATAATCCGAATCAACCAGAAATTGCGTGAGGCGCTCGAATCCGGCGTTCCGGTTAACATCATCCAAGAACTGCATGATCTACTGCAGTATCATGTGACAACATACTTCGACAATGAAGTCTCCGGCCTTCCACCGGCCCGTCATCGCTCCGGAAGAGCACTGAGGACAATCAGCCAACGTCTGAAAGGCAAGGAAGGTAGGTTCCGAGGCAACCTGTCAGGAAAACGAGTGGACTTCTCAGCAAGGACCGTGATCTCTCCTGACCCCAACTTGGACATCAGCGAAGTTGGTGTGCCTGTTGACATTGCGGCGCGATTGACGATTCCTGAACGTGTTACGCAATGGAATATTGACGAGATGCGGAGGCTTATCCGGAATGGTCCCGACCAGTATCCAGGTGCCCTCTACATTGTGCGCCCGGACCAGAGACGAGTAAGACTGGAGTTTGTAACGGAACGGGATAGTCTTGCAGATGCAATCGAGGCAGGGTTCGTTGTCGAACGCCACATCAGAGACGGAGACATTGTGCTCTTCAACAGGCAACCCTCGCTTCACAGAATGTCAATCATGGCTCACACGGTCAGAGTCCTTCCCTACAAGACTTTCAGACTGAACCCGTGCGTTTGCCCACCCTACAACGCAGACTTCGACGGTGACGAAATGAACCTGCATGTCCCACAAAGTGAAGAGGCACGAACTGAAGCGAGACTGCTAATGCAGGTTCAAGATCAGATACTTTCTCCTCGCTACGGAGGGCCGATCATAGGCGCCAAGACAGACCTTCTCAGCGCAGCATACCTTCTCACACGCAAGTCCACGATGCTCGCTAAGGATGAAGTTTGCAGACTCCTCACGGCTGCCGGATACACGGGCGAACTTCCCGAGCCAGCGACGAAGCGTCCAGTTGAACTCTGGACCGGGAAACAGATCTTCAGCCTCTTCATACCCAAAGGCTTCAGCTTCACCACGAGATCCAGCATGGTGACAAAAGATGACAAGGAACATGTCACAATACGTAACGGCAGACTTGAGGAAGGAGTTATTGACAAGAACTCGATAGGCGCCGAACGCTCAGAGAGCCTCTTTCACCGGATTGTGAAAGATAACGGGTCTGAAACCGGACGCGAGTTCCTCAATCACATTGCGAAGCTACTTGACCGTTTCGTCCTGATGAAAGGTTTCTCATACTCAATCAGAGAGCTTGACATACCGTCCAGCGTCAGGGAGAGGATTGACAAAGTCATACGAAAAGCCGAGGAACGTGTCTATGCACTTATCGATAGCTACAACCAAGGAACCCTTGAACGGCTTCCAGGCCAATCGCTCGCTGAATCGCTTGAGATTCGCATAATGGATGAACTATCCAAAGCTCGTGACGTGGCTGGCGAGTACGCGGACGCCAACTTGGACGACAAGAACAGCGGTGTGATCATGACGAGAACTGGCGCGAGAGGCTCATCGCTGAACATTGCACAAATGATAGCGTCCGTAGGACAGCAATCAATTAGAGGCCAAAGAATTAGCAGGGGATACAGAGACCGAGTACTATCCTTCTTCCGACCTGGAGATGCAGGTCCTGAAGCTAGAGGGTTCGTCTACACCTCATACAGGGATGGTCTGAACCCGATCGAGTTCTTCTTCCATGCGATGGGTGGACGTGAAGGACTGGTGGACACGGCAGTCAGAACCCAACAGAGTGGATACATGCAGAGAAGACTGATCAATGCGCTCGAACACCTCAGAGTAGAGTACGACTCGACTGTACGGGACTCCCGCGGAGACATCATCCAGTTCAGATATGGCGAAGATGGTGTTGACACGGCAAAGAGCGACCACGGCAAGGCGGTGAACTCAGAACGCCTAATCGAACGGGTAAGGCTTACCGCAGAGAAGGGTGCGAAAGCCACCAACAAATACGTTGACACCAAGATCCGAGAAGTGGTGGATCGTCTTTCCCCCCTCTTGGCGGATGATTTGAAGCGAAACTTGCTGAAGGCCAAGATGTCACGGCGAGGTGTTGATGAAGCTGTTCGCCAATCGGTCGAGAACTACGGCAGGTCACTGATTGAGCCAGGTGAAGCTGCTGGGATCGTTTCAGCTCAATCCATCGGCGAACCTGGAACGCAGATGACGCTGAGGACCTTCCACTTCGCCGGCGTTAGAGAGCAGAACGTCACACTGGGCCTTCCAAGGCTGATTGAGATCGTCGACGCGAGAAAGATCCCATCCACGCCGACAATGACGGTATTCTTGAACGAGAAGTACAGAAATAGCAAGGAGAAGGCCGAGGAAGTCGCCACCCTACTAACGCACACCACACTCGGAGACATAGCTTCCAGTATTGAATCTGACATAACTAGGATGAGAATCGTCGTCAAGCTTGACGCTGCAGCCATGCGGGAGAAGTCCGTCACGCTGAAAGACATCAAGGCAGCAATTCAGGTACCTCGAGGAGAGGCAAAGGTCGAGAAAGACGAAATCGAAATCAGTACCGAAGAGATGGACATCCCACAGTTCAGACGTTTAGAATCCCGCGTCGCTGGAATGCATGTGAAAGGAATCCCCGCGGTGAGACGCGCTCTAGTGATGGAAGAAAATCACGAATGGATCATCAGAACCGAAGGATCAAACCTCGAACTTGCACTGACAACAATAGGCGTCGATCCAGCCAGAACGATATCCAACAATATGCATGAAGTGGCAGCCGTCCTTGGAATCGAGGCCGCGCGCAACGTAATAATCAAAGAAGCGAAGGCTGTCCTTGAAGAACAAGGCCTTGATGTCGACATCAGACACGTAATGCTCGTAGCCGACGCGATGACCGCGTCAGGCGAGGTCCTTCAGGTTGGCAGACATGGCGTTAGCGGCGAGAAAGCCAGCACTCTCGCGAAGGCAGCCTTCGAGATTACGATCCCAACGATCGTCGATGCAGCCGTACGAGGAACCAAGGATCATCTGCGCGGAGTTGCGGAGAACGTAATAGTCGGGCAACAAGTGCCAATGGGCACTGGCTTGATCGAAGTCTTCATGTCGATGTCTGAGAAGAGGGAGAAATGATGGATCTGAACAAGCAGATCAGCATGGTCGTCAAAACCGGCAAGATTGAGTTAGGCTGCAGCAAAGCAACGGATGCGGCGAAGACAGGGAAGGCACGCCTGATCGTCATCGCCTCGAACTGCCCGGAACCACACAAGTCGAGCATCCTCTACAACGCCAAAGTCTCAGAGGTTCCCGTCTACGTTTACTCAGGTACAAGCATGGACTTGGGTGCCGCATGTGAAAAGCCATTTCTAGTCGCTGCTCTTACAGTGAAGGAACCTGGCGACTCTGAAATCCTGAAGTTGGCTGAAGCCTGAAGATGTCCGCTACAAAGATCCGTTTGGGCAGCGATGAGATGCGGTACATTGCTCTATTCGAGAGTATAACGGGCGCAACGGCGAATGACTGCTTGATCGACTCCTTAGGCGACCGGATCATCTTCATTGCCAAACCGGGGCAGATGGGGTTGGCGATAGGGAAGGCGGGCAAGAACATCAACACTCTTCGAAGAATGACCGGCAAGCCTGTCGAGGTCGTCGAGGCGTCTGAAAGCGTGGAGGGCTTGATCAAGAACTCTCTGGCGCCTGCAAAGATCAAGGAGATCAGGGTCACTGAGCGCCCCGACAAGAAGATCGTCGTCGTCGAAGTTGATCCAAGAGACAAGGCTCTAGCGATCGGGAAGAACGGCAGGACGATCGACAAGACCCGCATGCTAGCTAAGAGATACTTCCAAATCGATCATGTACAGATCGCGTAGGAATACGCAACGCAGGTGCATGATCGATCAGTCAGGAAAAGAGGCAAGTCCATCGAGGAAATCGAAACAGAATCATGAACGAGCACCATCATGAATAGAATAGCATGAACACGATGCTTGTGATCGTGATCGCCACGATCAGCCCTGCCACCGCTTGGTTCAGCGTGTGTGCGCACAATTTCACCCTTGCCCACACCATGAGAATGGAAAGTGAATAGAGAGGAGCAACCCATATGCCGAACACAAAGACCAGCGCGGTGGTGGGCCCCGCTATCCCAGCAGTATGAGCACTTATCTTCCAGCCGAGTGTTATCAGGCACATAGCCAGACCCACACAGAGGTACGCAACTGCCATCACAAACATGAGCTTGTTATTGAGGACAAGAAAAGTCGCAATCCCCATGACATAGCCGATCAACCCAAGAGCGTATAGCGGTACACGCTTCGTGAGGTCCGAGACATCCAGATCCGTTCTACCGGCCGTTGTGCTATACAGAACCGGTACGAATGGTGCTAGGCATAATGTGACGATGCCGACAAACGCTGACGATAACGGGTTCATCAGCGGTCCTAATCCGATTGGGGAGAACCAAGAGAACACGATCGAGATGATGGCCGCGACCCCGAATGGTGTGAATATTCCTGAGAATATCTCGGCCGCCCTAGTTTGCCAGCTCACTCGCAGTCTCACTCTTGTCTCATGCAGATTAGGGAATTTGTGTAACCCATTCAGAGATCGATGGCAAATGCTGGTTGCGTGATGTCTCAAAGACCCAACTGGTGCTTCACGGAGGCGACGGTCTTCGAGTCCGGCGTCTCGGCTGATGCGCCGGTGATTATGACGTGATCTAGTCTTCCTCCTCGTGTGACTGGAAAGTACGCGAAAGGAACGTAGTACTGCGTCAACTCCTCGATGTGAAACGTGTTGCTCAGGATTTGTTTGGATTCCTCTGGCATTTTCACGAGCTTGTCTCGCAGTCTTTGCACGGCTGTCTCCTTGGTCTCCCTCGAGGCTGCGATTCTTGATACCGTTCCTTCAACATTGAGATCAGCGATGTCGAATATACGACGCCTCTTCCATCTGCTGGGTAGTACCTCGTCAAGCATGTTGCCTTCTCGCCCATCTGAAGTCACGTACATCTCGGCGCGTCCATGTCTCAGCGCGAGTTCGGTCACATCCTTGAGATTGAAGTATCTTTTTTCACCCATGAAAAGCCTGGAGAATCGTTTCAGTGTGCGTCTCAACGTGTCCGGAACATCCTCGCTTTCTTGTTCTTCTATCATGAGGTCACGTGTCTCTCCATCAACCTCGACTGCGACCACGTCCTTGTCTACTCGAATGCTGTAGTTTGCATTCCTTAGATAGAAGCATTCATGATAGCCCTTCAGGTGCCATAATGGAAAATAGATTATGGTAGGGGGCCCAGCGAGCTTGGACATCGCAGATACGGGTCTGAACAAGTCTGCTAGGCGTTGAAGGATCCCCGGTTTGATTGCTTTCCTAGCAAGCCTGTCAAGAGGTTGTGGCATGACCCTCACACTAGTCTCGACAATCCTCGATGGATCCCATCCATTTCCTTGACGAGGACCTGGCATCTCTTTGGCTAGGTCGTCGAGCGTGCGTAGCTTCTCAAGCTTTGAGGCTATCTGAGCTCGCATGTCTTCGCGTTCA
>CAZRNA010000004.1:27530-29877 GCA_964601325.1 uncultured Candidatus Bathyarchaeia archaeon
CGTCCGCCGTTTCTCGCCGGAATCGTGCTCGTAGGTTCCGGGGCCCGGCTACGAGTGACTTCCATCATAAAGGACGAAGTGACCCGCGACTATGCACATGCTGCAGAAGTAATCGCTCAGTGGGCGTACTCTTCGAAGAGTGATGTGAAGTTGAGAAAGGCATCGGTTCAGGAGTTACTTGAAGTTCCGGCTGAAGTCACCTACGGTGACTTTCAGGCATGTGACCATTTCGACAAAATGAACGAAATCAGTCGTATCGATCTGCCCACTCTGTTGGTGTGTGGTGAAGATGACGCGCTCACGCCGATCAAATACTCGCAATTCATGAAGGAGAGAATACGAAATGCTCGAATCATCATTATTCCCGGTGCAGGCCACTCGGTCATGCTGGAGAAACCAGAGGCCTTGAACAACGCGCTACGGTCATTTCTAGCGGAGACTCACCTCTCCCATATGTGAGGACTGACCCGGGCCGTCGCCGCATTAGTCGTAGGGTGACAATTAGTGAGGCGCCCGCGCAAAATGCGTTCTCCGGGAAAGAAGTTTCGACTAGGTTCCACGGACCATGCGGGTCGAATGTCCAGATATCTAGGGCGCGTTAAATGTCCAGGCATCTGCCTCGGATAGTATCGCCCTTAAGATTGCGGTTGCTCTTCTGTGGCCGATTGCTAGGAAAGCCTTGCCTAGATGTTTGCACATTAGTTTGGATCGCATATTTCTCTTCCAGTCATCGCAGTCGTGCGTGATTGTCTTATTCTTGAGATCAATCCTGACCGTGTATTGCTTCACGTTTCCGGAAATGAGGTTTTGTTCTAGGCTGGACAATGAGACCAAGTCGTCAGGGATTGATTTCGCTCGTTCAAGACGAGGCCTTCCGAGAAATCGTTGCAGAAGCCCCTCTAGGTCGAGTTTGCTGAGTTCGTTTCTGGAGACCTGCTTGGGCAGCTTTCGTCTGTCAGTTCTAGGAGGCGACGCTACGGATCTGTCAGGCGAAGTACCGAATCGTTTCAGAGCTTCGTCGATGCGCGAATCTATGAAGAGCCGTTCATCTTCAGTGTATTTGCTCCTGTTGCGCGGTTCGTCGAAATATCTTCTTGCAAGCTTCGCTCTGACCGGCTTGTCTAGAGGATACATGTAGTTCTCGGGATCTGCGTACAGATCAGGATCGGTAGGATAGTTCGGGGGCGGGGCAAGTCTCCCGAAGGATTTCCTATCAGGCATTTTCCCGGGCATTTCGAAGCCTCTGATCGGATTGCCTCGCTCAAGGCTATCTGATGTAGGTTGGTTTCGCAGTATCCTTTGCGTAAAGCTGACGGCTCGGGAGGTTTGCGGTCAGCTTCCCGCCATTGATGCTTGCTGTGATTGCCGTGAAGAGTGCGCTCAGGTTCTCGCCTGTTCGTGCGCTTATGGCAACGATCTCTGTTCCAATGAATCCTTGCCGAATCACGTCAAGAGCGCGTTCAAGTTCTCTAGATTCAATCAAGTCGATCTTGTTGGCACAAACTATGATATCCCCGTCTGCGCCAATTTCTCGCAGGATCTTGTTCATGGATGAACAACGACGGCTGATGGTGTGAGTGTCCTCACTTGCGTCCACGAACAGCAGGATCAAGTCAGAGTGTGCAATTTCGCCGAATGTGGCAGTGAATGCTTTCACGATTGTGGGGTGCATGTCTTCTATGAATCCGATTGAGTCTATCAGCAAGACTTCTGAATTACGTGATGCTTCGACTCGCACCTTTCTTGCGAATGTGGACAGAGTCGTAAACGGTCCAAGTCCCACATTCTTCGTCTCAGAAGCCAACCGATTGAACAAGGTCGTCTTTCCGGCTTGCGTGTATCCTGCGAGTGCCACTATGGGGAACCCCAGCTCTCGACGTCTTCCTCTGGTGATCTCTTTCTTGCGATCCAGATCTCTAAGCTGTGATTCCAAACGACTTATTCTGTTGCGTGCGGCGCGAGTGTACTCTTGGAAAGGGTAGTCGCCGGGCCCCATCCAGCCGACTTGCTCGCCCATTATCCCTCTCAGCTTGATGAACTCGCGGCCCCAAGACAACGTGTACTTCAACTTGGCAAGCTTGATCTGAAGCTTGGCCTCCTTGGTCATCGCGCGCTTGTCGAAGACCTCTAGAATGAGTAGGTTCCTGTCTATGACTCGTACTTCGCCCCCCAACCGCTGCTGGATCTTGAAAACCTGACTGCTTGGCAGAGTGTTTGCGAATATTACTGTCTCAACTTCGTGCGAATCGACAATTTCCTTCAGTTCTTCAACCTTACCTGGGCCTATGAAGTAGGAGTGGTGGTCGCTGTTTCGTTTCTGAATCATGACTTCGACGACATCGTATCC
>CAZRNA010000004.1:29977-67818 GCA_964601325.1 uncultured Candidatus Bathyarchaeia archaeon
GTCTGCATACAACGTTTGTGGAGCAAAGTGACCTTACCCAAAGCCTAAAACCCGCAGACAGGACATGGCTGATCCGGAGAGTCATCAGATGCAATCGACGCCGGGCGCACAACATGTCCATGATAGACATCCCAGACTTGCGAAGGGAGACGTCCTGCTTAGGGCGGAAAAGGTCGTGAAGGGATTCCCAGGAGTATGGGAGAATCTGATACTCGATGAAGTTGACTTCGATGTGAGATCTGGAGAAGTTCACGTAGTACTCGGCGAGAATGGCGCAGGAAAGACGGTGTTAGCTAACGTTCTCTCCGGGTTCTATTCTGCAACTCGCGGACAGATCTACATCAGAGGAAAGCCCGTCACGATAAACTCTCCCGAGGACGCGCTTAGACTCGGTGTCGCAATGGTCCATCAGGAGTTCACACTCGTACGCCCTCTCACAGTCGCAGAGAACGTTTCGCTGGGGCTCAAGAAGAACAGCTTGTCTTTTCCAATTGGAGAGGTCGAGAAAAAGCTGAGCGAGCTGTCTGCGAAGTACAATCTGAAAGTCGATCCTAAAGCGAGAGTGGAGGACCTCTCAGTAGGAGAACAGCAACGCGCTGAGATACTCAAAGTCCTCTATCACGATCCTGACGTAATCATACTCGACGAGCCAACCTCGGTACTGACGCCCACGGAATCGCAACAGTTGTTTTCGATCCTTCGCGGACTAGCAGACGAGGGAAAGGGTGTCATACTGATCACGCACAAGATGGAGGATGTCATGCGCAACAGCGATCGGGTTACAGTTCTCAAACTGGGCAAGTTGTCCGGGACTAAGAATACGTCTGAGACGAATGGGCAGGAGCTCGTTAGAATGATGATAGGTCCCGAAGTGCCTGTGCTGCCAAGAGTTCGACCATCAGCGAAAGGCAAAGTTGCAGTTGAAGTCAACGACCTATACGTCTTAGGGGGAGAAGGAGCCCGCGCGGTAAGAGGTGCCTCCCTTACGGTACATGAGGGCGAGATCTTGGGTATTGCAGGCGTGGCGGGAAACGGCCAAAGTGAGCTCGTTGAAGCAATAACCGGTCTGCGCAGTGTTGTTGGCGGGAAAATAACGATCTTCGGTCAAGATATGACCAATCGATCGCCGAAAGAAATCGCAATGCTCGGCGTTAGCCACATTCCTGAGGAACGAAGAAGGACAGGCACAGCTGAGGGCCTTCCGCTCATGGAGAATCTGATGATGAAGGACTATCGCATATCGCCGTTCTCAAAGGCCGGGTTCCTCGATATCCTGGCGATCAAGAAGCACTGCGAGAAGCTGGTGTCCGAGTTCGAGATTCTGACTCCCGATCTCGACAAGACTGAGGCGAGGATACTCTCAGGTGGAAACATACAGAGGATGATCCTCGCAAGAGAGCTATGGAAGGAACCGCGCGTCGTAGTTGCATCTCACCCAACCTATGGGCTCGACATCCGAGCCATAGAACACACGCACCGGCTTCTACTCAAATTGAGAGAAAAGGGCTCCGCGGTCTTTCTCGTCTCAGAGGATTTGGACGAGATAATGGCACTCAGTGACCGCATCGCGGTAATGTTCAATGGCAAAGTGATCGGGATCAAGGAATCTGGCGAAACGAGCGCGCAGGAAATCGGCCAAATGATGGCCGGGATAGTCGGGTAAGCGCCGAGGCTGAGTGTGCCCCTGCGCAAGGCCTGCCACAGGTTAAATATACTTTGGTTCGTCTCAGGTCATACCATGGGCTTTGGGCCCATAGAAGTTGAAAAGGAAAATTGGGTAAGGCATCAAGTGTTCTGCGACATCTAGGAAGCAAATCAGCAATCACGCGAATGCAGGCAATCCTCATCGTTGTTATCGTGATCGTAGCCGCTGCCGGCGCTGCAGCTTGGTACTTGGCCAATCCTCCGGCGCCTGCGCT
The DNA here is from genome assembly GCA_964601325.1 of uncultured Candidatus Bathyarchaeia archaeon. Classification (GTDB taxonomy): domain Archaea; phylum Thermoproteota; class Bathyarchaeia; order 40CM-2-53-6; family 40CM-2-53-6; genus CAVPLU01. The sequence goes on from CAZRNA010000004.1 coordinate 31,897, forward strand.
CAAGAAGATCGCGGTTGTATCGGACATCGGCGGACGGGGAGACTTGTCATTCAACGACATGGGATACAAGGGCGGAGCCGAAGCCGAGAAGGCTTTTGGCGTCACAATGGTGGAGTTGGTCAGCAAGACAGAGGCGGACTATGTTCCCAATCTCGAAACTGCGGCTAAGGACCCGGACGTCATACTTGTCGTCGGCATTGGATTCCTCTTGAGTGACGCGCTGAATCGAACAGCATGGAAGTATCCGGACAAGAATTTTGCAGGTATCGACACCTTCCTCGGGGGGGCACCCAACTTGCTGAACATAGTTTTTGAGGAGCACAAAGGAAGCGCGATCGTTGGGGCCTTGGCGGCGTTGGCGGCTGCTCAATACGGCTACTCTCACATCGGGGTCGTCTTGGGTATCGAGATACCTACACTCTGGAAGTTCGAGATCGGCTACAAGTGGGGCGCAGACTGGGCGCTCAAGTGGTATCAAAACAAGTTCGGCAAGAGCGCACCTGTCATAGGAGATACTCCGGTGAAGGACAGGGTACTTTGGACGTACACGGGCACATTTAGTGACATAACGAAAGGATACGAAGCCGCGAAGGCTATGTACGCTCAAGACGCTGTTGCAGTCTACAACGTAGCCGGTCCGCTCGGTCTCGGTCTCAACCAAGCAGTTCAGGAGATAGCGACTTCAAAGAATCTAGCGATGGGTCCACCGTTCTGGATCGGGGTGGACGCCAACCAAGACTGGATAAACCCGGGGTTCGTTCTCGCCAGCATGATGAAACGGGTTGACAAAGGGGTCTACTTTGCAACTCAACTAGTCATTGAAGGCAAATTCAGACAGGTCGTAGCAGACACGAGTGGATTCGCCACCTTGGGAATTGGAACTAGCGTAGCAGGTATCGCCATGACAGGAATATCCGTGAGCACTCTAGCCGACTTGGACGAGTTCATCCAGATGGGCGTCGAGGCGGAGCAGCTGACAGGAAAGAAGGTGCTCCCGATGGCTCCTGAGGACATCAAAGCGAAAGTCACGGCCATGAGGAACGCAGTACCGAGCTGGATATGGGATGCGGAGAAGGATCTAGAGACTGCAATCAGTAACGACCCTTCACTCGTTCCGCTAGCGACGACGAAAGATGTCGTAGACCAGTGGAGGGCCACACTAGGTTAGTGGTTCTCCCTTCCTCCCTTTTTTCAACCATGGAAAGACTAGCAGGCGAAGCCTGCCATCATGACTAATTCCGTTGACTTCGCAATCAGGTGAGGCTGCGTGAGCAAACAGCTTACTGCGACACTCCGGCCGGTGACGGAATCCGCAGTTGCAGTGGTGATTGGGTTGGTTGCAGGGGCCCTCCTGATGTTGGCTTTTGGATACAACCCGGTTCAAGCATATGTGTGGCTGTTTGTCGGCGCGTTCGGCAGTACTGCAGGCATATTGGAATCTCTCGCCTTTGCCACTCCTCTCATGGTCACCGCAGTTACCTTCGCCGTTGGGGTAAGAGCTGCTCTCTTCAACATAGGAGCCGAGGGTCAGATGTACCTCGGTGCGATTGGAGCGGTCATTGTGGGCGGCACGATGCTCTTGCCAGCGGGCATACATCCAATCGCTGCTACGATCTTCGGCATGTGTCTAGGTGCTCTTTGGGCGCTGCCCGCTGCTATTCTCAAGATTTGGAGAGGAGTTCACGAGGTGGTCTCTACCATTATGCTGAATTGGGTCGCCTTCTATTTCGTGACTTTCCTTGTGCGGACATACTTGGGAGAGCCCGGAAGGGCTGAACGAGCAATTCCGGCATTGCCGACAGCTCGTTATCCCGTACTCGGTGAAACCTTGACCGCGATAATCTTTGTGGTTCTTGCATTCTGCGTGGCGGTCGCAATCCTTCTGTGGCGCACTGGAATAGGCTTCGAACTCAGACTCGTGGGAGACAACCCTGAAGCAGCCAAGTACGCAGGAGCAAGTAGCAGCCGAGCCATTCTCCTCAGCTTCGCAGTAGGAGGATTGGCAGCCGGACTCGCGGGCGCAAGTCAAGTTCTCGGGCGACCGCCGTCTTGGACTATCTATGCAACGCTGGGGAACCTCCTAAACCTGGGCTTTGACGGCATAGGAGTTGCCCTGATCGGAAGAAACCATCCCGTCGGTGGAGTCTTCGCCGCCATATTCTACGGAGGTCTAATGAACGGCGGCCGATACATGGAATATCACGTCGGAGTAGCCTCCGAACTCGTCGACGCGATCAACGGGATCATCGTGATAGCACTTGCGATGCCCGAGATAGTCGCAATCATCAGGAGGAGGCGTGAGTCGTGAAACCAATACGACGACTCCAGTGGTATCTAGTTGGAATAGTGCTAACGCTGGCCATGATGTATATCATTTCATTGGCCGGACTCGGCCTTGCTGGCCTCATAGAGACGGGGTTGTTAGCGATGACGCCCCTCGCATTGGCTGCAGTGGGCGAGTGTCTTAACGAGCAGGCAGGCACTGTCAACGTGGGTATGGAAGGAATCTTCCTTATCACTGCGGTTCTAGGTGTCTACTGGGCCGAAGTATTTGAAAGCGGGTTGTGGGGCCTGCTGCTCGGTGCCGCGACCGGGGCTTTCATTGGTCTAGTCTTCGGGCTCGTATGCGTCTACGGGAAAGCGAACCAAGTGGTCGCTGGCATGGGATTGAACATATTCGCGCTGGGATTCGGCCCATACCTGTTGATGTCCATATGGGCTTTCCCTGGAATTCATGTCTTCCGACATGAGCTAATGTTCCTGCCTCAGCAGTTCACCATATGGGGTGCATCTTTTGCCATAAGTGCCGTAACGGTCGCTGCAATCATAATTGCCGTCCTAGCGTATCTGCTACTGCATAGAACTTTGTTAGGTATCAGAATACGCGCTGCTGGGGAGAACCCGATCGCGGTTGACGTAGCAGGTGTCAGTGTCGGTCACGTCAGGCTGTTAATGTGCGTCGTTGGGGGAGCGCTTGCTGGCCTAGGCGGTGCCTTCATGCCATTGGCGTGGTTTGGCGCCGCCACCAAGGAGATATCTGCTGGTAGAGGTTTCATAGCGCTCGCAGCAGTGGTATTTGCCGGGCTCGATCCATTGCTGGCTCTAGTGGCTGCTTTCATATTTGGATTCGCGGAGGGCTTGGCATTCACAGTTGTGGTTACTCCTGGAGTGAAGGAGGTAGTCCCGTTCTATTTTGTTCAAATGGCGCCTTATGTCGTTACTTTGTTGATACTTACCGCCGCAATTGGAGGAAAGAGGTTCCCACGCGCGTCAGGCAAACCATATGTGAGAGAGTAGCCGAATCGACCGACTGCCGGACTGCAGTTCAAACCGACTGGTGCCGACATGCTGATCAAGAGAGCGAGTATACGGTTCTCTTCTCGATCGTTCGCCTCTTGCCCTCAGGCCATATTCCAAGAGGGATATACGTAGAGGATGATCGCCCGTAATGTGTAACATTGTCTGATGCGCATGAATTGCAGCTTGTAACCAAGCCCTTTATGATTCGATTACAGTTCTTACAGAACGAGTAGACTCCAGAGTACGTAATGAACCGGAGACCGTTAGCAGCCGCTTCGTGCGTCAGGGAGAGTAGTGTATCCGCAGTCACCTTGGGGTCGACAGTAATCGGGGTCAAATGGCCGCCGGGGGTTAGGGTCTGCAGCATTCCTTCGATCGAGAGTCTTTCACCGAATGGCATCTTTGATGTCAGAGGCACACCTGGTAGGTCGGTATAGAACGGGTAGTTTCTACCACCTTGGGCTGAGACGGTGCTCTTGCCGTAGTGTTCCACGTCAAGCTCGGCTAGTCTTGATGTGGCATCGTCTCCAGGCCTTTCCGATAGCACAACGCGCATTCCGAGGTTCTCAGAGGCCGCCTCGGTTTGTTTCTTCAGCTCTTGGAGGATCTTCTCAGCGAAAGCTAGCGAGTCCTTTTTCAACTCGCTTCCTGTGTGTGCGAGGCAAGCCTCGTTCAGTCCGAGAATCGCCACCGCATAGGTAGCCGTCTTCTCACGGAGGTAAGGTGCGCCTTGCCCGGATCCAAACAGCAGCGGAAGTGTGGCTTGTTTCAGCCTATCGACCATGAATCTCCGCTTGATCTTGAAGGCCTCCAGCGTCAGAGCAAGCATGTCGGTCATTGACTTGAACAGTCTATCATCATCTCTTCGCGCCTCGTAGGAAAGTCGTGGCAGGTTGAGAAAGATCGTTGCCATACAACCTGTCCTGTAGCAATCCGACTCCCATTGCTTACCCCAATCATCTGTAAGCCTCAGCCCCGTGGCCGTGTAACAGTCTCGCGAATTGTCTGAAAGCAACGCCATGTATGGTAGCATCCGAGATGCAGCAAGCTCATGAGTCTTGAGAACGCGAGGTCGAATCTCATCCTTTGTTTCGGCCGAGTTCCGGATCTTGAAGACCAGCCTCGGACTCACCAACGGATTGATCAATGCCTCTTGCGAGGTCACTTCGAGCAGGGCGTCAAGAACCATGCCGGCTTCTTCATGATAATCAGCGTAGATCCCTACAGTTCGACCTCCTGGTCCTATCGCCTCGACGTTCTCTAGGAACTCAGGTACTGCATATTCGAGGCCAAGAGACAGTCCGGGTTGAGGGGCGCCTAATGGCAGGTCCTGTCCTACGGATGAAAGAAAGAGCGCCAATGATTCTTTGACCGAGTCTTCTGGTGTGTGCTCGACGTAGGGTGATAGGAATACGTTGAACAGGTCGAAGCATTGTTCCCCTGATATCTCGGCGATTCCGAGACGGTAGATGTTCTGAATCATAGCCAAAGCTGCGTTGAAGCTTTCCGGCGGTCTGACACCGACAAGTCCGTTCTTCAGGAAGTATCGGAGATCATGCTGTACCTCGCTTGGTTTTAGCGGCCAACTCTCAAGGTCGGATATGTGAATCTGGCCCGAGATGTGTGCGTCAGCTATCTCACGCGGCAAGCACTCCAGAAGCACGTACTCTCCCAACACAGAAGCTCCGGCGGTTCTCTGAACGTAGTCGGTTGCCAATCCGAGCTCGCCCGTGGAGCGGAGAAGCTGGGTTACATCGTACACAGGCATCCCGACACGCGTCAGCTTGTGTCTGTACTCTTCAAGTTTCTTCTCGATCAGGATGGCGTTCACGAATTCCCGGATCAGAGCACCAGTTAAGTAAGAAGTCCTGAGCTTAATCAGACGATCTTCCGCTTCTGCTGCTATCTCATCTGCAAGCTCCTGAGGGACACCCGCTTCGACAACCAGCGACTTGGATATCTTGCTTCTGTGGAAGTCCTCTATCGCGAGCCGTGAGGTTCTGACGAACAGTCTACCGCGCTTCACACTGACATATTCTTCGAGATCTCGTGCGAAATGGACCACCATCTCGCCCAGTTCGGTTATCTCATACTTCTTCGTACGCTTGTCCGAACTGATCAGACCAGCTTCCGCAAGGCTTCGGAGGTGGTAGACGAACTTTCCAGCATCACGGACTGGATCCAACTTCAGAGATGACATGATCTCTGTGTAGGGCAACGCGCCTTTCGTAGAGAGAAGACGAAGTACTTGCATGCGCAGCGGAGCGGATGCTGCGTCGAAGACGGCGGCTCCTAGCTTCTCAACGGAACGGAGCATGGCGCAGACAGTGTGCACCAATAGTTTAAAAAACTGTAGTAATCAGCCGGAGCGTTCTCGTAATCATCGAAGATCGTGAATAATCAATTGGGACCGGATGATGCCGACATCATCTTGTCTCATCGAAGCCTACAAGAGCCCGGCGAGTGCCTTTATGTCGTGGATTTCGACGGGTATGATGTGTGGAAGAATGAGCGAGAGACTAGTTTCCGCCGTCCAACCTGAATCTGTTGAAGGTGTCCAATACCACATCTCAGCGAAGCGAGGGCAGGTAGGTCGCTACGTCTTCCTGCCTGGTGATCCAGATCGTGTGCCGAAGATAGCCAAGTTCTGGGATTCTGCCCATGAAGTGTCTTCGCACAGAGAGTACAGAATATGGTCTGGAATGATTGACGGAACGATGGTGTCTGCGTGCTCTACCGGTATCGGTTGTCCAGCCGCAGCCATCGCAGTCGAGGAGCTAAGCAGGATTGGCGCAAACACATTCATTCGAGTCGGTTCGTGTGGCTCGTTAGTGCCCGACCTCGATTGCGGAGACCTTGCCATTTCCACGGCTGCTGTTCGTCTCGACGGTACTAGCAGACAGTACGTCATGGCTGAGTATCCCGCTGCAGCGAGCTACGATGTTGTCCTCGCGCTGGTTGAAGCTGCCGAGAAACTGGGAAAGAAGTATCGCGCAGGGTACACGGCGTCGACTGACAGCTTCTATGTTGGTCAAGGCCGTCGCGGCGTTGAAGGTTATCTGCCTCCGGACGCCGAGAAACTTGTTGAGAGGCTTCAACAACAGCACGTAGTCACAATGGAAATGGAAGCTTCCGCAATCTTCACGCTCGCAGGAATCTATGGGTTCCGCAGTGGCTGTGTCCTTGCAGTGTACGCTAACAGGGCCACTAACAAATTCGAAGTCAGAGGGGAAGAGGACGCATGCAAAGTTGCTGTGGAAGCTGTTCGTATCCTGATCAAATGGGATTCAGATCGGCAGAAAGCCGGGAGAAGACACTGGTCACCAAGTCTTAGCTACTGATGTGCGACTCGCTTTGATGACGTTCTATTCTCTCCGGTACGAGTCCGGCCATATGATCTGTTTCAACTGGTAGAGGCTCCTGAGCCTATAATCTGGTTCAACCTTGAGCTCGGACTGTGCCGCAACCGGTTGTAACACAAGAGCGGTTTGAGCGCCTGCTGCTCGTCCCGCTTCGATATCGTACCTGCTGTCTCCAACGTAGATGCTTTCCTTCGGGGCTACTCCGAGCTTCTTGATTGCGGACGTGACAAGCGCCGGGTCCGGCTTGCCTTGTTCAACTTCGTTGATTCCAGTTATTGCGTCGAGCAGTGCGTCCATTCCGAAATACTTGACTATCTTCAATATTCTGTCGGTGCTGTTCGATGAGGCGACTGCTGACCTCACTCCCCGGGCTTTCATGATTCGGAGCATCCCCAGCGCTCCGTATCGTGGTTTCACCTCCAGGCGCCATCTATTCTCAAAGAGCTGACCTTTGAGCTCGACAAGTTTACCTATGGTCTGCTCGCCATGGTTTGAGAGAAGTTGTCTGGCGATATCAACGGTCCTCAAACCAAGTCTGTCGATCACTTCTTGGTCCCGAAATTCCAAACCAAGTATCTTTAGTGCGCCTCGCCACGATTGAAGGTGAACCCAATTCGAACCGATCAATGTCCCATCGAGGTCAAAAATGACGGCTTTGACATTCATCCTGCTCGCACACGCGCTTCCGTTTGGCTCTAGGGGGTACGACACGGAGCAATGCTATATCGTCATATCTCAGTAGAGCTTCACCGAGCAAAGAACTTAAAGACTCATTCGCTCGCTTTCGCCGTGGTGCTCCGGTGGTGTAGCCCGGTTAGCGCTGAGGCCGAGAGCATAGCGGCCTTATCCGTTGGCGAGTCAGCGGAGGCCACTCGAGCCGTTGATCGCGGGAGATCGTTCGCAGACGATCCGCGAATTCGAAAACGAGGTGGCCCCTCGTCGCGAGTCCCGCCCGGAGCACCAACAAACCTCAAAGCGACCGGCAGTCAAACAGGCTTGTAGAACGGAGATGCAGTCAGTGAGACTTCAGGAACTGAACCTGACAGAGCGCATAAGAATCGAGGACTCGGATGCGCTCATCATAGTCGATATGCAGAACGATTTCATGCCATCCGGTGCTCTTGCTGTCAGGGGCGGAAACGAGATAGTTGCTAAGATAAATCGTCTTGCCGAAGTATTCCATTCTAAGGACAGGCTCGTTGTTATGACGCAGGACTGGCATCCTCCGAACCATCTTTCGTTCGCCAGCACCCACGGCATGAAACCATACGCTCTTTACGAGTCCAATGGGATAGGCCCGGTCCTGTGGCCCGATCACTGTATTCAGGGAACGAGAGGAGCGGGTTTTCATCCCCAAATTCAGGCCAGACTGGCAAAGGCCATTATCCGGAAGGGATACCATGTGGCGGTGGACAGCTACTCAACATTCATTGAGAATGACAAGAAAACGTACACTGGTCTCTCAGGATATCTGAATGCGCTTGGAAAGAAGCGTATCTTCCTGTGTGGACTTGCGTTGGACTACTGCGTCTATCACTCAGCCGTGGACGGCCGGGATTTGGGGTTCGACGTAGTTGTGCCCATAGATCTCACAAAAGCTATCGACTCGCCCCCAGGTCGACTGTCTGACACGTTGGAAATCATGGCTGAGAGACAAATCGAATTCGTCGGGTCGACTGGCATCGTGACTTGACTCGTTGGATATCATGCGAGTGAGTTGTTTCGAATACTGTGCGAATGCTTCGAGCGTGTGGGCGTTTGAGAGCGTCAAGTTTCCGTTTGCGCGTGCGCTGCCCGAGGAACCAATAAATATGACGCGGGGTTGGGTTAGGGCCGCGTGACTTCCATGAAGTTTCCGAAGGCGATTACAACCTATTGCCCGAAATGCAAGGTTCACACAGAGCATGGCGTATCAGTCTACAAGAAAGGCAAGGAGCGTACGCTCTCAGCCGGTGCTAGGCGTCACGAGCGAGAGAAACACGGCTATGGTGGTCAGAAGTGGCCTGAACTGAAACGGACAGCCAAGACTACGAAGAAGCAAGTACTCCGCCTCACATGCAGGAAATGCAACCAAACAGTCTTCAGACTCGGGATACGCCTTCGCAAACTCGAAGTCGGAGCGTGAAATCGAGCATGGTCAAGAAAGAACCTATTCCCAAGCCCGGCAGCAACTTTCTGAAAGTGAAATGCACAAAATGCGGCAACGAACAGGTGGTGTTTGACCGAGCTGCCGTGCAGGTGAAGTGCAACGTCTGCGAAGACGTGCTCCTCGAGACACAAGGGGGAAAGGCGAAGATCAAAGGCGAGGTCACGCAGGTACTCGGCTGACCTCTCCGCAGCAGGAGTCAAGCATCATGTCTGCTCCCAGTTACCCTGACGTCGGGGATCTCGCAATCGCCACTGTAAAGCGAGTCGTCGACTACGGTGCTTACGTGAGGCTGGATGAGTACGAAGGGATTGAGGGGCTTGTTCACATCTCTGAGATCTCGACCACCTGGGTCAAACATATTCGCGAGCATGTTCGTGAGGGACAGAAGCTTGTCCTCAAGGTTCTACGTGTAGATCGCGAACGTGCCCAAGTTGACCTGTCACTTCGCCGGGTTACGGGCCGGGAAAAGACAGACAAGATGCTTGAATGGAAGAGGAGCAAGAAAGCAGATTCAATCATCAAGGGCGCAGGTGAACGTCTGAAGGCTGACGCCGAGACAACCGAAAAGATGCGTATTCTCCTGTACGAGAAGTTGGAGAACCCCTACGAGACGTTTCAGGAATCCGTAGAGGAGGGCGATGGAGTCTTCTCGAAGCTGGCTATAGCACCAGAATGGGCAGCCGCGCTTGCAGAAGTGGCGAAAAGCAAGGTCAAACTCGAGAAAGCATCACTGACAGCGACAGTCGAGCTCACCTGCAGGGCGCCGGAAGGAATGGAAGCAATCCGAACCGCGTTGTCCAACGCAAAGAAAGTCAAGAAGCCCAGGGGAGCGACGGTCCGAATCTACGCGATCGGTGCACCGAAGTATAGGATCGAAGCAACCACGCGAGAGTACTCCGAGGCAGAGGCGCTGCTCAATTCGGCAGTTGATGAGGCCACAAGCACGTTGAAAAGCGCTGGTGGCGAAGGACGCAGAGTCAGTTGAAATGGCAGATACGTCGATGCGTGAGATGCAGTCGCTACACCCTCAAGGAGAAATGCCCTGACTGTAACGGGGAGACCGTTATCGCCCATCCGCCCAAGTTCTCTCCGACAGACAAGTATGCGAGGTTACGACAGCCAGCGGACGCTGGGCTAGACACGTAACGATCTCACCTAGACCGGTATGCTAGGGCTTCACGTACACTATGACTGTGTTGCTAGTTGCGGGCCCGTAGTTGCCGGAGCCCGAATAGGTTGCTTTCACGTAGTACGTTCCAGCGGTAATCGGATGCCATGCCAAATCGAATGTACCGCCCTTAGGTTCGACTGGGTCGAGTTTGCTCCAGGTCATGTTATTCAGACTGTATTGCGCTGTCAACGTGCCGTTCGAGAGCTTCTGGGACAGTCTCATTGAGATCGTTGCATTCTGTCCCAACGTTACATTGTAAGTCGAGAGCGATATCGTCAACGTGACCGGTATAGTTTGAACGAACACTTGCACAGAGTTGCTTACGCCTGCTCGGGTCTCTCCTATTACCCCCTGCCAGTGTGCGCTCAAGGTGTGATTGCCGGTGCCTGGCGTCCAGTCATAGCTGAACTTGCCATCTGACACGGGAACATATGCGACGAGCTGCAGCCCTGTTTCTACTGTCACAAGGTCTGCGAGAGCTATCGTGCCATTCGCGTAAGGTTTGCCATCGCTGTCCGCGACGGTTCCTTTGATGCTGACGCTCTCTCCGAAGTTCACTGTGTTCTTGTCGACGTTGAGTGTTATCACCGTTGTCTTAGGGTATAGCACCTTGTAAACTAGGACGAAGTTGTTCGATGATGTGAACACGTTGTCAAAATAGTCCGAGGTTGCTTGAGAGATCTTGACACCTGTGTTCATCATGAATCCCAAGACCGAGTTGTCGTTGAGGTTCTGCCCAGACGAGATTGTGTCGTTGGAGATGATCTTGTTGCCACTCTCCAATATCCGATAGTAGGTGACTGTAGTACTGGAACCACCAGTGGAACTAGTGGTAGCAGAGGTCTTCTGTTGAAAGAGAATCGTTTGGTCGCCATAGCTGGTTTCATTGGCGATCTGCACCATCCAATACCATTTCCCATCCTCGCCAGCGCCGAGGAAACTCGGGTTGCTTGAGCTTTGCGTACGCGCGTACGTGACAAATACTACAACATAGTCCACATTGTACTTCTGCATCATCGGAACTGCAGTCGTTTCATTTCTCATGAACATTTGTGCGATCATTGCGATCTGAGTCGTGTTCTGTGTCCCGTTGTCGGCCAAGGTCTTGCGGTCGGCGAGCGCGGTGATCCAGTAACCATAGTCCCACCAAGCCATTACGACGGACGATTGCGGTGTGTTGTCGTGAAGCCACGCAAGGGCTTCAAGCCAGTCTTGGTACTTGGTTCCCTCGCTAGGCACCACTGGTATGCTGGATGTTGCGATGGTCGCCGGTGCATACGCTGCTGCAACTGCCTTCGAGAAAGCCGGTACGATTGCGATTATTAGAATCAGGAGTACCGCTAAACCAAATTCTCTGCCGATCCTAACGAGTCCCGGTATCTTCCGTTTCGGAAATATCACGGCCTGACGGAGTATGTCAACGGCGGGTTTGGCCATCTCAACAGTAGCAATCGCCGCAAGAATGGAAAAGGTCGGCGCCAATAATAGTGTCAGTCGAACGAGAGACCCCGAGAAGTAGAGCGATGTAAGAGCGGCGATTGTGATGAAGATGTCTGTATCGCGAAATCGTCGAAGAACGAAGAAGAATCCAAAGAGGCCGAGGAAAGTGAGTGTATTGTATTCGTAGAAGAAGGATGCCCATGTGGCGGGCCTGTGTTCGGACACGCTCGCAACGATCGGCATGTCGAGCCTAGTGAACGGGTTAAGCGTTGACAGGAATTTGCCGCTTGGGAGCACCATTATCTTCAGCGTGACAAGAGCATATGCCAGCCCCACAAGGACGACTGATACGACAATGAGGGCGTAGGCACGGTGCCTCCAAGTCGGGAGTATACCGCCGGCTTCACGCGCAAGCAGAAGAATAAGGACGCCCGGAATGACCAAGAAGGTCAGGCTTGTTAGCGATCCGAATCCCACCTTCGGGATCGCAAGCGGTGCGAGGAATAGGAAGGCGCCGTACGTCACTGAATAGGAAAGCAAGAGCTGACGCGTGTACCTGCCAGCAACAACAAGAGCTGCGACATACAGCACTATCAAGTCCATAGGATAGTAGGAGGCTGCCCATGCTGCGGTCAAATAGAACAGCGATAGACCCGCAAGCACGGAATACCCGATCGTTCCTCTCATGCCTCGCCCCTTCTGATTTGCGCGAAGGAAAAAGAGGAAGACCAGAATCATCAGTAATATTCCAAGAGGTTCATGACGCAGAAAGCCCAGCGTAGTACGACTGATGTTGCTTGGATTAAGCGCCATGAACAATGCAGCCAACAGGCCCGCGCCACGTCCCCATAGGTCCTTCCCAAGGAAGTAGGAGGCTAACGACGTAAGGGCACCAGCAACAACTGGAAACAACACCGCAACATCGAACACGGTGGTGTTTACCCCAATCGCTCGCAGAAACTCATAGACGGCTGCCACGGTGAATGCGACACCATACAAGTTGCCCTGAGCCATCGTCATTCCCCAAGGGTACCAACTCATCGTGTCGTGCCAGCTGAACCATGCGAGGAAACCGTTCTTCACAATGTACTCGGACATTCGCCACTGGAGATACGGATCAAACTCTGACAAGTAGAAACCGAATCGGAGGGGCAGAAGACGAACTGCTAATGCCACCACGAACATGAGCGACAGGACGAGGATCTCCAGAAGGCGTCCTCGTGAGATCGTGGAAGCCCCCTTGCGAATCGCACGCATTCTGCTTGCCAAGACCTCTCTGCCGATGTATGGCCCAAGAGCGGATTGTAGTCGTTTGAAACGTGGCAACCTATTGCACCTTTGTTTTTATGCGCCCACTGCCCGTACGAAGCACCATTGTCAAACAGGGCGAGCAGTTAAAGTTTGCCCGAATATTAAGGCAGCTCAGCCGGGCTCCGTATGATCTGGTAGGCTCGCACTATTTCATTCGGCTGAATGCGATCGACCCGATCGCGATCATCACGGCTGCGAACCCGAGTAACACGACAAAGTCCATCATCACTGGAAAAGTTGACATGCCAAGCATCACCCCTCGCATCCCGTCAACGGCATAGGTGACTGGATTCAAAGTGGTAAACGCGCGAAGCCAAGATGGCAGGTTGTCTATCGGGAACAGAGCGCCGCTCAGAAAGAAGAGCGGAAAGACGAGGAAGCTAACGATCAGGTTGAAACCCTCGGGACTTTCCATGAAGGATCCTATTATCAACCCAATACTCACGACTGCCGCAGCGAGGACAAGCATGAAGATTATCGTTTCTACGACCATTTGAACGCTGTAGGTGATCCCCAGGATTACTCCGAAAGCGAGCATCAAACTACCTTGAATCAACGCGTCTGTACAGCCGCCAAGGGTCTTCCCCGCGAAGATCGTCAGACGCGAAAGGGGAGCAACGAGCACTTCCTTGAAGAAATCGATCTTCTTGTCCCATACGATGTAGAGGCCGAAGAATATTGAAGAGAAAAGAATCGTCATCGTCAGTATGCCTGGGAAAATGAATACCTGATAGTTTGTTCCTCCTAGAGACACGCTGGATCCCAATCCTCCTCCAAAGACGACTATCCAGAGTAGTGGCGTGAAAAGGGAGGAGATAATTCTTGACTTCTCTCGAAGGAAGACTTTGAACTCACGATACCATAGAGCATATAGTCCATCGAGCTCTGTCATCTTCAACTGGACCTCGCTCTCGCGGCACGCTCGAAGAAACCGCCTTCTGCATCAGCTTCTCTGATTTCATGGCCAGTGTAGTGCAGGAAGACATCGTTCAACGTGGGGGTTCTCAGTTCTACTGACTCAGCGTTTCCTACCAATCCAAGTATCTCTTGTAGATGTGCGCTCGAGTTCTTCAGGGTCAGCATGACAAAGCCGTCCATCTGTTCAACCTTAACGACGTATGGGAGCTCTTTGATCGAGCTGAGCTTTGGGTTCTTGATTCTGAGTCGTACGATGTCGCCACCTATGATTTGCTTCAACTGGTCAGGGGTGTCAAGTGCTACTATCTTGCCGTCGTCAATGATCGCGACTCTATCGCAGAGGCGCTCGGCTTCATCCATGTAGTGAGTCGTGAGGATGACGGTGACACGTTCTTGATCGGCAAGTCTTCGTATGTATTCCCAAATGTGCTCACGGGTCTGGGGATCTAGACCTAGTGTAGGTTCGTCTAGGAAAAGTATCTTTGGCCTGTGCAAGAGGCCACGGGCCAGCTCGAGTCGTCTTCTCATTCCGCCCGAATAGATCTTGACTCGGCTGTCCGCTCTGTCCTCGAGATCAACCAGCTTCAGCACTTCATGAATGCGTTGCTCGCGAATGTTTTTTTCGACACCGTACATAAGCGCGTGAAGGTAGAGATTCTCTCTACCGGTAAGGATGTCGTCACTGCTGGGATCCTGAAAGACAATTCCAATCGATCTTCGAACCGCGTCGGATTCCTTTACTATGTCATGTTTGTTGACCTTAGCTGTTCCTTCCGTCGGCTTGAGTAGCGTTGCAAGCATCGAGAGGGTCGTGGTCTTGCCCGCCCCGTTGGGTCCCAGGAGGCCGAATACTTCCCCTTCACGAATGGACAGGCTGATGTGATCGACGGCCATGAGATGGCCGAATTTCTTCGCTAGGCCGGAGGTTTCGATCACAACTTCGCCAAATGATCGATTGACTGCTGCGCTGAACTCGTCCATGGTTAGTCACTGAAAACTCTTTTCGCGAGTATCACGGGGCGATCCTCTTAAGCGTTCCTTGATACAAAACGAAAGCTCGGATTCCTTCGGCGACAGCTTTCGAGAGGATATGCCTCGTCTTATTCGTGTCGGTCAACTAGGCAAAGCAACGGAGCTCCAAAGTTGCTTGTCTCAGTTTCTTGTGCCCGGGAGGCTTCTCATTAGAAGTCGAGGCAACATTCCGGTCCATAACCTATCCGAGAATCCTAGGGAAGATATTCGAGAGGAATCGCTTTCGAAAAGTATGGATCCTGCTGTTGAGGAGTTCGGTGAGTACATAGTAGTTCGTGTTGAACTCCTCCAAATTGCCATTTCTGAACTTGTAGGTTGGAACGTCCCTTGCCGGAGGCTCCCAAGACCTATCCCATGCTTCAACCGCTCCGAAGTGTCCTCTGGCACGTGTTCTCTCCAGAAGCGAATCCCTACTTGCCACAACGACGATACGCAGACTGCCAACATTGGGAACTTTCGTTCTCATCAAGTAGGAGCGTGCTAGGTTGGTCGGAGCCATCGTGTCAATTATGATGTTGTATTGTCGTCTCAGAAATTCATCTCGTATGATTGTCAGCATCGAGTGCAGCAGTTCTTCGTCACGGGAAGGTATCGGTTCATTGAAGAACATTTTGCGCAGGTCGTCGCCGCTGATTCTCACGAAGTTCGAGCTGTCCTGAACTACTCTTCTAACTAGGAGCGTCTGTCTTGCCTGAGCTGGGGTAGCCTGTTAGCACTAGTTCCAAAGCGGAACCTCAGCGAAATCCTCTGTTCCTATCGTCAGATGGAGAAGTCTTTCGCAAGAGTGATTGTTTCTTCGTCTACTCCCTTCATCTTGCCAAGGATCTCCGATAGGGGGACTCTGGCGAGCACATTGTTGCGCAGACATACCATCATGCCGAACTCTCCGTCCTTCACAGCCTGTATAGCAGCAACTCCAAGGCGGGTCGCAAGTATTCGGTCGTAGGCGAATGGCGCACCGCCTCTAACTACATGACCCAACACGACTGCCCGCGTTTCGATTCCAGTGCGCTTCTCAATCTCCTTTGCCAGGAGTTCTCCGATTCCTCCGAGGCGGGCATGACCGAACTCGTCTATTTTAGTTGAATCGCCAGAGGGAGATCCTTTCAGGCTACACCCCTCTCCGACTACCACGACTGAAGCAGTCGCTCCTGATTCGTGTCTCTTCTTGAGGAAGTCTGAGACTTCCTGCAGGTCGAACGGTACCTCAGGTACAAGGATGAGGTTTGCGCCACTTGCCACTCCCGCATACGCAGCAATCCATCCTGCGTGTCGTCCCATTACCTCGACGACCATTATTCGGTCATGCGATTCACCGGTTGTCTGAATTCGGTCTATCGCATCCACGGTAACGTTGACGGCCGTGTCAAACCCAAATGTGACATCTGTGATTACTATGTCGTTGTCGATAGTTTTTGGAACTGCAACAACTCTCAATCCCATCTGTGCGAGCTTTGCGGCAACGCTGAGCGTATCTTCGCCTCCTACGGCGATTATGGCGTCTAGGCCAATCTTCTTGGCGTTTGCGAGTACAGTCTGGGCGCCTTCCTTGCGACTAAAGGGGTTGGTCCTCGTGGTGTGAAGGATGGTTCCGCCGACTTTGATGATCTCCGAGACGTCGCTCCATCTGAGCGGTTTCGTGGAAATATCCAAGAGTCCTGCCCAGCCGTGTTTGATGCCGATCACTTCGTACCCATACTGTTCGCCCTTTCTCACAACGGCTCTTGTGACTGCGTTTAGGCCCGCGCAGTCGCCGCCGCCATTCAGGATTCCGATCTTCAATTCTGGAGTGCCTTTTCAACGGAGAGATTCTCAATCACGAGTTTCTGCAAGAGGCGGGCGGTCTTGAGTGGGTCTGAGCTCTGCCAAACGTTGCGACCTACCGCAAGGCCGGTGGCACCGGCATCGAGTGCCCCTCTGACTTGTTTCAGGAAGTCCGCTTCAGTGGGTGCCTTCGGTCCACCTGACATGAAGACCTTCGCTTTTCCCGCGGACTTTACAGCCCATTTGAACGACTCAACATCGCCTGTGTACTTGATCTTGACCGCGTCAGCTCCTACCTCAAGTCCGATTCTCGCTGCATAAGCAACAATCTCAGGAGCCGTGTCATTCTTTATGGCCTCTCCGCGCGGATAGATCCACGCGATCGCGGCCATTTTCAGTGCGTGTGCTTGCTCCTGAATTCTACCGAATTCTTCTAGCATGATGCTCTCGTGAGCGCTCCCTGCATAGATGGTGTACCCAACAGCTTTCGCGCCGAGTTCCGAAGCACGCTTGACGCTGCAGATCTGTCGTGCCACCGGCTCTCCCTTGACAAGATTCGTTTTCCCATTGACTTTGAGAATCAGTGGCACCCGGCGTTCGTAGTACTTC
The DNA here is from genome assembly GCA_964601325.1 of uncultured Candidatus Bathyarchaeia archaeon. Lineage (GTDB taxonomy): Archaea > Thermoproteota > Bathyarchaeia > 40CM-2-53-6 > 40CM-2-53-6 > CAVPLU01. The sequence continues at coordinate 48,953 of CAZRNA010000004.1, forward strand.
TCAGCCAATCCTTTCTGGAACACTACTCCGTTGAACCGACCAGCCGCGGCGAGCTTCATTATGAAGCTCGGATCAACATTGCGTTCGTCAAAGTCAGTTGGACCATGTTCAAGTCCTTGATCATAGGCCAGGAGGACTCCTCTGCCTTCGCGCAAGAATACTTCCATACTCATTGGTACATACCACACCCTAAGGAATGAATCGAGTCTCCCACAGTTTGGGGAGTCAAGGAAATAAGAATTTGGAACCGCCGCCCTTTCAGGCGAAATACTCTCCCTCGATCCAATGCACCTCCACAACAAGGGGTTCACTCAAGAATCCTTGATTTCGGCAAATCTTAACTAAGAAGCTGGACGACTTCTCGTCACGGGAGGCTCTAGAGTGTCGAAGGAAGAAATCCTTGAAGGTCTGAAAGAAGCCGTCGTCAAATTCGACATAGACAATATCAGGACCATGGCTGAGAACGCGCTCAGTCAGGGCGTAAGTGCCTATGATGGTGTCATCAACGGCATGGCCAAGGGCATGGACGTCGTCGGCCAAAAATACCAACTCGGCGAGTTCTTTCTTCCTGAGCTGGTGATGGCAGGTGAGACGTTCAAGGAAGGCATGAAGGTATTCGGTGCACACCTGAAACCATCCGAAATAGGGGCTCAAGGTCGTGTAGTCATAGGAACCGTCGAGGGCGACCTCCACGACATCGGAAAGAACATAGTCGCAAGTCTCGTTGAAGCATCAGGATTTGAAGTTCACGACTTGGGGGTCGATGTTACCGCCGACCATTTCTTGGCGAAAACGAGAGAGATCTCTGCCGACGCGGTTGCAATGTCTGCGCTGCTTTCCACTACATTTCCACACATGAGAGAAGTAGTGGATGCAGTTCGGAAAGCCCAGCTTCGCTCTAAGATAATAGTTGGCGGGGCGCCTCTTAATGCGGAAACAGCAAAGTCGTTGGGTGCAGACGGCTATGGTAGAGACGCGGTTGAAGGAGCGAATATCTGCAAACAGTGGGCGGCAGCAAAGAAGCGCAAGTGACCACGTTGGTGGCCAGCGATCGAAGGCTGAAGGGACGAGTCATCGCAATTGAGAAGACTGGCGAGACAGTAACAAGGGAAGGGGAGACTTGGGAGAAGTGCATCTTTACACTTGAGGTCACGCGTTTCTCAAAGCGCACTCCGAATGAGGTCGTTCCAGACGGCCTCAAGGGCAAGAAGATCAAGCTAGTTAGACATTGTCTCTACGATTGGCATTACAGATCGGGCGTCGAGAAGACACTCAGCGCAGAAGAAACTGACCACCTACTGCAGGGGGAGCCTTCTTCGACGGTTTTTTGGTAGTTGAAGGATAACTTTCACGAACCTCTCCATCCTCTTTCGTCTACCTATCCGTTTATTCTCGAAACTTGATTGTGCCTAATTCGATTACACTTGTCTGATACGTTAGAGAATATTCAGGATTTGGATGGCGTCGGTCCAGTAACCGCGAACAAACTCAAGGAAGCGGGCTTCGACTCTATCGAAGCGGTAGCAGTTGCGCCGATCAGAGAGCTCGTCGACAAGGCAGGACTAGACTCTTCCGTAGCGATCAAGATTGTACGCGCCGCACGTCAGACCATCCATATAGAGCTTCTAACAGCAAAACAGCTCTACGATAAACGCCAATCCCTGCTCCGCCTAAGCACAGGTTCCGAGAACCTGAACAAGTTACTCGGCGGAGGTCTTGAAACTCAAGCCCTCACCGAATTCATAGGGGAGTTTGGAACCGGCAAGACCCAACTATGCATGACGTTCTGCATCACAACTCAGCTCCCGACAGAACAAGGTGGACTGAACGCTAAAGTCCTCTTTCTAGATAGTGAAGGAACGTTTGCTCCTCAACGCATTCATCAGATTGCACAGGCTATGTCGCTTGACGCAGATAAGATCCTTGAAGGCGTCTTCATTGCGCGCACCTACAATAGTGATCATCAGGTTCTCACAGTTGATCATGCTTTCAAACTATGTAGAGAAGAGAACATCAAGCTCATCATAGTCGATTCAGTGCTTTCACACTTCAGAAGCGAATACATTGGTCGAGAGAATCTTAGCGAGCGTCAGCAGAGACTCAACGCGCACTTGCATAAGCTTGCACGGATCGCCCAAACATTGAACTTGGCCGTTGTCTTGACCAACCAAGTCCAAGCGAACCCTCAAGCTTTCTTCGGAGACCCCACTAGGCCGGCAGGAGGAAACATCCTTGCTCATGCCTCGACACATCGAATCATGCTCAAGAAAGCTTCAAACAACCTCCGTTGCGCCCGCATCATAGACTCGCCATGTCTTCCAGAATCAGAGACATACTTTGCAATCACGGAGAAAGGCATCGAAGACGCACAACCCAAGGCCCGAAGAGGAGAATGACCCGTCCCACCTCGAAGCTTGGAGATAGTTACTGTAGTGACACTCCGGGTCAACGGCACAAGAACATGGAAATTTGAGGCGCTCACGCAGCGATCACACTACGCCCAAGTCGAAACTTGGGTATACTATTGCACATTATGTGATGAAGTCCTGCTGGTTGCACGACGATTCATCGAGCTCAAGGGCGTACAGACTGCCTTCGATGGAGTCTGTCCAGGTTGTGGATTTGACTTGGAAGATGTCATGAATTGTGAAAACACACGGTTGTCCAATGCCAGAGCTACCTACGTCAACCCAAAGTACCCTAAAGCAGCGCTCCTAGTCGAGCAGCCACTGCAGGCTTTTGAGGGAATCAGACCAAGGAGTGCTCTTCTTTCTGCAGGGGAGCAGATACTCACTACAGGGATCGAGAGATTAGACAAGCTCGTCCAATTGACTACGGGGCAGTTCGTTGTCTTTCAAGATCTCTCTCCTTCGGCATCTTTGGCTGAGCTTCTCTGTGTCCGGGCTCAGCTCGGTGATCCAGCTGGGTTGAATTCAAGTGCGATCTTTATCGATGGTGGAAATAGCTTCGATGTGTATGCAACGTCAAACTACGCCATCGAGTGCGGAATCGAACCTAACCTTGCATTGTCCCGCATACATATCAGTCGCGCATTCACGTATTTCCAGCTTGCATCTCTGCTAACCGAGAAGTTGCCAAGTGCTCTCACACATTACAGCTCCAAATTTGCGATAGTCTCAGACATAGTTGGGTTATTCCAAGATCCAGAGATCAAGGATAAACAGGAAGCCTATCGCGTCTTTCAACGAGTGTTACGTTCATTATCTGCAGTCGCTGAAATTACAGGCTCTCTTGTGATCGTGACAAGCTTCCACCAAAACATTGAGCTCTTCGACACAGCCCTCATGCAAGCCGCGCATACAACCATTCTCGCCGAAGAGAATGGTGCACTCATACGATTTGCCCTAGCACGCCACAAATCGCTGCCGTTTCGAAAGACCTTGCGTCGAGAGGCCTGTGCTGATCAATTCCTCGAAGATTTTATGGAGGGTAAAGAATGGGGAGAACCATCCCACCTTGGCGGGTCATAGTTGATCAAGAGCTCGCAAAACTGAGCAAGTTCAAACAGTTCCTCAGAGCTGAGGATCAAATAGTCTTCGAAGATCTCCTGAATCAATGCAAGCTCTATGCATCAGCCGCTGGAGTCCTCGCTTCATCGGTAAAGGAATTCCCACTACTGTTCGCGATACTCTTCGCGCATCACAAGAGAATCACTGAACTCGAAAGACGAATGAAGGAAGACCTGAAGTGAAGACAGAAGGCTGGCTCTTCGATCTCTATCCCAAACCAGGTCGCATGAACCTTTGGCTGAAAAGACGCAACGGCGAATGCATAAGCCTCGTAGATGAATGGATGCCGAGGATTCATATCGCCGGCAAATTCACTGACCTACTCGACTTGGCCGCACGGCCCAAATTTCGTGATCGATGCAGTTTCGTTGAGAGATTCGAGAGGCCAAACGATTCATCGCGATCAAAGGTCCTTGAGATCAAAGCCTTCTCCGATCACGAAGCTACAGCCTTGTCTCAAGAAATCGAGCAACTCGCAGCTTATGGACGCAAGTACCGGCTATATGACGTTGACATCCCATCTTCCCAGGTGTATCTATACCAGAAGAATCTCTTTCCACTGGCTTATGTAGAGGCCGACAGCCACGATGGGCACATAGCTTGGGATCTTCTCGATTCATCAGATTCCACGAACTACGAAATTCCATCATTCAGGATCGCCAAGCTGGCAGTCACCACAATGACGAGTAACCGGATACCGATCATGAGCGACCCAATCGACTCTATAGCCATCACAATGGGAGATCAGGAGAAACGGATCGACTCAGGATCGGAGACCGACAAGCTGTTAGCCCTCGTTGAGGCGTTTAGCGAATTCGATCCAGACATCGTTCGCACAGACGATGGAGACACATTCATCTTCCCGTACCTAACCCAACGTGCCCGAGAACGTGGTGTGCTTCACAAGCTTGTGCTTGGTCGGGATCATGCACCACTGCGGGTTTTCGAGATCAGAGGTCGAAGCTACTCCAGCTATGGACGAATCTACTACCGTAGCACCGCAGCTCGCCTAATGGGTCGACTACATCTGGACTACAGCAACAGCTTCATCGACACTGATTGTGGCCTTGAAGGTCTCATAGAAGTAGCCCGAACATGTATCATCCCGCTCCAACGCGCCTCACGTAGCACGATCGGCACAAGCATGTCATCGCTCCAGATCTACCACGCTATCAAACGAGGAATACTGATTCCATGGAACAAATCTCACCCTGAAGACTTCAAGGATGGAAATCGCCTTCTCCTAGCCGACAGAGGCGGATTCATCTACGAGCCTAAACTTGGAATACATGACTGGGTTGGTGAAATTGACTTCTCCTCACTTTACCCAACGATCATGTTGAAGAATAACCTAAGCGGCGAGACCGTGAACTGTGAATGCTGCCCCAACTCGCCTAACCGTGTTCCAGAAGTTGACTTCCATATATGTAGGCGCTCACAGGGGATCGTTCCTACCTCGCTTGGAGTTCTACTCAAGAAACGAGCGGAGTACAAGCGCCGGAGAAATGAAGCGAATGACCCTCCAACACGAACTCGATACGATCAACGCCAAGCCGCGCTCAAATGGATCCTAGTCTGCTCATAGGCGTTGGATGCGTGCGTCGAAGCCGGGCAATTGGCTACCTTGGGTTCAAGAACGCGCGGTTCGGCAAGATCGACGCACATATCGCAACTTGTGCCTATGCACGAGACGCTATCCAGAAGGCAAGCGCCATTGCCGAATCAAGAGGTTTCCAAGTTATCCACGGCATAGTGGACTCGCTCTGGCTCAAAAAAGCGAAAGCGTCTGACAGTGAATACCATGACCTGTGTCGTGAAATAGAGACAAGTCTCGATCTGCCCATAGGTTTCGAAGGGATCTACAAATGGATAGTTTTCCTCAATTCCAGAATCAATCCCAATGTACCCGTGCTGAACAGATACTACGGCGTCTTCAGAGACGGAACGATGAAAGTACGTGGAATTGATCTCAGACGCCATGACACGGCAGGCATAATCCGAGACTTTCAGCAGGAGATCCTAGATATACTCTCAAGAGCATCCAACTCGATAGAGGTTCGCGAGCTTTTTCCCGAGGCGCTCGATTTAGCAAGGAAGTACGTAGATCTGATCAGAACCGGCAAAGCTCCTGCAGAAAAGCTTGTACTAGAAAAGAGATTGAGCAAATCGCCAGAAGAATATGCAAGTCTCAGCCATCAGGCGATTGCTGCTCAACAGCTGGGTAAAGAAGGAAGATACACTCACGCTGGGCAGAACATTCGCTACATAGTAACTGCAGACAGGGCTACGATAAAGGGGAACCGTGCTTTGCCATCAGAACTATTCGAGGAGGGATTCGGTTATGACACTGAAGCATATGTGAAGCTCTTAGTCAGGTCATTTGTCAATCTGTTCCTTCCGCTCGGATATGATGCATCGCGAGTGATGGAGATCCTTAGAAACTCGAATCGAAGTATAGAACATTCGTGATCCGTCCCTCGCTCGGTGCAGGCCAAGCTATGCTAATCCAAGTTCCTCGAGCTTCTTGAGGACATCATCACCATGCGTCTTTGTGCTCACGTGAGGAAAAACGTACTTGATGGTGCCGTCAGGGCCGATGATGTAGGTCATTCTTTTCGCCGTGCCAAAGGGGCTTTCAGCGCCATACGCACGAATAATACTCTTCTCTGTATCTGAGAGTAGTGTGAAATTCAGCTTGTATTTGGACGCGAATCCTGCATGCGATTCTTCAGAGTCCACGCTCACTCCCAGAACCGCGATCCCTCGGTCTCGAAGTACGCTCATCGAATCCCTGAATGAGCATGCCTCCGCAGTGCATCCCGGCGTGTCGTCTTTGGGGTAGAAGTAGAGTACGACTGGCTTCCCACGAAAAGATGCAAGCGCAACCGTTTGTCCGTTCTGATTCCTTGCCTCGAAGTCAGGTGCACGTTCGCCGGCTTCTGGTCCCTTCGCCATATTGCCTCACTCCATTTGCTCACAGGAGCTGAGAAGCCCTTGCATTGTCTATAATCATAGCGACTATGCTAAAGTGCAATCGAGAGGGTCTGATTTCGGATTCATGCAAATTATCAAGCAGATTGCTTGATGTTCCGTCAACAGTTCTAAGTGGCGTCTGCTTGTTGACATTGCTCTTGCAGCGCGCCGTGTCCTCACATGGATGAATCATTCAGACGCTTCCTTCCGAACCGCCTTATGTATCAAGCACATCTGCCTCACTTGAGGTGAACGAAGTAATGCGAGAAAAGCAATGGCCGCTCCTCCTCGTTGCGTTAGCTCTCATCGCGCTCACGACCGTTCCCGCGTTCGCTGACCCCGTCGTCACAGCCGGCCCTTCCATAGGTGACCGGTACACAACAACATCAATCTCGGGCGAAGCTTGGGCCTGGGTGGCTGGTTCCTGGGTAGTGAGTTCAGCAAGCTTGCAGCTCATAGTACAGGTTACTGCTGTCGAGTTCAACAACATCATTTTCAGAACGCTTTCGGGAACCATTCGATTCGACGGCAAGGTCTACAACATGGTCGCCGACGGTTGGCGAGGCGACTACAACAGGGTCTCCAAGACATGCGTGTATCAAGGTCTAATGATCGCCCCAAACGGGGCGCGAGCGTTCTTCACAATCTCCGGTCATGATACAAGCGATACGCAGCAGGGCACCTATATGCGCATGTGGAGTACTTTCCGAGACGAGAACGCGGTGCTGTGGAGATTCGACCTGCAGGCCTACAGATTCAAGCTCAACCAGAAGCTGATCGTCAATCTACAAACCTTTCTTCTTTCTTCTCCCTTTTGAATCTTCGAGGCGTCAATGAATCTCGCAAGCCAACTCATTTAAGAGAAAGCCTGACTGATCTAACGCTTGCATAGATTGCAAGTGTTTGTTCTGTGAATGAAAGCACGTTTTTCATAGGAGAGGCGCTCGTTGGCAAATCGCCAGAAGTCGCGCATATTGACCTGATCGTCGGCGACAAGAACGGGCCAGTCGGGAAGGCCTTCGTAAGCGGTCTAACCCAATTATCCGCTGGCCACACGCCGCTTCTTGCGGTGATACGACCGAACCTTCCTCCCAAACCCCATACATTGATCGTTCCTAAAGTGACTGTCAAGGGAATGGATGACGCGGGGCGGATATTCGGCCCAGCTCAAGCGGCCGTTGCTAAGGCTGTTGCAGATGCAGTTGAGGAAGGGATATTTCCAAAACAGAAGATCGATGAATGGGTAATCATTTGCAGTGTTTTCATTCACCCTGACGCGCGTGACTACCGGAAGATATACCACTATAACTATGGCGCCGCGAAACTCGCTTTGAGCAGGGCGCTCTCAAACTACCCGAGTTTGGAGAAAGTCATGTATGAGAAGGACCGAGCGATTCACCCGATCATGGGTTTCAGGGTTCCCCGCCTCTGGAATCCTCCCTACCTTCAAATTGCACTCGATGTGCCAGATATTGAGAAAGCAAAAGACATCCTCCAGCGGCTACCATCGAGTGACAGGATTATAATTGAAGCAGGAACCCCGCTCGTCAAGAAATATGGCACGGGGGTCGTGCACGAGCTGCGAGCCTATGCCAAGGACTCATTCATCATAGCAGATATGAAGACTCTTGACGTAGGCCAAGTGGAGGTTGATGTTGCCTTCGAAGAGACAGCTGACGCAGCGGTCGCGTCAGGACTAGCCTCGAAAGAGACTGTTGACAAGTTCATCTACGAAGCGAAGAGGCTAGGCGTCTACTCAATTGTCGACATGATGGAAGTCTCAAATCCTCTGCCCGTGCTGGAAAGCTACAAACAGCTTCCGGATGTCGTGATCATTCACAGAGGGATCGATGCGGAGAAAGGCAAAGGGCCAAGATGGAACCTCGTCGGCGATATCAAGAGGGCCTTCAAGGAAAGGAAGATACTCGTTGCCGTCGCCGGCGGAATAGAACCAAGCACCCTCAAGAGCGCGTTGGATGCACAGGCGGACATAGTCGTCGTCGGACGATACATAACTCAATCGAGGGATGTCAATCGTGCGGCCAGAGACTTCCTGGACCAGCTGGGGCCAGACATAGACCTCTTCAGAGTACACGTAGAATAGCGAGAAGGGCCATCGCAAACCCATGGGGCTTCACTCAATCTTCTTACGAGCGAACAGATCATATCGGAGTCTTCGCATCAAGACGGAGGTGGCGCCATAGTATGAAGGCCCAGAAAACCGGCACGATAGTAGGGATAGTGCAAAGCGAGGATCCTGTGAAGATCCGCGTTCAAGTGAAACTCGATGAAGAGACACTCGAACAGCGGGTTAGGCCATATCCACAGTCGGAGCAGGAGAGGATGAGCCAGCAGATGACTGAAAGCATTGCGAAACAACTTCGTACTGCAATTCCTGGCGCGCTCGTAATGGGTCCTGGTTTCGCTGGCGTCTCAGGATCTAATCTCGAAGAATGGCTTGTTCCAGCTGACCAAGCTTCGAAGCTGTCCATAGGGAAGAGAGTCAGAGTCAGTCTAGAACTACTAGATGAAGACCAGACAGTATAGAGCTTGGCCTCGTCGCTCGCGACTCTCTAGTGGCGAGTTTAGCTCTTTGCTCGGCGTCAAAGAAGCGATAAATAGGTCTTTGCGATACGTTCGCGCCGACCAAGTGGAATGCGATGAACACCCGAGTATTCTTCGTAACAGATGTTCATGGGTCGGAGAGATGCTTCAAAAAGTTCCTGAACGCTGGGAAGTTCTACAAGGCGAACGCGGTAATGCTTGCGGGGGACATCACAGGAAAGATGATCGTCCCTATTGTCAAGCAGCCTGACGGCACATATCTGTCCTCATACGCAGGATCGGACATCCGGTGCAAATCGGAATCTGAGGTCAAAGATCTGGAGAAATCGATACGAGACTCGGGCTACTATCCGTACCTAACCGAACCTAGCGAGATGGCGTCACTCGAAGCCGACAAGAACAAGGTGAATCAACTTTTCACGAAACTGATGGTTGACACGGTGGTAAGATGGATTCAGATGGCCGAAGAGCGCTTGCGCGAGACGGGAATCAAGTGCTTCGTCTCGCCTGGAAACGACGACAGGTGGGAAGTCGATGAGGCACTAAACAAGTCGAAGACCATCACTAATCCTGAAGAGAAGGTCGTCGAGTTGGACCAGCATCACGAAATGATTACCCTAGGATTAACCAATCACACTCCATGGAAAAGTCCCAGAGAATTCGAGGAAACGGAGCTTGCGGAAAGAATCGACAAGATGGCTGCAGACGTCAAGAACATGAATGACTGCATATTCAACCTCCATTGTCCCCCCTATGGGACAATCATCGACCCCGCACCTAAGCTCGACGAGACACTCAAACCGGTGCTATCGGGAGGACAGATGGTCATGGCGCCAGCTGGCAGCACCGCAGTTCGTGACGCCATCAAGAAGTATCAACCACTGGCCGGATTCCACGGTCATATACACGAATCCAAAGGAGTTGCTTCCATAGGCCGCACCAAATGCTTCAACCCGGGCAGTGAGTATGGAGAAGGGGTCCTCCGCGGTCTCCTAGTTGACCTCACAGAGAAAGGGATCAAGAGCTACCTATTCACATCTGGCTGACATAGAACTGACATCGTACGGCCGTCAGCATACTCTCGGAAAGCTTTAACGTTCATCCCGTGTGAAATTCTGTTTGGGTGGCGTGGCTTGACCGAAGAGAGAATCATCAAGATGCCTCCTGAATGGGGAGGAGTTGTTCCAACGGAAGCTTTCCTAGAGCAGGGACGGAGGATCGTTGATGAGGCAACGAAAGCGAAGATCCCGCTCAGGTTGATCGGTGGGGTCGCAATTCGAGTGCACAGCAACGAATATGCGGATTTCGCAAAGAGGCTAGGTAGGCTTGGCCCTGGAGAGCAGGAATACACGGACCTCGATTTCATGTCATACATGAAGCTTCGAGACAAGGTGCGCAAGTTCTTCGAGTCAGTAGGCTACCGCAAGAGGCGGACGACGCTATCCTCCGCGGCGACACAACGCCAAATATATTTCCACCCAGACGGCTGGTTCTATGCAGATGTCTTCTTCGATAAGCTCCTGGCGGCAAACCACCCGATTGATTTCAGAGGCAGGCTTGAGATGGACTCGCCCACAATCTCTCTTGTGGACTTGCTGCTTGAGAAATTGCAGATAGTATCGTTCAGCGAGAAAGACCTCAAGGACACGCTTCTCTTACTCAGAGCCCATGCCTTAGGAGAGGGGGAAGCGCCAGAGACTATTGATATGCGCTATGTTGCTTCGCTCCTCTCGAGAGACTGGGGGTTCTGGTACACCGCCACGACAAACCTGAACGGCTTGCGCAAGGCAGCCTCAGAAATGGCCGAGTTGAACGAGACAGAAAAGAGCGACATAACCTCAAAGATCGCTAAGCTTCTTCAAAGAATCGAGAGTGAACCCAAAAGCACGGGCTGGAAGATGCGGTCAACGATCGGCGCGAAGAAAAGATGGTATGAGCCGGTGGAGACTTCTCTGACGGTAGGGGAATTCGGCATCTGGAGACTCTAGCCTAGAGCCGCAGATCCGTACTAGTTAACGATCTCCTTGTCGGCTTCCGGAAGTTCGTACCAAGGGACTTTCTCCCCCACTCTAGCTCTCACTTTCCATGACATACTCTTGGGCGCCTCCTCTATCATGGTGAGTATCTGCTGAGCTCGATCTTTGACTATCTGCTGCTGCTCCGCCGCAAGTCCGTAGGCGTCGAGAGCACCTAGCAGGTTGTGAATCGTCTGTTTGAATGTCATGTACATTCCCCAGTCGCCCGAAGTGAGTTTCGTTAGGTAGGCACCGTTGATGACTTCAGGTTCGTCTTTGCTTCCGACACTGTGGTCAAGCAGCAGACACATCAGGTCCTTGTATTCTCGTTCTGTCATCTGTACAACTTGGAGTTTCGTGGCCAACAAGTCCGCAAGAGAAAGCGTGTATGGTTCGATCTCAAGTCGGTGTTTGAAGTTGAAAACGTGGCACATCTTGAAGACGTCAAGGAATATGTCCGCGCGACGTTCATTCTCTAGATCATTGAAGATCAGCCGGGTGTCGCCATGCATTGCATTGAATCGATCTCTTGGGGTGTACCCAAGATCTACGAAGAGCTTCTTGATCAGCTTCGACTGCTTCGCATGACCGACCAGGTCCACATCGACGTATCTTCGAGTGAGCGGAGGTTTCTCGGCACTGCGACAATGGAAGCAAATAGCCATACCGCCCACGAGGCGAAGGACAACCTTGCGTTCTTCAGCTAGGCCAAGTATTCTCTTTGTCTCCTCGTGGATATCCTTGATCGGCATGATTTGACCTCTGCTGCGCTCTGCGGTTACTATTCCTGCACGGCGCGTCCCGCCGCTCTAGAGAGCAATGGGCATTTTAGCTTTCCTAAGCCCTGTCCAGAATTGTGCAGTCGATGCCTAGAACTTGGGCGAGTTTTGATATGCTGCCTCTGAGGTCTCCAGGCACGAGTGCCCAATGCTGTGTCGTTCCCACGGTCGTGGTTGCGGCAAAGAAGGATCTGAGGGGCATTCCCAGCTTGACGAGCGCATTCGGGTAACCTTGTAGTCTTCCCTTCGCGGGGAGGGCCTCACCCTTTATCGCGACGAAGTGGAAGCTCCTTTGATCGCTCGTTATTGACAGAAGCGTGACGGGTCCTGGTTTGACAGAGAATGCCATCCACACCCCCGCTTCTTCCTTGGGGTACTCGTAGTCGGGAGTGATCGTCACAGCTGACCGGTCTCCGGCGAGTCTGATGTCATGCATACCGGCGTGCCCGACAAGGATCTGATTCTGTTGTTCATCGTACGTGAAGATCTCCGTGAACATAGTGGGCTGACCTGAGAGTCTTGCAAGTATGAGTTGGGCTAGAATTCCTCCTAGATCTCCCTCACTGCCGACGACAACACCACGCTCGAATATCGACGGGAGGTAAAGGCAAGGCCTGCACTTCAATACGGCATGAAGTTCATCATTGCAGTCGCCGATGGAGACAGCGTCCAGCCGTCGATCCTTGACGATATTGGCCAATCCAAGTGAAATCCTAGCCGCTTCTGAGAGCCCCTTGGAAGAAACCTGAGGAGAGACATGCATCTCTTGGAGCCCATTGATGTAGCTCTTGACCTCTGCGTCCTTGACCAATCCTGCCGCCGAGGCTAGCTCGCCTACTGAGACGTAGATGACATCTATGCCGATCTTGCTCATCAGGTCGAATTCGTCGACCCAAGTGTTCGGCATCACATAGTATCTGTACGGGAGTAGGCCGACTCTTGTGTGCCTCAGGCTCCTAACAACCGCAGCCGCTGCAAGGAACTCTTGGATTTCTCGAATGGTTTCCTTCTCTTTGTGGTTTCCGATGACGAACGTGAACTTTCGTCCGGAACGCCTCAGCGTCCCAGAAATCTGCTGCGCACCCACTGGCCCACTCCATTTAGTCAAGTCAAGTGCGCTGAGGCTCTCAGGAAGCGACGTGCCTGGGGTCCAGCACCAGAGTAGAAGCGGAGTGTCCTTCATCTCCTCGAGGACTCTGAGAAGAGGCTGGTCTTCGCTCCACATTATGCAGCAAGCGACCAACGCATCTACGTCCGCTTCTCTGAACTTGGTTGCTGCAGATCTTGCGGAATCCTCAGTGGTGACAAGGCCTGCACTGATCAGTTCGTGAGATGCAGAAATGCCCGTTTCGATTTTCCCAATCTGGGTTTGAACTTCTCTAGTCATCGCGGAGTCTGACATGTTCGTATCCCAGAACCACTGAGCGGCAAGTGCAAGGAATCCGATCTTGGCCAATTCGTCGTCATTCCACCAAAGTTCGATTCTGTCATGGAAACTGGCGGGGTATGCTCATAACGTTTCTCTGACGGGGCTATCTAGCTTCGGTAAGGCGGTTCAATAGACGAAAACACTGGGACCGGTCGGCACTCTTAGCGCGTACTGGTTCGCTCACGGGGGTTTGCATAAGGACTCGTCGAAGAGTATCGTTGCTGCCTCAACCACAGAAAGAAAAAGGGGAAGAAGTAGGGTCTGTTCGGTCTGGTTCTCTATTCTGGCGGCACTTCGCGGAAGATCAGGTCGATATCAATGCCCTGGCTCTTGCGATATGCTCGGATCACTGGGTAGAGTATGAATGCGACTACTGCTGCGCCGAGTATGATCCATCCAGCGCCGGTTCCGGCGAATCCGACAGATGGGCTGGTGGAGAAGAGGAATACCGCGTATCCGTTGTAGTAGGCGCCTATGATGCCGACGATTGTTATGATGGGGATACCGGCCAGCTTCCAGTTCTTCACAGGGGAGTGTGCCCACAAGGTTTTCCTCAGGGGCAGCACTGCAACCGCTATGCAGAGTATCGTGGTCTCCACGAGCGTTGCGTCCCAACCTACTGAGAAGAAGCCACTGGTGTACTGGGGCAAATACGTGAAGAGGAGCACCAGTATCTCTGCCACTATGAAGTTTGCGAATATGCTCCAGACCGGAGTATGGAATCTCTCGTTGACTTCAGAGAACTTAGCGGGGAGTAGTCGATCAAAGGACCAAGCGAACATGTCTCTGGTAATAATCAGCCATGTTGCAGGAACGTACGCGAGGGTTGCACATATCAGCCCGAGCATGATGATTAGCTGCAGCCAGTAATTGTCAGCCAGCATCATCGCAGTGTAGGGGATTGCCACTCCACCCCATGTGAGAGGCGCCTTGATCACTCCCGATGACAGGTTTGAGAAATTGATGAGCGATATCAAGAAGTCCCTTCCCATGAGGCCGTAGAGCTCAGAATAGACTACGACTGCGAGCAGTGTTATGAGGACGCTTGGAATCCACATTGACAGCATTTGCATCTTGACGTCGCCTGCACGTTTCACTTCGCCCACGTTCCAAGCGTTCCAGTAGGTATTAGCTGAGCCTGCCGAGAATCCGGCTGCTCCCATCACGGCCGGAAATGCGTAAGAGAGCGGGGTCATCGTTGGCAGATCTTTGCCCGCTTGGATTATCCCATCGTACGTGTTGCCCAGGTACTTTGGCATTAGTGCTGCGAATTGTTCCTTGCTGGTTGTTGCGAAGAGCCACATCATCAGGAATATTGCGATGAACATGATGACTGTGATAGGTATCTGGAAGTCTCTGACGAGTCTCCTGGTGCCTGAGACCGCGATGAGCACACAGAAGATCAGGAATATTGTTCCGAGCACAAACGCTGCAGATGGTTCAGCCAGCAGCCACATGGCAGCTGCTTTCAGAGCTTCATTGCTGCTTGAGACTCCCATTGCATAAAGGCCTGGCATCAATGCGAACTGAATGAAATAGGCGCTGGGGTAAAGTGCCAACGCGACGATCCATCCGAGCCACATGAGTACTTCGCTTGGCCATCCGATCCACGGTGAAAGAACACGGCTCTGCATGACCCATGGAGAGCCTGAACGTGGAAACGTAGCCGCACTCATTGCATACGAGGTTATGTATCCGAAGATTCCGAACAGGCAACCGAGGACAATACCGATCGTCGGATCTCCTCCGGGGATAGCGACGTAGATCCAGAATGGAGTCATCGCGATTGCGGCCAACGGAACCACGCCGTTCATGGCCGTCAATGCATGATCGCGCACACCGATTTCTCGAACGAGCCCTGTTGCTTCTCTAACGAATACTTTTGGTTTGCTTGCCATTGTAGTTCACCATTTTCGTGGAAGATACGGCCGTGCGGTCAGTATAAGAAACTTTCGACCGAACTCACCTTCTCTTCAAGCAGATGGCACATGCCAAGAAGTCCCGGAGGCGGCGTGGGGTCTCAATTCAAGCCTTTTCAGTATGGTCGTTTGTACACCATGCGCTCAAGTGAGGATAGGACATTTGGAACTCAGA
Source organism: uncultured Candidatus Bathyarchaeia archaeon (assembly GCA_964601325.1). Taxonomy (GTDB): domain Archaea; phylum Thermoproteota; class Bathyarchaeia; order 40CM-2-53-6; family 40CM-2-53-6; genus CAVPLU01. The sequence continues at coordinate 64,338 of CAZRNA010000004.1, forward strand.
GCGAAAGTCCTTAGTTCTGACGAAGTCGAAGAGATCGACAGGGCAACAATTCAGGTTCTCTCCGATGTCGGAGTCTCGATTGCAAGCGAGAGAGCATGTCAACTGTTGGAGAAAGCCGGCGCGCGTGTCGATCACAGAACGGGAATCGCAACAATCCCTGAAAACCTAGTAAGGAAATCCGTGTCCTCAGCGAGACAGAGAACTGTAGAGCTCTTCGACAGAAGCGGTGCCAACAGCATAAGGCTTGAAGGAAAAAGAACCTACAACATCAGTGGATTTGACGCGACCTACACTCTGGATTCTGAGACAGGGGAACGACGCCCCTCTACCAAACACGATGTCGAAGAATTCACAAGACTCGCTGATGCTCTGCCGAACATACATGTGGTCGGCACTCAGGCTATCCCTCAAGACGTGCCTGCAAGATCTGCTGAGCTTCACGCAGTGGAAGCAATCCTGAACAATACCTCGAAGCATTGCCATTTCTCGCTGTCAGATGCAGAGATTGCCAGAGCAGTCTTCGAAATGGCAAAACATGCCTGCGGTGGGCGAGACCTTTCTTCCAAACCACCAATCACATCAATGGCTTCCCCTACCAGTCCACTTCGATGGGAGAAGAACGCGATTGAGACACTGATCGAAACGGCGTCAACAGGCGTCCCTCTTCACATCATCTCACAGCCAATTGCCGGAATAACCGCTCCGATCACTCTCGCCGGCGTGCTGCTATTGCAGAATGTAGAGACCCTGACTGGCTTGGTGGTTGCGCAACTGCTCAGACCCGGGACTCCCGTGATCTACGGATACGTTCCTACGGTTCTTGACATGCGCGAGGCTAGCGCAGCGATCGCATCCCCTGAGGGCGCAATAATGAGAATTGCGAGTGCCCAAGTGGCGAAGCACTATGGTCTCCCCTGCCTCTCAGCAGGACCCGATACAGACGCGCACGTACACGATGAACAGACTGCTTGGGAGAAGGCGATTACAGGGTTGGCGATCTACCTTGGAGGAGCTGATCTGATGCTGAATCCAGGGATGTTTTCCAGCGGAATGATTGTCAGCTATGAGCAGTTGGTAATCGACAACGAGATCCTCGGGTACCTGGACAGGGTCGTGAAAGGAATGCGAGCGAACTCTGAGACGCTCGTGGTCGATCTTGTGCGCAAGGTCGGCCATGGAGGGCAGTTCCTGAAGGAAGCACACACGTTGAAGGAGTTCAAGAGCGAGTATTGGATCCCTGACATATCGTCTCGTGCGGCTTTCGGCCGTTGGACACACAGGGGTGGCCAGGATATCGTGAAATCCGCCAGGGAAAAAGCTCGCAAGCTTCTCGGCGAGCATCATCCGCCAGAGCTGTTCGCAAGCACAAAAGAGGGACTGACACGGATCGTTAGGGATTTCGAAACGAGAGCTTGAGTACGGACTGAGCTGTCAGATACTCAGATCCTAAGAAGCCACCAGTTTCTTGAAGAGCTCGACTGCATCGACGGCATTGTCGCTGTAGCCTTCTGCCCCAATCTCGCGGGCCCATTCAGGGGTGACTGCGGCTCCGCCTACCGCCACTTTCACATTCTTCCGTATGCCCGCCTTTTCGATTGCAAGCACCGTATTCTTCTGTTCCGGAGTGGTGACAGTCAGCAATGCTGACATGGCAACTATTTGTGCTTTCGACTCCTTGGTCTTGTTCAGAAACTTGTCTGGGGGTACATCAACACCGAGGTCATTTACCTCGAAACCGGCTGCTTCCAGCATTACCGCTACAATGTTCTTTCCTATGTCATGGATGTCTCCGCGGACCGTGCCGATGACCACGATCCCAGTGCTTTTTCGGTGGAGCTTGCGTTGGAGGATGACTGGTCTGAGAACTTCAACTCCTGCTTTCATGGCTTCTCCAGCCATGACAAGCTCTGTCAGGAAGGCTTCTCCTGCGGCGAACTTGTCTCCGATTGTGCGAACGCCCTTCGCAAGGCCCTCATCGATTGCCTCAATGGGATCCATTCCAAGTTGAACTGCCTCTTGAGCGACGGCTCTAACTCGGTCCACATCTAAGTCAAGCACTGCTTTTCTTAGGTTCTCGATAACCTCAGACTTCGAACTCATCTCGATGGTACCCCTGTTTCGGCGCGCCACACACTGGAGGGTCTACCAATATTAGCCTTGGGTCTTCCGGCCACTTCACCACTTCTGAACGTCAAAGCATGCAAAGCTAAGAGATAGTGAGAAGAAATGCTGCCAATTGGTGGAGCTTTCTTTGCCTATGCAGATTCTTGACGAACTGGCCAGTTCGGTTGAGCAGATGGATCCCGACATGGTGATAGTTCTTTCTAAGCGTGCACTCGATGCCGATATCGATCCCGCAGATATTGTGGAGAACGGCATTGCGAAAGGTTTGAGGAGAGTCGGCGAAAGATTCGAGAAGGGCGAAGCCTTCCTAACGGACCTCGTTGGTGCAGCAGCTGCGGCCAAAGAGGCGCTGGAGAGCGTTCTACGGCCTGCAATGGCTAAGGCTCGGACGAGTCAGAGATCTTTTGGAAAAGTCGTTCTAGGAACGGTCTCAGGCGACATCCATGACATAGGAAAGAACATTGTAGCGGCAATGCTGTTTGCCTCAGGCTTTGAGGTGCTGGATCTGGGGACAGACGTTTCGGTTGGTGATTTTGCTTCGAAGTCAAATGAAGTTGGTGCTAGGATCGTGGGCGCTTCAGCTCTCCTGAGCACGAGCCTGCCGGTACAACGAGAGATCGTCAGCGAATTCGTCAAGAGAAGAATACGCGATCGGCACATACTGTTGGTTGGCGGAGCCCCTGCGACAGAGCAATGGGCCAAGGACATCAAAGCGGATGGGTATGCCCCGAATGCGGTTGATGCGGTTAAGCTCGTGAAGAGTCTGCTCGGTCTCAAATAGGATGGTTATGAGAAATGGTGAAGCGAGGAATTCGCGGCGGAGTATTCCGTCCACTTTCACGTTCGGACATCGAGGCAATTCATGGAGCTTCTTTGGAGATTCTGGAACAGCTTGGATTGCAGGTCAAGTCAAAGACCATAGTTGAGGTCTTCAAGAAAGGCGGAGCTGATGTCGATGAAGAGAAGAACAGGGTGAGAATCCCAGAGCACCTTGTCAAGGATTCCTTGAGCAAAGCTCCGAGGAAGGTGATCCTCGGGGGGCGAATCGAGGCTAACGATCTCGTGTTGGAAGATGGCAGAGCATACTTTGGGCTTGGAGGAACTCCTACCCCGTACACTCTTGACATAGAAAGCGGAGACTTCAGGCCGTCCACCAGCGATGACGTGATTAAAGCTAGTGTCCTTGGTGACGCACTGCCTAACATCTCATTTGTGATGTCGCTCGGCGGTGCCTCAGACATGCCTTACGAAACAGCGTGGCTTCAGGAAGCGTCACTTATGCTGAAGAATACTGAGAAGCCGATTGTGTATGCTGCAGCGGGAGCCGAAGGAGCCAGGTACCTGCTCGCAATGGGTG